>JBPCYD010000043.1:0-19812 GCA_051007895.1 Woeseiaceae bacterium
TTTGGCTTCAGCCAGGAGTTCGCGGAGTACCGCGCTTACGCAGAGGGCGACGATCCGCGGTTTATAGACTGGAACGTCTATGCCCGCACCGGGAAAACCTATATCAAGCGATTCCTTGGCGATACGAACTCCCATCTGATGATACTGGTCGATGCCAGCGCATCTATGGGCTTTGGTGGTCCGCCGGTGTCCAAGCTTGATTACGCCAAGTTTCTTGGCGCCAGCCTGGCATTCCTGGCCGCACGACAGCACGATGCGGTCGGCTGCATGATTTTTGACGAGGAGGTCAGGGACTACCGGGCCCCGTCATCTCGCGGTGGCAAGATGCAGGGCGTTCTGCATTGCCTGGATAGCGCAACCGCGTCCACAGGCACAAAATTTGACAAACCGTTCGACAAGTTTCGGGAAACCATGACTCGCCGCGGTTTGGTTGCCGTCATTTCTGACTTCTATTGCGACATCGAGGAATTGCTTGCCGGTGTCAGGCCGCTGGCCTGGCACGGGCAGGACGTCGTCTTTTTCCAGGTGCTGGACAAACAGGAGCTCGACCCTGAATTCAAGAGCAATGTGCTGCTTGAGGATCTCGAGACAGGCGAAGCAATCGAAGTCGCGCCACAATTCATGAGTGAAGCGTACCCGCAGCGAATTCGAGCACACATTGACGATCTCAAAAGCGCGGCCGCGGGCATCGGTGCCGACCATGTATTGGTGAATACCAGCAATTCTCTTGATGAGGCATTGCGTAACTACCTGCTCTTCCGTCAGAGGCGGCAATAGTGAGTTTTCTTGCGCCACTTTTCCTATTGGGGGCATTCGCTATTGCACTGCCGTTCTGGCTGCACCGTTTACAAACGCAGAGTTCCGAACGGAAAGCATTCAGTTCGGCGATGCTGTTGGAAACCGCAAAGCAGCAGGTCCACGTGCGTCGAAAACTAAAATTCTTTGTCTTGTTGGCACTACGAGTAGCACTACTTGCATTACTTGCAGCAGCGTTCGCCAAGCCGTTTTTTACGGTTGCGCCGGACAGCGTCATGGCAACAGCCGCCGGAACCCGGCTGATCGTCGTTGACACATCTGCGTCAATGGGTCGGGAAGGTGTATTTTCGCAGGCCCAGGGAGAAGCGCGGCGAGCCATTGACGCCGCGCCCGGAGATGCACTGATTCAGGTGCTGGCAGCCGATAATGCCTTACGGATTGCAGGTGAGCTCGGCAACGACAAAGCAGCTCAGCGGGCGGCGGTCGCTGGACTGTCGGTTAGCGAGCTGCACTTGAACTATGGCGAAGTAATGAGCGCTGTCGAACGCATCGCCGCGACGCTGCCGCAGCCGGTTTCCCTGCATTTCATCAGTGACTACCAGGCTAGTGCGATGCCGGTACGTTTTTCGGACCTGGTGCCGGCCGGGATCGTGGACCTGACGCCGCATGTCGTCGGCACAGGAGAGCCTTTTAACTGGTCGGTGGAATTCCTGCGCGACGGTGCTGAGAGCATTGAGGTTGGCGTCACCGGTGCGGGGGACCGCGAACGCATCGCCGATATGGCGTTATTGGTCAACGGGGCTGTCGTCGAAACCCGGGGATTAAGCCAGATCGGTCAGCAGACACTTCGATTCGAGCCACCGGTTTACGAGTCTGGCGAGAACCGGGTGGAAATCGTGATCAATGCTGATGATGACCTGCAGATTGATAATCGCTGGTATCACGTTGTCAGTAACGAACCGCCAGCTACGATTCCGCTGATCACCCTGAACGCGGGCGGACTGCCGCTCACCTATCTTTCCGCGGCGCTTGAATCGGCTGGCGATTATGTGGTCGAGGCACTGGTCGCCGGCGATTTCGATGCACGCGTTCTGAGTCGTTATGCGTGGGTCGTTGTCGATGACATTGGTCTGGTCGATCCTCAGCTTGAACAATCGTTGAACGAATTCCTGCAGGGTGGTGGCAACATACTGGCTTTCGCGGGCGAGCGGGCAGCTGCAATGGAAGTCCTGCCACTGACTGGTCATCGTCACAGTTCCAGCAGTGTGCGCACGCAGGCCGACGAGTTTCTTTCTGTGGGCCAGATAGACGTACGCCATCCGGCGCTCGCACAAACGGAAGGTTGGCCGAGCGTCAACGTGACACGCAGCATGCCGGTTGTCGTTCAGGACGGAGATGAAGTCCTGATCCGGCTAGAGAATAACGAACCTTTTCTTATTGAGCGTCGAGTCGGTGTCGGACGACTGCTGTTATTGACCGGCAACCTGGATAATCGCTGGAGCGACTTACCAGTACGCCCGGTTTTTGTCAGTTTCATTATCGAAGCCGCGCGATATCTCTCGGGAGTCAATGAAATTGCGAAGACCTATACCGCCGGTGCCAGCCTGCCACTGTCACTTACTGGCAATACGTCCGGACAGGTGGTCGATCCCGACGGCAATACCATTCTTTCATTGGCGGACACAACCCGCGAGCAGCAGGTCAATCTGAACAGAACGGGATTCTATGAGGTGTATACGCCGCAAGGTCAAACGGTGATTGCTGCGAACATCGACCCACTGGAATCGGACCTTCGAAAACTGACCCAGGATGTCCTCGACCGGTGGCAGAATACAACGGGCGGTGAGGCGCTTTCTGTTGCTGTCGCTACTGCCACTGACGAAACGGAAACGGTGGAACTCTGGCACTGGTTGTTGCTGCTTCTGGCGATCGTGGCAATCGCCGAATCGATACTGGGTAATGTGCACCTGACGGCACAACGAGCCTGATCCGTGGACTGCGTTAACGGATCGAACAACGTGCAATAACCGACAGCCGCAGGAGTAGTCAGCATGGCCGATACAACAAGCAGCTCAGAAATTCACGCCTGCCCCGTCGGTATGCTTGCGGATAACTTCAAGCTAGGCAATGCGGAACTCGAGGCGATTTACGCGTCTGCGAGGAAAGAAGATCCGGTTACGTACCTGCCAGACATTGATTTCTGGGCCGTCACGCGCTTTAGCGATGTCAAAGCAATTCTCAAAGACACGACACGGTTTTCATGTGAAATCGCAATGGAACCCCTTGTGCCCTTTTCGGCTGAAACGGTGCAGTGTTTAAAGGACGGTGGTTTCGCGGGCAAGTCGAACCTGGTCGCCAATGCGGACGTGGAAAGTCACGATCGCGTTCGCCGACTGGCGCAGATCGGATTTGTGCCGAAACGCATGGCTGAACTCGAGCCACGAATTCGCGCGCTGGTTGATTCCACCATTGATGAATTCATTGGCAAAAAGTCTGTCGACCTGGTCGAGGCAATGCTCTACGAGCTGCCTGCCAAAGTCTTATTCATGTTGCTCGGGATCCCCGATGACGAAGTCGGCAACGTCAAGCGCTGGGCGGACAATCGGCTGCTGCTGATATTCGGCAAACTTACGAAAGAAAAGCAGCTTGAAGCTGCACACGAGTTGGTCGACTACTGGCAGTACTGCATCCGGCATGTGGAAAGCAAAAAAGCATCGCCGGGGGCGGACCTTCCCAGCGACATGCTCGCAAGCCGGAACGGTGATGACAGCATCCTGTCGATGATGGACATTACCCTGACAGTGTTCGGCCTGTTGCTGGCCGGGCATGAGACGACCAGCAACATGTCGGCAAACGCCGTACTCGCACTGCTTGAAAACGAAGGAAGCTGGCGCAAACTGCATGAAGATCCGGATCTCATACCGAATGCAGTTGAGGAACTACTCCGCTATCGCCCATCCGTAGTGGCATGGCGCCGCAAGACACTTGAGCCTGTCGAAATTGCCGGCGTCCAGGTACCGGAGAATTCCCGCTTGCTGCTGTTCCTGGCCTCTGCGAATCGTGACGGTGACGTATTTGACGATGCCGAAAAGCTGCACCTCGAGCGCGGCAACGCGCGTTCACATATCAGTTTCGGATTCGGTGCGCATTTCTGCCTGGGCGCGCCGCTTGCGCGGCTCGAGCTGCAAATAATGCTCGAACGGCTCACCCAGCGAATACCGGACATGCGGCTGACGACGCCACAGGAATTCAGTTTTATAGAGACGATCCAGTTCAGAGGGCCTGCGGCGTTGCAGGTGGAATGGTCAACCTAAGAGTAAAAAATTTTCGCCATAGTCTGCCGGGTTGATCTGATCTGATCACTCGGCAACGATACTCCCGGGAATTCGATGTCGTTCTCACGGCGAATCAGGGGCGGTACGGTTTCCACAGAATTACCACCGATTACCTGTGTCATGATGTGGTGTCGCGATATTGGTTCCATTGCCGGACCATGATGCAATTTTTCCAACCGTATAGTTTTGCGACGCTAAACGCTCTATTTGTTGCGATAGCTTTGCCTATAATTGCTTGAAAAGAATTTGTCGCTCGAGACAAGCTAATGAGTTTTGATAGTCAACAGGACTTCCGATTGGGCGAGTGGACTGTTTATCCTTCCCTTAATCGCGTTACCGCCAATGATGAGTCACAGGTGCTCGAAGGCAAAGTGATGGCGGTGCTTTTGGCGCTCGTCGCCAGGCATGGGACAGTCGTATCGAAGCACGAGCTCCTCGATAGTGTTTGGCAGAATCAGTCCGTGGCAGAGGGCGTACTGACTCGTGCAATCCACGAATTGCGCCGCGTTTTGGGTGACAATGCGCAACAGCCCCGATTCATAGAAACGGTATCGCGGCGAGGGTACATTTTAATTTGTCCCCCTGAGTCTATCGAGCCGTCCGTGGCCCCCAAAACAGGTCGGCAGGCAAATCCCATTAATCGACCGATGGCCGTAGTCGCCGTATGCATTGCGTCATTAGCGCTGTTTGCATTTATCTACAATTCAAGTGGGCAATCGAACGTTGAATCAGTTGCCGTATTGCCATTCGTAAACCTGACAGGCGACGAATCCAAAGGCTACATCGGTGACGGTTTGGCCGAATCAGTAATCCATGTCATCGCGCAACAGGAAAACATTGCCGTCGCCGCGCGCACGTCGTCGTTTTCTTTTCGCGGCCAGGAATTGACGGCCGAGGAGATAGGTGGACGTCTCAATGTTGGTGCAATAATTGAAGGCAGCGTAAGAGAAGAGCGTGGCGTTCAAAGAATTACGATTCAGTTGATCAAAGTTAGTACTGGTGCGCATTTGGCTTCCGTAACTCTTGACGTCGTCGATAATGATCTGTTCGACGCGCAGGGACGAATCGCCGACAGCATTCTGGCGATGCTTGCCGATACCGGGACCAAAATTCAATTCGGGACTCGAAGCGGAACCAGGGAAGCAGCCGCTAACGCATACGATTTTTTTCTAAAAGGCAGGGCAGCGCTGCATGCGCGAACGGAGGATTCTCTGCGCAATGCACAGGCGTATTTCGAAGAATCGATTCGATTTGATGCCCAGTTTGCGCCAACCTACGCCGGGCTTGCACAGCTTTACCTGATTAGTCGCGTTTATCTGCAGTTGGACGCAGCACAGTCGCAATCACTGGCAGAAGATAGTAGTCGTAAAGCGCTTGAGTTAAACCCTGACAACGTCGATGCACTAATGGTCATGGCGGCGCTTACCGCCGACCGCGGGGACTATGAACAATCGATGAGGCTTTTCGAAACAGTGCTTGATGTCGAGCCCAGTAATGCACAGGCCCATCAATGGTACGGTGAAGTGCAGGCCACATTGGGCTATTTAGAGCGTTCGCGAACAAGTGTGGAAACGGCACTGCGGCTCAATCCACTGGCTGGATCCACTATTTCGGTGAGAGCGAAAATTGCTGAATTGTTTGACGACGATCCGACACTCTTTGCGGCCGCGAATCATGCAGACAGCTTGGGCGCAATGATGGCAAGTAGATCGTTGGCGTTACACGCCTTCAGGAATGACAACGCGCAGGATTTCGCAACCGCGATGCTGCGGTATCACCGTGTGGTTGGCATCGACCCTGGCGCGACAGAATTGCTGGTAGCGGCAATGAAGGGCGAAATCGCCGAGGCGGAATTTCTGAATCAACTCATTCCGCTGGGTCTGAGCCGGGACAATTTTTTCGCGCGAGAGCTTGCCATGCTGGGCCTGCCGGATTCGGCCTTGAGCGCACTGGTCCGTGGCACTGCCGGGGATGGCGCCTATGCCAGCGACGTCTGGATGCCGGAATTCAAAGATGTTCGCGCTGCGCCTGAGTTTGTCGAGGTCATCGAGGCCATGGGCCTCGACCGATATTGGGCGACTCACGAATTGCCTGATTTGTGTCGTGGTGTGAACCCGGAACCGTTTTGCGGTCATTTCTAGTTCATTTTCGCACACCAGCCCATTCCTAATCATTCCCTCATAGTTTCCTAAGGACTCCGGTTCCGTGTCCGCTGCACGGTGTTGGATATCGGTGCCAGACGGTCCGATTCAGACCCAGAGGAGAGTGAAAATGAGAAGTCGAATAGCAGTAATGTTTCTATTGGGATGCTTCCTGTCGGCTCAGGCCGCTGCAGACTATTCTTGGAAAGACCGGTGCCGGCCGGTTGGATCCTGGTTGATCACGATTGATTTTGAACAACTCCCTTTTCCATTCCAGGAATTGGTGACTCTGCACGCGGATCGAACGCTGGTTGAAACCAATTCCGGATTGCATTCGAATAGTTTTCCGGATCCCAATGCGATGCCCAGTGGCCCGGTGCCGCCGTGGAATGGCAGTGACGGCCATGGCGCCTGGAAGCTTAAGCGAGGTTGCAAAGTCCAGTTCAGTTTCCTGAAATTTGTATTCAATGGCGTAAATGCGCCTAATGGTCCACCGGCAGGAATACCGATCGGCTTTTTCAAAGTTAGCGGTCTGGCGAGAATTCAAGGAAATTCGTACGTGTCAGTCGCGGGTGATACGACGGCACAGTTTATTCCGGGAACCGACCCGAATTCGACGAAAGGCGTAATGGATTTCGGGCCATCGACATCGATGGGTTTCAAACTGATGTCATCAGACTAGACGATCAGCCATTTTGGCGGGCCGGTTTCAGGCGCGAATCGCACGTGCGTGGACACCGGCCCCACCCCAATTCAGGTTGCCGTTCCAATGTGTGAACGGGAATATATTGCGCCTTCCCACCGCAAATTTGAGTGTTCTGTAGATATTCCGTCGATAAGGTGTGAACCACACGAGGATTCTGCGATCATATTGAAGACTATCTTGTTGCAAGGAAGATAAACTACATCCACGGATTCCTGGCGTGTTTCCCTTTTGAAAGCCGCCAGTGGCGGGCGAAATCACCGTGTGTTCCGTAACTATCTGATCAATAAGATGAAACGTATCGGCAGGCGCTTGCCCGCCGCAGTGAAATCGCGCCTGACGGAGTGCGAATGAGTTCGACGAATGAGTTTGAGCAATACCTGTCTCAATTCAGGCAACGCCTGAAACAACTCGTGCGGGCTCGCGGTGGCGCGATTCTCCTGGTTACAGCCCTTGTCATTACCCTGGTGGCGGTAACAGTTGCCATCCGTCAGGGCTTTCCTAATGACATCGTCATCGCGTCGCGCCTGCTGCTGCTGGCGGTTCTGGCGGCGATTGCGTGGTGGCTGGTCGTCCTGCCCGGACGAAAAGTCAGCGAACATGGCGCGCCTGATATCGAAGAACGGACGCCAGCGTTCGAAGGTCGGGTAACGACCTGGATGGAAATTGACGGCAGCAAGAATCCCATGTCGGAACTGCTGGCCGAAGACTCGCTGCGCATTGCCCGGGATCATCCGGTTGAGAAGCAGGTACGCAAGCAGGAGTTTTCCCTGGCCCTGGGAACGGCCAGTATCGCTGCGGCCGCATTACTGTTTTTTGCCATCGCGGGGCCAGGCAACTATGCCTACGGCGTTCGCCACCTGTGGTTCGGTTGGGCGTTTTCGGATCTCCTGCCACCGCAGAGTATCAATGTAACGCCAGGGAACGACGGCATTCGCATGGGAGGCACGGTGAACGTGCGCGCCGTCATGCAGGGGTTTGAGCCCGGGCAGGCGTGGGTGCATGCGCGCTTCGGTGATGGCGATTGGCAAGAGGTCGAAATGGCGGATCTCGCCGAAAACTTCGAGTTCACGTTTTTCTCGGTGCGCGAGCCACTTGAGTACTACGTATCGGCAGCCAACGTACGCAGCCCAAGTTACGAAGTGAAGGTCGTTGATCTTCCTGTGGTCGAAAATCTGGCCGTTACCTACCAATATCCCGAATGGACGGGAAGGGCCGACGAGGTGGACGATCCCGGTGGGGATGTTCGCGCGATCGCAGAGACCCGGATCGAAGTCCGGATAACTGCTGACCGGCAGATGACGGCCGGCGACCTGGTCGTGGATGATCAGCAAATCGAGTTAAAGGTTGATGGTAATTCGGCGACTGCCGTGTTTGATGTCCAACAGGATGGCCAGTATTTCGTTGCGGCAAACGTAGGCGGCGAACAGATACGGTTGACCGATGATTACTTTATCAAGCTGCTTGAGGATGAATTGCCGAAGATTGAATTCGCGCGACCGGGACGTGACTGGAGTGCGAGCAGTATCGAGGAAGTAACGGCGCGTATTACCGCGCAGGACGATTTTCAGCTTGAAGGCCTCGAGCTGCGTTACTCGGTCAACGGAGGCGATTGGCTGACCGTTGAGCTGCCGGTTGAGACAAATGTCGCCGAGGCCGATCACGTGTTTTTCCTGGAGTCGCTGTCGGCAAATTCGACCGCTGAAGCCCTGGTTCCCGGCGACCTGATTTCCTATTACGCGGTCGCGGAAGATCGTGAAAACTCGGCGCGCACCGATATTTTCTTCATCGATGTCCAGCCGTTCGACCGACGTTATTCGCAGTCGCAGCAGTCCGGCGGCGGTGGCGGGCAGCAGGGTGGCCAGCAACAGGACGAAATCTCGCAGCGGCAGCGAGAGATTATTGTGTCGACCTGGAACCTCATACGCGAAGAACAGGAAAATCGCCGCAACGACCCGGCCTATGTCTCAGACAATGCGGCGCTGCTGGCACGCGTTCAGGCGACCTTGCGTGAACAGGTAGAAACGCTGGCGCGAAGAACCGAGGCACGCCAACTCACCGCGTCCGCCGAAGAGATTGCGCTGTTTGTTGAAAATCTCGAAAAGGCTGGCGCAGCGATGGTTCCCGCGTCAGAGAGACTCGGCGAACTAGCGCTCGAGGCAGCGATCTTGCCCGAGCAGGAGGCGTTGCAACACTTGCTGGCGGCTGAGGCCGTGTTTACGGATATCAACGTGTCACTGCAGGCTGGCAACCAGGGCGGTGGTGGCGGTCAGGCGGGACGTGATCTGACCGAAATGTTCGAACTGGAAATGGATCTCGAAAAAAACCAGTACGAAACGGGCAGCAGGGCGACGCCTGACGCACCGCAACAGGCCCTGGATGAAGCGATTGACGAGCTCGAGGAATTAGCGCGTCGCCAGGAGCAGCTGGCCAACAATATGAATCAGTCGCAGACACCGACGCCAGCACAACGCTGGCAGCAGGAGATGCTGCGTCGTGACGTCGAGGAATTGCAGGATCGACTCGAACGCATGCAGCAACAAAGTGCGGCGAATCAATCGCAGGAATCTTCACAACAACAAGGCGAGTCCGGACAATCACAGGGCCAACAGCAAGGGCAACAGTCACAGGATGGCTCACCGTCGGCAGGCAGCCAGTCAGGTCAGCAGTCCGGCAGTCCGGAAGTCGAGGAGTTAAGGCGCCGCCTGGAAAGTGCCATCCGTGCGATGAATGATGCGGATGAAGCCATGCGCAATGGCGGCAGCCCGGAAGAATTGCAGCGCGCCGCCGGCGAGGCGCAGCGACAGCTTGAAGGTGCGAGAGATCAGGCCAGCGAAGAGATGCAGCGCGCCATGCAGGCGTCGCTTGACAATCTCGCGCAGCGTGCCAGTGAAGCGTATGAAACGCAGGCGGCAATGGAGAATCAACTGCAGGACGCGATTCGTGGCATCAATGTAGGCAGCAATAACCTCAACCGGCTCGACAGCGGCATGACGATCGATGAAGAGTATGCGTTAGCGGCCGAAAAAAGGGCCCTGCAAGGCGAAATCCAGGCGTTGCAACAGGATGCAAGAAACACTGCCCAGGAGATTGCCGAAAATGAGCCCGGCGCAGCGGAGGAGATTCGTGAGGCCATAGAGAGGCTTCGTGAATCGGAAATTGAAACGCGTATGTCGGTGGCAGCAGCCTATATCGAACAGGGCGAAGCCGTGTATGTCGCGGGCAGCGAAAGTGCGGTGACTGAAGCATTGCGGCAGTTGCAGGAGGACATGCAGCGTGCGAGATCAATGGCCGAATCAGGTGGTGACGGTCGCGGCGAAGGCCAATCGCGCGAGGGTCTTGCTGAAACACTGGCAGAAACGCAGAACCTGCGGCGCGAACTGCAACAACTTGCTGAAGGGAATCAGGTTGGTCGCGGCAATGGCGCTGTGACGAATCGTGGCCGGGACGATCTGCAGCAATCCACCGGAATTGAAGTCGGTGACCTGGAAATCAGACGGGAATTCGATCTGCAGGCGGACAATATTTCGCAAGACGTAATCGCGCTGTTCCGGGAACTTCGTTCGCAGGGAGTCAGCGTGCAGGACATCGACGAACTGCGCCGGCTGGCTGCCGATATACGCGCTGCCGATTTCAGTGGCAATCCCGCGTTGCTCGAAGAAGAAGCCCGCCGTGCACTGGCGGCAGTTGAGCAACTGGAGATGGCGTTAACCAGGACCGCGCGTGCCGGCAACGGCGCCGTGCGCACGAGCGCAGCAGACGAAATTCCAAATCAACACAAAGAAATCGTCGCAGACTATTATCGCCGCCTAGGCGAGTCTGACGACGAATCGGATCAGTAGACCGAAAGCGAGTTCGTTCCGGAATCCGGAATCAGGGCAGGGGATTAGCATGGCGACAATTCAGAGGACTGCGGTCGCGGTCATCGCATCAATGTGTGTGTACGCTGTTACGGCCGGCGCGCAGGAGGCTGACGGCATTCGGTCCCTCACGACCGACGACCTATTGGCTTTAAAGACTGTATCCGATCCACGGATCAGTCCCGACCGGGAATGGATAGCCTACGTTGTCGACCGGGTGGATGCGGAAGCCGATGAGTCGTCTTCGCAGCTTTTCATGGTATCCAGGGACGGCAACGAAGTTGTGCAGCTCACCGCAGATGACTATTCAGCATCGACACCCCGCTGGAGTCCCGACGGCAGATACCTGGGGTTCCTGGCAGCGAAAGGCGACGATGACGATGTGAAGACCCAGGTGTGGACGCTTGACCGTCGCGGTGGGGAAGCGCAGCAGTACACGTCTGTCGACCAGGGCGTTGGCGATTTCGCCTGGTCTCCCGATGGCGAGAAGATGTTACTGATGATCACCGACAAGTCGGCGGACGAGCTGGCGGCGGAGGCTGCCGAAGATGCGGGTGTCGAGGCCAAGCCATTGCCATACGTCATCGATCGACTGCAATTCAAGCAGGATGGGGTGCCGTATCTCGATAGAAGTCGAACGCACCTTTACGTTGCAGAGGGTCGGGACGCCGAGCCGCTGCAATTGACCTTCGGTGATTTCGACGACGCTCAACCGGCATGGAAACCGGACGGCAGCGCGATCGCGTTTGTCAGCAATCGCACTGCGGAACCTGACGCGAATGCCAATACCGATATCTGGGTTGTATCAGCTGAAGGTGATGCCCCGACTCGCGATGTTCGGCAGATTACGTCCGGCAAAGGCGGCGATAACTCGCCGGCCTGGAGCAATGACGGTCGGCAGATTGCCTACGTTACGGTTACCGAGCCTGAGTTGATCTGGTACGCCACGAATCACCTCGCAGTGGCTACGGCGGAAGGTCGTAATTCTCGCGTGCTGACAGCATCACTTGACCGCAACGTAAGCGCACCCGTTTTCGCGCCAGACGATCAATCAATTTTATTTAACCTGGAAGATAGTGGGGAACGGCACCTGGCAGAGTATGAACTCGACAACGGCAGCGTAAATCGACCGATCGAGGGCAATCTCAGTGTGCGCGGATTCTCTTTGCATGAAACCGGTGATGTCGCTGTTCGCATGAGCTTGCCCCATCTACCGCCGGAGATTTTCTACCTGACCAATGACACGCTGGAGCGATTGACGAACACAAATCATGAGGTGCTTGCCCAATTGCAACTGGCCAGCGTTCGGAACGTTCAGTTCCCGAGTGCCGATGGCACCGAGGTGGAGGGCTTTATATTCATGCCACCTGACTATCGACCCGGACGACGTTACCCGACCATTCTCAGGATTCATGGAGGCCCTGTGTCGCAGTACGATTTTTCCTTCAATGCCGACGCACAACTGCTGGCTGCCAACGGCTACGTCGTCGTCATCAGTAATCCCCGTGGTTCCAGCGGATACGGCCAGGATTTTTCAGCAGCGCTTTTCGCCAACTGGGGCGTGCCGGATTTTGCTGACGTCATGGCCGCCGTCGACTATGCGATCGCCGAGGGCTACTCGGATCCCGATAGACTCGGCGTCGGTGGATGGTCGTATGGCGGCATCCTTACCAACTACGTAATTACGAAATCGGACAGGTTCGAAGGCGCCATTACGGGGGCCAGCGAGGTGAATTACATCGCCAACTACGGCCACGATCACTATCAGTATTGGTGGGAGAACGAACTCGGATTGCCGTGGGAAAACAAGGAAGCATGGGAAAAGATTTCGCCGTGGGAGAACGTTGACAAGATCGTTACGCCGACCTTGGTTATGGGCGGTAAGGAAGACTGGAATGTCCCCATCCAAAACTCTGAGCAACTCTACCAGGCATTGAAACGCCGCGGCGTCGATACTCAGTTAGTGGTCTATCCCGACGAATCTCACGGGATCTCCAGGCCGAGTTTCAGGAAAGACCGCTGGGAACGATATCTCGGCTGGTACGACGAACACGTGATGGGGCAATAGTACCACTGTCAAAAGTACTGCCCGGTCAGTGACGCGTGAACAGGTTGCGAACGATATGGCCGGCTATTTGCGGGTTTTCACGCAGTCGGCGCACCGAATAGGCAAACCAGCGTTCGCCGAAAGGAACATAGACGCGCAAAGGGTGGCCGTCGCCGACAAGCTGCGCCCGCATGTTCTCCGCAACACCCAGCAGCATCTGGAATTCGTAACGAGAGCGGTCTATTTGCAAGCGCTCGATCAATCCCTTTGCATACTCCACAAGCTGGGGGTCGTGAGTGGCGATGCCGACCTTTACAACGCCGCCAGCCAACAGTTGTTCGAGTAGCTCACGAAAGGCGACCCGGATATCTTCGGGGGACGTGAAGGCGATTTCCTCCGGTTCGAGATAAATGCCTTTACACAAGCGAACATGTGTTGGCCCGGTGTCTAGAAGTTTTTGCACATCTGCGGGACTGCGACGCATGCAGGATTGAATGACCGTTCCCACATTGTCAAATTCGTTGCGCAGTTTTTGGTAGATATCAAGTGTGACTTCCGTGACCGAGGAATCCTCCATATCGATACGTACGAAATTGTGGCGTTCCCGGGCACGTATAACGAGCTCACGAGTGGCAGCGTAGCAATATTCCTGATCTACTCGCAGTCCGAAGTCGGAGAGTTTGACCGACACATTGCAGTCCAGGCTGTTGCTGTCAATTCCGGCTATCGCTGCCAGGTAGAGATCTCGCGCCTGCTCGACTTCATCTTTGGACGTGCTGTCTTCGCCAAGTACGTCGACGGTTGCACTACAACCCAATCTATTCAGAGTGCCGACTACGTTATAGGCGCTTGCCAGGTCTGTACCGGCGATATACCGCTTTGACAATGGCCAGACGAGCGACTTCGGCAGGTAAGGTATCGGTGCGATGAGTAAGCGGTGCAAAAGGTTAACGGACATCGAATTTACGACGTATTGCCTGGTTCCCGCTATTTTGCATCAACTTGATGCTACAGCGAAGGTAATTCAGCTGAATTGCTCGGTATCGATCTCCGCCTGCGTCGTCGCTACATAGCGTTCGCCAACGATATTGTGACGGTTAATCATTTCATTTGCCTTCGCTACCGCCGTCGAATCAATTTCAAGGTCTGCGGCGGCGAGGTTTTCACGCAAATGATTCAGATTGGTCGTGCCCGGTATTGGCACAATATTGCTGTCGGTGTGTAACAGCCATGCCAGCGCGAGTTGACCCATGCTGCACCCAATGTCTTGTGCCAGGCCTGCAAAGGCGTCCAGCAGTTGCAGATTCTTCGCATAATTCTCGGGATAGAACCTCGGCATTTTTCTGCGTAGGTCCTTTTCCTGCAACGTCCCGATGTCGCGCAGTTTTCCGCAAAGAAATCCTCTCGCCAAAGGGGAGAATGCGATGAATGTCGTGCCAAGTTCCCGGCATGCATCGAGAATCGCGATTTCCGGTTCTCGCGTCCAGAGCGAGTATTCAGATTGCACTGCAGCGATCGGATGAACCGCATGCGCCTTCTTCAGTGTATTTGCCGACACTTCAGATAAGCCGACTGCGCGCACTTTTCCTTCTTCAACCAGTTTGCCAAGCATGCCGACGCTGTCCTCGATAGGCGTGACCTTGTCCCAGCGGTGAAGGTAAAAAAGATCAATGACATCTGTCTGCAAGCGTTGCAGGCTGTCTTCACATGATTTCTTCAGAAGCAACGGGTCGTTCGTCATTACGCGCTGGCCGTCTTCACCATGCAGACCGCACTTGCTGGCCAGCAGGTATTCCGAACGGCGATGACCGATAGCGTTACCGACCAGCGTTTCATTAGCACCGAAACCATACAGGGCGGCGGTATCGATCATGGTATAGCCGACATCGAGCGCCTCGTTGAGGAGGCGGGTACCGTGTTCGTTCGAGGTAGGCGCCCCATAGGCGTGAGAGACATTCATCGCACCCAGGCTAATAGCCGAGACCTCAAAACCGGCAATCCTGCGCGACGCGACTGGATTATTCGAGACTGGTGTTTCGCCGATCGTCATCAGATGTAGCAATGCTCACTTAAGATTGTGGTCGTTTGCAATTGTCAGGACGAACCTTCGAATCTGCGATACCGGCCCGCAAAGAACAGCAGAGGATCGCGATCAGACGAGCGGAATTCAACCACTTCACCGATAATGATGAAGTGGTCGCCGCAATCGTGAACTTCACGCGTTTCACATTCGAACTGAGCGAGTGTACCTGGCAGCAGTGGTGACCCGCGCTCGGACATGACATGTTCCACGTTGTCAAAGAGCGTGTGGTCCGACCTGGCAAAATGACTGGAAACTGATTGCTGGTCCGCAGAAAGCACGTTAATGGCGAAATTGTCGGCCTGCTTAAACGCCTCCAGGGAATTAGACACTTTCGCGATATTCCATAGTATTAGCGGCGGCCCCAGTGACACCGAGCTGAAACTGTTCGCTGTTATTCCGCAGGGCCGACCCGCCGCGTCAAGGCACGTGACGACGGTCACGCCCGTTGCAAATTTCCCGAGACAGCGCCGGAACGCGGTGGAATCAATCATGTGCTTGACAATCCTGGTTTATTATTAATATATTAATCATTCACATGTTAACGAAAGTGATCTGCCATGGCAACGCAGGAATTCAGCCAGTCTCTGCCAATGATGCTGTACCGTGCGCTGGATACAGTTATGCCGAGATTCCGCAAAATTTTCAATGAGTTCGGCCTGACCGAACAGCAGTGGCGGGTATTGAGGGTACTTTGGGAGCACGGTGAAGTCGCGTTTAACGAATTGTCTGCGGCTACCCTGATTCCAGCGCCAAGCCTGGTCGGAGTAGTGGATCGACTGACTAAAAACGGCCTCGTTGAACGCAGACGATCAGATTCAGACCGGCGCAAAGTTGCAGTTCTTGCGACACATAAGGGGAAAGACCTGGAAGGCAAGGTCACGCCACGCGTCAACGCGGCCTATGCAGAACTGCGTGACGCGATGGATGCGCAGGAATGGCAACAGCTTATCGACGGCCTGGAACGGGTCGCTTCGATGGAGAGGTCGCCGGAACAGGAAATGCAGACCGTCATAAACCAGTAATCAAAAAAGGTGAAGCAAATGAGTGTTGCTGAAAACAGACTACACAATGGAATACGAAATGGCGCTCAGTATCTCGAAGGCCTCAGAGACGACCGCGACGTTTGGCTGCAGGGCGAAAAGGTCAAGGACGTCACGGCGCATCCGGGACTCAGTCGGGGTGCCGAGACACTTGCTGGATTTATGGACAGGCAGTTCGATCCAAAGCATCAGGACCTGGTGACCTATGAAGAAGATGGCCACAGGTATGCAACCTCACACATGATTCCGAAGTCCGTAGACGATGTCGTCAGACGAGGCGATGCATTCTATGAATGGGCAACCTGGTCAAACGGCATGTTTGGTAGGACGCCGGACTACAAAAATGCATCCGTAATGGCGTTTGCGGCGAGTGCAGAATTTCTGGCGGAGGGTAAGCCCGAGTTCGTCGAAAACATGCGTAAATACTATCAATACGTCAGGAATAACGATCAGGTGCTTACACATACGCTGATCAATCCGACATTTAATTTCGCGCAGGCCAAAGAAGGAAAGTATGACGCCAAGGTTGCACTGGAAGTCGTTAAGGAAACCGATGCCGGCATCGTAGTGAATGGGGCACGCCTGCTGGCCACGCTGGGTCCTCACGCAGATGAAATTGAGGTGTTTCCGTCGACATTGCTCAAAGGGTCCGAGGAAAACATTCCCTTCGCATTCGCTTTCGCCATTCCGATTAGTACCAAGGGAGTGCGGCTGATATGCAGGGACACATACGATCATGGCAAGTCAACGTTCGATGCACCATTGGCGTCCCGCTTCGAGGAAATGGATGCTGTAGTCATATTCGAGAATGTTCTCGTGCCGTGGGAACGTGTCTTTATGTACAGGGATCCGCTCTTGTGTAATCGCGCGTTTGCCGACACCAACGCCGTTATCCACATGATGCACCAGGTTGTCTGTGGAAAACTGGCGAAAGCCGAGTTCATTGTCGGCTTGTTGTGCGCAATGGCCAAGGCCACGGGCAAAGACAAAGATATGAACGTCAAGGGGATGATCGCAGAGGCGATGTGGATGGCGGAAAGCGTGCGTGCGTTTCGCTTTCAGGCCGAAGCGCTTGCCGCTGAAGATCAATACGGCACGTTCGTGCCGCAGCGGCGGCCACTGGACACCTCGAGAAATACTTTTCCGAAAATGTACCCTCGTCTGATTGAAATCGTACATCTCCTTGGTTCGAGCTCTCTGATGGCAACACCGGCGGAAGCCGACTTGACGAACGATCTCGCAGACGATGTCGCTAGATATTTTCAGACGGTGAATCTAAACAGCGAGGACCGCATCGCTCTGTTTCGCCTGGCACATGACGTTGCTGTTTCCGGCTTTGGAAATCGACAGGTTTTGTACGAGCGTTTTTTCTTCGGGCCACAGAATATCATGGCGTCAATCTACTACGATCTCTATAACAAGGACGACATGATTGCGCGCGTGGAAGAACTGCTCAACCGCTAATGAATTTCTGCGCCGAGTGTGGCTCAGAAGTTTCGCTGCAGAGCGTCAGTGGTGACGACCGGCAGCGTTTTGTCTGCTCGGGCTGTGGTAAAACGCACTATGAGAACCCGAATGTGCTCGTGGCTGTCTATGTCTGCGTGGGGCACGAAATCTTATGGATCAGACGCGGCATAGCACCCGCGATCGGCAAATGGGCCATGCCGGGCGGTTTCATGGAAAATAACGAGACGCCCGAGTCCGCGGCAAGTCGCGAATTGCGCGAGGAAACCGGTCTCGACATCCATCCCGACCAGATGACCCTGGTTAGCGTCAGTTCGATACTGAACATGGCGCAAACGCACCTGGTCTTTCGCTGTCACCTGGACGAACAACCGACGCCGGTCGTGACAGAGGAAGCGACCGAGTGTGGCTGGTTCAGGCAGGATGAGCTGCCGTGGGCAGAGCTCGCGTTTCCCGGCATCGAACCACTCGTTCGACAAGTGTACCGCTGGCTTGAATCGGGCAAATACGGCATACGCGTTGGCTTTATCGATGCGGCGGGAAGCCAGTATCGCGTTTACCCGCTTTCGACAAGCGATTAGAATACCGGGACCTTGTCGTCTCGCGAAAAATTGGCGGCCGCCCAAGAGTTTCCCGCCTCATCAGTTTCAAGGAAGCGCCAATAAGGCAGCTCTATTCGAATTGAATACGTCATATCTCAAAGCGTTTGCGACTGCATGGTTGATCGCTTCTGCGAGTGCGCTCGCAGACGACACGTCGTCGCAGCTCGATCAACTAATGCATCGCTATTCTGATCTTGGTCAGTTCAACGGTGTGGCACTGGTCGTTGATGGCGGTTCTACAGTGCTACGCAAGGGCTATGGATCTGCAAACCTCGAGTGGCAGGTTGAAAACACGCCGGAGACACGATTCCTCGTAGGGTCAGTGACGAAGTCGTTTACCGCTCTCGTGATTATGCAGCTGGCTGAACGGGGAGCGCTTGAACTTGATGCGCCGATCGTGGATTACCTCCCTGCGTATCGAGAAGATACCGGTTCGGCAATCACGATTCGGCACCTTCTGACGCATACTGATGGCATACCCAACTACACAAAGAACACTTATTTCTGGCAGTCGAATAGTAACGGTGTGCCAATCACGACTGCGGAGTTTGTTGCCCAATATTGTAGCGGTGACGTCGAATTCGCCCCCGGATCGCAATATCGCTATGGCAACTCGGGATACTCAGTCCTCGGTGCGATCATCGAACGGGTGACCGGTAAGCCCTACGATGAAGTGGTCGCACAACAGATATTGCAGCCACTGGGTATGCAGAACACCGGCCAGTACAGAGACGATACTGTTCTGGACAGTCGTGCCACGGGTTATGAGATTGCTATCGACGGATTCCGGCACGCCGCTCCGATTCCCAAACCTTTTTTTGCAGCTGGCTCAATGTATTCCACGGTGGACGACCTGGTACGCTACGATAGGGCGCTTCAGGGCGCTGTGCTGATTTCCGATGCTGGCAGAAAAATGATGTTTGATTCCCGCGATGGCGCAGTGGCCGGGACTTTTGCTTTTGGCTGGAGCGTTGGAGAAGCGACGCTGGGCGGCGCCATCCCAGGCCGGCAATACATAGCGACAAACGGCCAGATCAATGGCTTCAATGCGATTGTGGTTCGAATACCCCGTGACGAGCACCTGATCATACTGCTAAACAATACCGGCGAAACTGATCTCTTCTCGATGACTGACAACATCATGCGAGTGATATACGGACTTGCGGCAAACAAAGTGGAGTCGCGCTTGCGGGATGTCTTCTTTCAGAAGCTGCGGGAAGCATCGTTGGATGCTGCCTTAGCCTTCTATCGAGAGAGGCGCGACGACCATTCCACCGACTACCTGTACTTTCCTTGGCCAATGCGAATTCTGGCCGGGCAGCTGATGAGCGATGGACGCTATGACGATGCCATCTCCATCCTTAACTTAAACCTGGAAACCAACCCGAATGATGCGAAGAGTTTCGAGGCGCTCGGTGATGCCTATTCACGGGTAGGCGACGTCAAAACAGCAAACGCGAATTACAGAAGAGCTTTGTTATTGGACAACTTAAATGCGTATGCTGCCGATAAACTTGCGAATCAGGAAGAATAGTACCGCGTGACCCTTCGCAGCTATCCAGTTGCCGATCGATCTTCCTGTGCGGTGTCAGCCAACGCGAGCGTCTGGTAAAACTCCGCCAACAATGCGTATAAAGACTCGAGCTTCGCCACACCGAATTCGCGCTCGGTGTTCGAATAGAGTGCCTCGGAGTCGGGTGCCACCTTCGAAAACAGCTTCTTACTCCTGGCAGTCAGTGAGAATTGAGGCGGGCAGCCAGTACCGGGTTTATCCGCTGCCG
>JBPCYD010000044.1:0-5567 GCA_051007895.1 Woeseiaceae bacterium
TGATAATGTGCTGGGCACGCCCGTCAGATCATCCCAACGCCCCATGATCTTGCTTCCGTCCATGTGGATCAGGCTATTTGCTACGCCTAAATCGTCAGCAGCAAGCTGTTGAAAAAAGTCTTCGTGAGTAAGACCGAAGCGACCTTCGTGAAGATCATGGACATGCATATCTCCTGAATACCAGCCGCGCGCGGAAGGATCATCGATTCGTTGCAGTCGAAGTTCCACCTCGGCCACGCCCCCCGCGGGGACATCAACGTTGGCGCGTTGTGGAAGATATTCAAATCCATGCATGGCTTCGACGCTTGTGGTGCCCGCCGGGACTTCGATCTCAAAAACGCCATTGGAATGCTGATAGTGCGTCCGCGTTGCCGGAACCATCCGGTGGAAGCCACCGTCTTGCGTATAGCTACGCCCATCGCTTGCTTTCAACATTAGCCGTGCCGGCGTCAACTTACCGTTGTGATCCAGAATTCGCCCACGAACAATGCCGGTGCGAAACTGTGGTCTTCTGGACTCGATGCGAACAGGAGCCCATGCGCCGTGTGCGCCTCCAGCGGAGGACATGGTAAACAGCGTTGTCGGACCGTCGCGGTTCGAAACAAACGCGACTCGAGTTCCGTCCGGGCTGAGAGCAGGATCAAATTCACCGGAAGATTCTTCTGTCAGGCGAATCCGGTTGCCACCCTTTGCCGGAATAATGGCAATGTCGTTCGAACCCGCGGCATCGCTGATGTAGGTCAGCGTATTCCCGTCAGGTGACCATTGGGGTTTCATCCGATAACTTGATTCTTCGTAATGGACGAGTTCAGATTCCTCACCATCAAGAGGCATCACCCAGATTCCTCCCGACCCATTGCGGTTTTCAACTCGGGATACATAGGCGAGCGATTTTCCATCAGGTGATACGGCGGGTTGAAAATCGTTCCCTGAACCGGCAATCACTTTCACGATCTGGCGTGTATCAAGGTCCAGACGAAGAATGTCCAGGCTTCCGTAACGACGACTGACAAAATACAAACTCTCACCGTCAGCGCTCCAGTCAGGCGCAAAATCCAGTTCCGCGTCAGTCGTCAATCTTTCAACGGCACCGCCCGCAGTATCGACAATCCCGATCTCGAGATTCCCGTCAATGTCCAGAGTGAGCGCGACCTTGGTGCCATCCGGACTGAACGCGGGCTCGGAGTGATAGGCTGGTCCCTCAGTAAGGGCCACGGCCTCCCCTCCCTCGACAGCCACCTTCCATATATCTCCTCGAGCTGCGTACACGAGGAAGCGGTTATCGGGGCTCCAAACTGGATCCAACGGGCCAGTCGAAACGGCGGGCAGCAAATGAAAGTCCACTCGCGTCTGGCCCGGGGCCTCAGAATTGACTAGCAGGCTAACGATAACCATTAGCCCTGTAGCGAATTCCACTCTCGTCATACCATGTCCCCGTCAGTACTATCCCATGCCATCCCTCCTGGAAGGACAGGAATAACAACCCCTTCTCGTTCATCATCCCAGGCGATTGCCGATATCTTCCAGCCGGTCTCCGTATTCGCTAACTGGATTGACTTCATTCCTTTTGACGCAAAACTTTTGCCGAACAGGACTCCGGATTTCTTATACAGACTCAACCTTTGAGCGACGCTGCCAAATATGTCAGTTCTCTCCCAGAGTTCTTTCTCAGAGAATCCTTCAAGCTCCCCGCCGTTCAGAAGTTTTTTTCTGGGCGCAACGAATTCGGCGAGACTGTAAACGGAAATCGGCTCGCCACAAGTTTTGATAATCACGGCCCCCGCAAGAAAGATATCAGTGAGGCCGTCGAGGTTTACGCACTTTCCGTTCACATTTGTAAATGCCGAAAAGAATCTGCTCACGACAAGGTCAATAGCGGATTTTTCCGCATCGTGGTGACCGGTCATCCGGATTCTTTTCGCATCGTTGACGAGATAATTCGCCAGCTCCTGCAGCGATCAACCATCTAATTCATCTCCGACCAAAGTTTTCGATCAGTATCCCTCGGCATGACCTGCTCGCCGTGGGTCGGCGACTCCCGTCAACTCACCACCTTCTGCATCACGTACAATGAGTTGGATTGAGCCCATGTGCCAGTTATAAGGGGCACTGAGCAGAATCTGGACGCCCCGATCTTCCAGTCCATCGAGCACGTCCTGAGGAATTCTCGATTCCACCTGCAATTTGTCATAGCGACCATAACCTTGAAATCGCGGCGCATCGACGGCTTCATACGGCGACATACCGTAACCAATCAGGTTGATCAGCGTGAGCGCAACCGCGCGTGACGACAGTCCGGGCGAACCAAGCGCTAACCAGGGCTTTCCACTATCGTCCACTGCCATCAAGGCCGGGAAAGGCGTGATAACACGACGACCGTTTCCAATGACGGACCCGGGGAAAGTGTTGCCAGAATTTGCGCCGACGCCGTCAACTGAAAGGCCGGTGCCAAAAGTATCACCGTATACGGTGTGCGTCATTGACACCCAGTTGCCGTCTTCGTCCACAATGACAAGATGGTTGGTGTCGGTATAAGTGTGCGGTTGGTTCGCGCTTTCCTTGTAAGAATCCTTGATTGACGGCGCGCCGGCTGCGACATTCGAATTGCGTGGAGTCAAACGCGGCCTGCTATCCTCGATGAGCGTCGCCAGCTGTTGACCGAATTCCTTTGACAAGAGCGTTCTGGCTGGTATTTCCAGTATATTCGGATCGCCAATGAAACTGGTTGTGAACAACTCCGCCTGTTCGTACGCTTTGCGGATCAGGTAAAAACTTTCAGCAGACGCCGTGTAGTGTCCCATCGCTTTGAGATCCATTTGCTCAAGGATATTGAATATCATGCCGTTAAGGACGCCCGCCGTTGAAGCCGGTGGTGCACCAAACAGTTGATGACCCTTGTAGCTGAATTGCAGCGGCTCGACCCAACGCGCCTTGTAAGCTGAAAGTTCCTTCAGAGTTATTTGACCACCCGTTCGATTGACTTCGTCAACGAAGTGTTCTGCCCATGGACCTTTGGTGAAATACTCCGGACCCTCATTCGCAAGCCGCGTTAGTGTCTGCGCCAAGCGGGGTTGCCGGACATTATCACCGACAGGCAATATGAATCCGTCCGGCATCCATTTTTCTCGCGACGCCGGATGCGCACCGAGACGTTCAAACGCGTCGTACATTTCACCGTACAAGAACGAGTACATGGTGAAGCCATTAGATGCTGCATCAATTGCAGGGCCAAAATAGTCTTTCCAGGATCGGGTTCCGTAGCGCTCCGCTGCGGCTGCCAAACCAGGCACAATGCCCGGCACACCAATTCGTTGCCCGGACGTAATTTCAATATCTTCCGGGCGAGCCATGGACGGAGCGGCGGCCGCATTCACTGTATGATCCAGCTCGGCGTCGAGATAAATGAGCTCACCGGTTTTCGCCCAATAAATCAGGCCGCCCATGCCGCCCGCCAGTGTCGACATTTGTGGTTCGACCACGTGCTGCAATGGAATCGCCGTTAGCATCGCGTCAACCGCGTTGCCACCATCCTGCAAAACCTCAAGAATCGCTCGCGTTACACGTGGGTGAGATGAAGACGCCATTACTTCAGGCGCTCTCGCTACTGGCTTTGGTCCCTGCTCGGCACGCTGTGCATGGCCAGTGTCGATGTAAAGGACGCTAATAGAAATAGCGACCATGATGATTTTCGGGATAGTCTGACGAATGCTCACGTCCTGGTCTCCTTCGTTTGTTATGACATTAAAGGCTACTGACTGGTGAGCATAGTCACTTGTCAATTCCTTGCTTTGTGTTTTTGTGCCATCCCGTTGTTCCCATATTTCCCCCTGTAACGGCGATCAGCATGAGCTTAGGTGAGCTGATCCCGCAGCTCCCGCTTTAACACTTCGCCCATCTGGCTTCGCGGCAATTGCTCGATCACGTGAATCTCGTAAATCTGTTCCTGCTGACTCAGCCTGGCATTTACCCAGCTTTTTGCAGCATCTGCGTTAAAACCTACGGGGCCCCACACCTCGACAAAAGCGACGGGGATTTCTCCCCGTTGTTCGCTGGGCCCACCTATGACGGCTGCCGCGGTGATATCAGGGTGCTCTAGAAGAACTTTCTCAAGATCGATCGCAAGAATATTGAATCCGTCGGAGATGATAATTTCTTTCATACGCTTCGTGTCCTCCTTGCTAGCTGCTAGTCTTCATTTTTGACATCCTCGATAAAGCGTTCAATCTCTTGCTCAAGCATGTCAAGCGGCACACCGCCAGTCATCAGGATCGCGTCATGGAAGTCCCTGATATCAAATTTGTCGCCAAGTTCCTGCTCAGCGCGAGCGCGCAACTCCAATATTTTGAGCTCGCCCATTTTATAGGCCAGCGCCTGACCCGGCCACGAAATATAGCGATCGATTTCTGTCCGTACGTTGTGCAGTGACAACGCCGAGTTATCGGCAAGAAAATCTAGTGCCTGATCCCGGCTCCAACCCTTGTAGTGGATGCCTGTATCGACTACCAGACGTACCGCACGCCACATTTCGTAGCTGAGACGACCGAAATCGTCATACGGCGTTTCGTAGACATTCATTTCGATACCGAGCTTTTCGGTATAAAGGCCCCAGCCTTCACCGAACGCATGCGGGTAGAACGCTCGCCGGAAATCCGGCACCCCTTCAATTTCCTGCCGCAAGGCACTCTGGTGGTGATGTCCGGGCACACCCTCATGAACGGTGAGCGCTGCAAGCGTATACAGCGGCCGCTTGTCGAGCGCATAGGTATTGACCATGTAATAGCCACCGCGGCGACCGCCAATGGGTGCGCCCCAGTAGCGGCCCGTCGTGTAGTTGGGCGCGATGTCGTCAGGCACTGGCTCGACCCCGTAGGGCAGCCTCGGTAACGTCCGAAAGAATGCCGGCATCTGTCCATCTACCTTTTTGGCGATGTAGGAAGCCTCCTTGAGCAGCTGCTTCGGCTCGTCCACATAGAATTGCGGGTCAGTGCGCAGGTATTCGATGAACTCCGCGAAGGTGCCATCGAATTCCACTTGCCGGATGATATCTTCCATTTCGGATCGAATTCTGGCGACTTCCTGCAACCCGGTTTGGTGAATGCCCTCCGGCGTCGCATCGTCCAGTGTCGTGTAAAAGCGCGTCAGATCTTCATAGTACGCTTTGCCGTTTTCCAGCGAAGATGCACCGAGCTCATCGCGCGCCCCTGGCATATATTCGTCGTTAAAGAACTGCAGGAAATCTTCGTAAGCTGGCAGTACAGTTTCATTAATGACGCCTGCAGCTTCCGCACGCAAACGACTTACGTCGGCATCGCTGAAATGCTCCGGAAATGTCCGAAACGGCGTATAGAAAATACTATCGGTTGGTTGCTCAACGAGGACGCCGGCAATTGATGAAACGATTCCCGGCAGAATGACTTTAGGCTGCGTAAATCCCTCCTCGATTCCATCACGCATGTTGCCAATATTCTGATCGAAGAAGAGATCGAGCGCACGCAAGCGGGACAGGTAGTTCTCGTAATCCTCAACGGTTTTGAATGCCATAGACTCGTACATGCGCTGAATACCCA
>JBPCYD010000045.1:0-9957 GCA_051007895.1 Woeseiaceae bacterium
CGAATTTTGGGGTGTCGATAAAACCGGTTCGACCCCTTTTCCCTTTAGAATATCTTCTTCCGGACCGATTTAACCCGTTAGAATTTGTTCATGTCGGTGTATTCAAATTGATTGAATTCGCCATGCAGGAAGCGCCCGAAAAGTGTTGTCAAATACTGATATCGACGTACTGCTAACCTTTGCAGAAGTTGCCGCTGCGTTCGCCGGATTTTCCGCTATAGCTGGAATTATTGGCGGGCGATCGCGAGAGATTGCGCAACAAGATGCTGAGCGACTGCGCGCCGTCATCCTGAACAGTATCCTGGTGCTAATCGCCGCATTTTCACCGCTCCTTATTGCCCGATTTGGGTTTGATGACAGCAGAGTCTGGTGGCTGGCTAGTATCATCGTACTTCCCTGCAATTGGCTTGTTGCAATTTTACTAACTTACCTTGGAACACAAACTAAGCTATGGCGCGCTGATAAAATCTATACAAGTGTCAGTTTTTCGCTGGAGATTCCAGTCGAGTTGACCCTGATATTCAACGTTTTTGAAATATTTAGCAGCGTCGCACCGGCTTTGTACATGACGTGCATTTTCCTGATTTTGCTGCAATCAGCGGTTGCATTCGCGACGCTGCTGCACTCGCTGATCTCGCGCCATAGAAAATAGAACGAAAACCGATTCTTCGGGCAGCCTTGGACTATCGCGGTCGCAATCGATATGACCAGTCGGGCGGCCGCTTCTAGCCAAACGCATACCCTGAATTTCTTCGCACTTTCGTGAGCCGAACGGCCATTTTCAATCCTGAATTACTGCCACCGGCCGGATAATCGCCCGAGAGCGACTCCAAACTTACCCCCGGGGCCGCCGCAATAGCCCGCCCCATCGTTCGTGGGTCCAGGCAGAGCCTGTTCAATAAGCACATTTCCTGTGCGCTCGTCTGTTGGATAGATCCGTACCCCACATCCGTACGGGTTTGCAGCGCTCCGACTACGCGCTATCCGCGACCAAAGACGCTTTCGCCTCCGCAAATTTTGCCCGGAAGTAGCGACGTATGTCAGCAACGATCATAACGTTGGTGGGTACCAATATCAGCGTAATCATTGTCGCGAACAAAATTCCGAATCCAAGCGAAATCGCCATTGGCACGAGGAACGTAGCCGTCGATGAACGTTCCAGGAGCAGTGGCATCAGGCCGAAGAAAGTGGTCAGCGACGTTAACATTACCGGTCTGAAGCGTGCGACTCCGGCGCGCTTGACGGCCTCCAGGAGCTTTTCACCATGCCGGTGCTGCTGGTTGATGTAATCGACCAGTACGAGACTGTCGTTGATCACCACGCCCATCAACGCCATAAGGCCAAGCGAACTCAGGAATGACAGCGGGTGCCCCATGATCCAGTGGCCAATGATCGCGCCGATAATTCCGAATGGAATGACGGACATGACAATTAATGGCTGCACGTAGGACTTTAGCGGCAGGGCGAGCAGGGTATAGATGACGAACAGCAGAATAATCAGGCCTGATTGCAGACTGCCAAATGACTCACGCTGCTGTCTTTGTTCACCCTCCATCTTGAAGGTAATGCCCGGGTATTTCGTCAACAGTGAATTGATGTAATCGTTCAGGTCAGCCTGCAGGACCGTCATGTTGGTGCTGTCCTTGTCGACGTCTGCCGTAACATTAAGCACCCGAAAACGGTCGATTCGAGTAATGACTGAAGGACCTTTTCCCGGCGTCAGCGTCGCGACATTCGACAAGGGAATCAGCCTGCCGTTGGGTGCCGTGATGAGCATTTCGCTAAGCGACGCCAGCGTATCTCGCTCGTCGATGGGATAGCGTACGAGCACGCGAACATCATCTCGTCCGCGCTGAATGCGCTGTGCTTCCAGTCCATTGAAAGCCTGGCCAACCTGCCGCACTATGTCCGATCTCGTCAGACCGACCAGGTGACCCTGCGGGCTTAGTTCGATGCGCAGCTCTTCTTTACCGTCCGACAGGCTGTCTGCTATCTCAAAAACACCGGGATAGGTTGCCAGCTGTTCCTTAAGCTCCTCGCCAATGGCACTGAGGCTCTCGAGCGAATTGCCGCTGAATTGAACGTCTATTGGATCGCCCGGCCTGAAGAATGAAGCGCGGTAGTTCATCGTTTCTGCGCCCGGTATAAAACCGACTGCCCGGCGCCATTCGTTGATCAGTTCTGTGGTGGAGATGTCCTGGTTACGATCCTGAACAGGTGCGGTTTCAAAGCGCACAGTGGACAGGTGCGTGCCATTGCTTCGTCCGGATGACCCGGTACTGGAAAAAATGTTGGTAATCAGGCCGCCTTCAGCGTAGTCGGCATACTTGTCCTGAAGATCAAAAGCGGCTTCCAGAACCCTGTCGGCGTGTCTGGCCGTTACTTCGAAGGGTGTGCCGACCGGCATGACGAGCGTTGCTGTCGCGGTTTCCGACTCTGTTACGGGGAAGAATACAAAGCGCGTCCAGCCGCTTGAAACCAGCATCAACATGACGATGAGTACGCCGGTGAACGACGCGAGCGTCGAATAACGATGCTTCAGCGCGAATCTCAGCGCGGGCTGGTAGTAACGAATGATCTTTTCCTCGAAGCCATCCGCAAATTTTTGCTGCCAGGCACTAAACCCGGTCAGCTTGCTCTTGTCCTTGCGCATTTTGACGTGCGCCAAATGCGCCGGGAGAATGAGTTTTGATTCAACCAGTGAGAACAGCAAAACGGGAATGACGACGAGCGGAACTGGCGCAAACCAGGTCCCGAGTCTGCCTTCGATGAACACCAGTGGCATGAAAGCGGCAATGGTCGTCAGGATTCCGAAAGTCACTGGAATCGCCACTTCTCTCGTGCCATGAATGGCGGCAGATAAACTATTGTCGCCGGTTTGCATATGTCGGTAGACATTCTCGCCGGTAACGATTGCGTCATCGACGACAATGCCGAGTACGATGATGAATCCAAAGGCGCTCATCATATTCAGGCTGATGTCGAAGATCGACATCAGGACAAACGCGCCAAGAAAGCTTATTGGTATGCCGAGAAATACCCAGAAAGATACAGACGGTCTCAGGAATAGCGTCAGGAGGAGAATCACGAGAACGCTCCCCTGTAAAAGACTGTTGCTCAGAATCCCCAGCCGGTCCGCAAGCCGCACAGACTCGTCATCCCACGTGCTGAGTTCGAGTCCCGCTGGTAGTGTCTCACTACGCTGTGCAATGTACTCTTTCACTGCACCCGCAACTTCAATATCGCTCTGGGTGCCTGTCCTCTTGACGCCGATAAAGGCGGCAAATTTGCCGTTGAAACGAGTCTGGAGCGAACTTTCTTCGAAACCATCCTGGACGATTGCAATATCGCCGACCCTGACAATGCTGCCATCGGGATTGGTCTTGACCACGATTTCCTCGAAATCGCCACGACGATACGCCTGGCCCTTCGAGCGAATCAGGACGTCGCCACCTTCCGTGCGCACGTTGCCGGCGGAGATATCTACCGAACTGCCGCGGATGGCGTTGGAGATCTCAGCTAGCGTTACGTTGAACTCCCGTAACCGGTCCTGGGACGCTTCGATGGCAATCTCGTAGCGACGAACCGAACGCAGTTCAACCTGTGTGATTTCTTCTCGACGCAACAGCTCATCGCGAATCTGCTCGGCAAATATGCGGATCTCGTCTTCACTATAGTCGCCTGCAACAACCACTTCGATGACGTCAAACGTGCGTACTGCCAGACTGATGACAGGCTTCTCAGTATCCGCCGGAAACGTATTGATTGCGTCGACACGGCCTTTGATATCGTCCAGCAACTCCCGTGGATCGTAGCCGGCTTCTATCTCGATTGAGACGTTCGTGCTTCCTTCGACCGAGCGAGACACAATCCGATCAATTCCTTCCAGATCTTGTACAGCCTCCTCGATGCGCACGGCGACGCCCAATTCGATGTCCTCAGGAGTCGCACCACGCAGCGGCACGCGGACAGATACTGTGTCGGTGGCGAAGTCGGGAAATACCTCCAGGCGGACGTTGTTTTTCAGGCCGACAATCCCACCGATTATGATTGCAAACATCAATAAGTTTGCTGCAACCGGGTTTCTCGCGAACCACGAAATCATTGTCCCGCACCGTTCTGTCTGCGCGCGCCCGGCCCGTTCTGACCGTCGGGCCCATTCTCTTTGCGCTCACCGGGCCCGTTCTGCCCACCCGGCCCGTTTTGTCTGCGCTCACCGGGGACGTTCTGGCCATTAGGCCCGTTCTGACCACCGAGCTTGCGCTCCCCATCTCCCGGCGGCCGTCTGCCGCCCGGTGCGCCGCCGCCACGCTGCTCTGCGCCGGCTATAGCTACCCGCAGTCCTGAAGTGACCTGTCCCAGCGCCGTGGTCACCAGCTGATCACCATGCTTGAGGCCCTCCGAAATGATTGCGTCGCTATCATTCTGCCAGGCAATAACAACGTTCTTTCTGCGCAGTAAATCGTCTTCGACGGTATACACGTAGCTGCCCTGGTAAATTGCACTGTTCGGAATAACGAGCACATCGCTTAGGTCACTGCCCGCGATCTCCGCTGTCACGTACTGACCGATTTTCAGCGGAGATCGACCTACGTTCGCAGGTCCGAAAGGGTCGTCGATTTGTGCGATGACATGCAGCTGCCGCGCCGTTGCGTCGATGGCGCCCTCGGTGCGCACGAGTTGCGCCTCCCACGACTCGTTGCCAATCAGGTCCGAATGAATGGTTACTGCGGTGTTGCTCACACCTTCTGTATCAGCAAAGCGAAAGCTTTCTGGAAGGTCGATAAAACCCAGATCGCGATTGCGGATCGGCAAGCGAATCTCAACAACATCAGTAGCGTAAATTTCGGCCAGCTGTGTATTGGGTGAGACGACCTGGCCTACGTCAACTAACTTGCGCAGGATTCGACCTGAAAACGGTGCCACGATGCGTGTGCGCTCGAGATCCAGGTTCGCTTTCTGCAGTGCGGACTCGGCGGAGCTGACTCTCGCCCTGGCGGCCTCAAGTTGCGGAACACGCAACACGAGGTCCGGTGCGTCACCGGTATTGCCGAGGCGCTCCCAGTCCTCGTGCGCCTGGTTGGAGAGTGCCTGAGCTTCTGCGAGCGCCTGCCGCGCATCAGCAAGTGCGGCTTCCGAGATACTTACATCTGCTTCATAATCGCGCGGGTCTATCTGCCCCAGGACGTCGCCCCTTTCGAAGAAACCGCCGTCGCGAACGTTCTCGTTGACGGAGACGATCTGGCCACTGACCTGTGCAACCAACATGCTCTGCGTTCGCGGCTGAACGTTGCCGTAGCTCTGTAACTGAACCTGGTAATTCTGCATTTCGACGGTCGTTGTCTCGACCACCATCTGCGGCCCGCCGAAATTTCCGCGTTGGGGCGCTTCGGGTGGGTTCATCTTGATGACGACCGCCAGCAAAATCAGTGTGCCGAAAATGCCGAGTGGAATGAGTTTCTTGGATTTGAGATTCATATTGCCCTACAGGTCGGTTGAAAACTCGCCGCCAAGTGAAAGGAAAAGATCGATTCGGTTTTGCAGCAATTGATTCCGTAGCTGCACCACCGTCGCTTCTGCATCGAACGCCTGGCGCTGAGATACCAGGACAGTTGTATAAGAGACCAGGCCGCGCTGGTATTGTTCAAGCGCGAGTTCCAGCGCCGCGGCAGAGTTTGTCTCTGCATCGAGAAAAGACTCGTATCGTTGCTGCAATGAGCCCGCGCGGGAGATGGCATTCTCGACGTCCGCAAACGCGCTGTAGAGCAGGGCAAGATATTGTTGCTCGGCCTGTTGCACACGGGCACGCGCCTGCTCTTCAAACGCTTTCAGCTGGCCCGCATTGAACAAGGGCTGAGTCAGACCAGAGGCCAGCGTCCAGACGCGATTGTCTCTGTCAAGGAGAGTCGAAAATTCTCGCGTCGTAAAACCGTAGTTGCCGGAGAGTGAAAGGCTTGGAAATCTTGCTTTATGTGTAGCGGCAAGCGTTGCGTCTGCGGCAAGCAAATTCAGCCAGGATTCCTGCAAGTCGGCCCTGCGAGTCAGGAGTTCCGAGGGCAGTCCCGCGGGTATTGGCGCGGAGATCACCGGCAGTTCGCCATCCAACGTCAGGCGACCATCCGGATAACGGGCCAGCCCGAGCTGCAGCGTCGTCACAGCTTCCGCATATGTCTGCTCTTGCTGCGCGTAGCCTGCTTGCTCTCGTTCGACCTCGCTCCTCGCCTGGTATAGATCCAGTGCATCATTTAGTCCCTGCCGATAGCCACTGGAAACGATGTCCATGCTCTCTTCCGCGATATCCAGTCTCCGGACGGCGACCTCGAGCAGCTGCTTCGCCTCAATGACGTCGAAGTACGCGCCTGTGGTTGCGGCCGCCAGGTTTCTTTCCACAGATTCCAATCGCGCGCGCTGTGCCTCGAACGTCAACTGGGCCGCCTGTTGTTCTTTATTGAGCCTGCCCCACAAATCGGCATCCCACCGCGCGTTCACAGCCAGGCCGAAAGATTCCGGAAGCGCATTGATTCCCGCAGCCAGCTGCGAAAATCGGCGTGACGCGTTGAACGACGCACTCAGGTTAGGAAAGCGATTAGCGCGTGTGGCGACAACGGTTTGTTCTGCCTGGTAGAGGCGCGCCTGTTCCTCTTTCAACTGATAGTTGGAGCCGACCGCCTCGGTCACGAGAGAGGTCAGGGCCGAATCGTCAAATTCTTCGAGCCAATTGAGATCGACCTCGCCGACGTCGCCACCGCGTGCCCAGTTTTCGGGGATTTCGGCGTTCTCCGTCTCTGGCGCGATGGCCGAATGACTGCAACCGGCGACTACGAGCACCGAATACAGCAATAAGTGTTTAATTATCAGTCGGTTATACATGCCAAGGAATGGTCGACCACAAAGACAGGGGTAGGGCGACTGATTATCCCAAGAACCCGTCAGTCAAGAAAGCATCCTTGTCCCTTCTTTACAATCCGAAACAATTAGTTGCGTTCGTAAACTATCGCTCCGCCGACCACTGTCCTGAGGATCCGGGTGTCTCGGATGGACTCGAGCGGTATCGCTGTCAGGTCCCTGTCCAGAAGCACAAAGTCTGCCAGCATACCGGGCTGCAGTTTACCCTTGAGGTCTTCTTCGAATGACGCATAGGCAGCAACCGTCGTATAGGCATGCAGTGCTTGTTCTACAGTCACTTTTTGCTCTGGAACCCAGCCGTCCGGATTTGCGCCATCGAGGGTACGCCGCGTTACCGCCGCGTAAACACCATCGATCGGCGTTGCGGGTGCGACTGACCAGTCGCTGCCGAACGCGACGCGCGCGCCAGCGTCAATCAGGGAGCGAAACGCGTACGTTGTTTTTGACCGTTCCGGGCCAATGACCTCTTCAGCCCAGCGACCGTCGTCAATCGCATGGTAGGGCTGCATGCTCGCGATTACATCCTGAATCGCGAAACGATCAATGTCTTCCGGTGCAATGTGTTGTGCATGTTCCATTCTGAATCGGCGGTCGCGTTGCCCGTTTGTGTCAACGGCATCCAGGAAGATATCCAACAGGTCTCTGATTGCACTATCGCCGATCGCGTGAACCATGACCTGTAACCCGGCGGCGTCCGCGCCCGTTACCCACTCGCGCAGTTCATCCAGATCGTTAATCAGGAATCCCTTATCGTCGGGAGCGTCAGTGAACGGCTCAAGCATTGCGGCCGTATGCGATCCGAGCGAGCCGTCCATAAATCCTTTCAAGCCGCCGATACGCACCCACTCGCTGCCAGTGCCGCGACTGGCAATTTCGTCTCGAAGCCGTTCCCAACCTCTTAATGGTACAGCAGCGTAAATTCGGGTGATTAATTCACCCGCCTTTTCAATACGTCGATAGGTTGCAATACTTTCCCATCCCGATATTTCATCGGCGGGCATGTCGTGAACGGATGTCACGCCATTAGCGGCAACGTGCTGCATTGCGGCTCTTGCTTCCCGCTCCAGCTGCGCCTGGTTTGCAGTCGGAACGACGTCGGCAACGAGGGTCATTGCGTTGTCTTTCAGGACGCCCGTCGGGCTGCCATCCTCATAACGAACAATGGTGCCGCCCGCTATATCGGGTGTGTCCGCATCGACACCGGCGAGTCGAAGCGCTTCCGAATTCGCCAGGGCCATGTGGCCGTCCAGGCGAAATACCCACACCGGGTTGTCCATCGTCACCTCGTCAATCCAGTCCCGTCGGGGTAAGTCACCGCCCCACAACGTATGATCCCAGTCTCCGTACAAGATCCATTCGCCTGGATTCACTGTTTTGGCGAATTCACCGATGCGAGCAGCAAAGACCTCCGGTGTTGCTGCATCTCGTAATTGAACTGATGCAAGACCCGCTCCGCCGGATACGAAGTGGACATGGGTATCGATGAACCCAGGTACGAGCATGCTGCCCGGAACCGAAATCACCTCAGTATTTTCCCCTGTCAGCGCATCGACGTCTTCATTCGTGCCGACGACAATGATTTCGTCACCGCGACTGGCGAGCGCCTCCGCCCATGGCTGCTCGGTGTTCCCTGTCCAGACGCGCGCGTCTTTTATGACCAGTGAGGCGCTGGCCGGGACCTCCGTCCGGGAGCATGCGGCGACGATGCAAACAGTAAGAATCGTCACAAGACGTGTTGATGTATTTCGATTTAGAGAGTTCATGCACGTAGTATACGCAACATGAAACTGGACAGGTTCTTACGGCTCGCGATCGGTTTCGTCGTGCTGCTCGTATTCATAATCGCAATAGCCGCGATGCTGTTCGTTACCGAATCCGCGTTGAACGTTTGGGATCGTCTTATTGAAGGACCCAGGGTGATCCTATGGGGATACATTGCGATCATGAGTGCGCTCGTGATCGCCGCTGCCTGGCTGATCATGCGCCTGGTCGTCAAACGGAAGATAACGTCCACCGGCAAGCGCGACAAACCGATGGGCAAGGAGGATATCGAGTCCCGTTTGCGTGATGCGGAGAAATCCGGAGTCAACGTCGGCGATGCACAGGCGGAGCTGCAGGAACTTGCTGCACGGCAGCAGACCGGTTCAATTCACCTGTGTTTTTTCGGGGAGATCAGCACCGGGAAAAGCTCGCTGATCAAGGCACTCATACCCGAGGCCGACGTCGCAATCGATCCGGTCGGTGGTTCGACTATCGACATCCGTCATTACCGTTGGCGTGCGGGTAGTGGAACAGAGATTCTGCTTACCGACGTGCCGGGTACCGGCGGCCTGGAGGAGGAGCTTGATGAGGTTGCCATCGAAGAGGCACAACGTGCCCAGCTCGTCCTGTTCGTCTGTGATGGTGACCTGACGCGAAACGAAAGCCAGGCTGTCAAGTGGCTACTTGCGCTCGAGAAGCCGCTCATTCTTGTTATGAACAAAGCAGATCGCTACGACAGGGCCGAGCAGGCGATTCTCATGGAACGGCTGCTCGACCACCTCGAGGATCTCGGGGGGACGTTCGTGCGCGACCAGGTCGTCGCCGTCAGCGCAGGCGGTGAGATGGAGGTCATAGAACGAAACGCGGATGGTGCCGAATCAACCGTTCGTCGCCAGCGGCCGGCAGACATTGGCGTACTGGTCGTAGCAATTAATCGGCTCCTCGAAGGCAGCCTGACTGAGCTTGACGTAAAACGCGATCGGGCCGTCTTCCGGCTTGCAGCAGAGAAGCTCGCGGAAGCGGAAGGCGAATATCGAACCGTACGCGCCGAACAGATCATTCGCAGTGCGACGCGCCGGGCGGTCGTCGGTGCGCTCGCCGCGGTCAGTCCGGGAACTGACGTCATCATCCAGGGCTACATTGGTACGACGATGACGCGTGAACTGTGCAAATTGTTTGGTGCCGCACCACGTGATCTCGATATCGAGGAATTCCTCAACCTGAGCCAGAGCAGGGCAGGTAAGGCGTTGCCGCTCAGCCTTGCCGTTGCCGGGAATGCGCTGAAAGCAT
>JBPCYD010000046.1:0-4767 GCA_051007895.1 Woeseiaceae bacterium
GCGACGACCAGCGCAGCGGCAGTACCTTTGACCAGTTCCGGAACGTCATTCAGGTCGAGCTTCTCGCGGACGCCGGCCATCAAGACCAGTGCGAGGGCAAACCCGGCGCCAGCACCCAGTGAGTAGACAACTGATTGCGAAAAACTGTAGCCACGGTTGGTTTGAAACAGCGCCAGTCCAAGAATGGCGCAATTCGTTGTGATCAGTGGCAAGTAGATACCCATCGCACGAAATGTGGCCGGGCTCAGTTTCTTCATCAGCATTTCAACGAGTTGTACCGTCGAGGAAATCACCATGATGTAGGAGATAATTCTCAGGAATGGCGCATCGACAAGATCCAGCAGGAGATTGATCGCGTAGGCACACACTGAGGCCACGAGCATGACAAAACTCACTGCGCCGCCCATGCGAACCGCGGTTTCGAGCCTGGACGAGACTCCAAAGAACGGGCAGATGCCCAGGAAGTAAGCCAGCACGAAGTTGTTGATCAGTGCAGCATTCAGGAAGATCGACCAGTGCGATACATCGCTCATGGCGTCGCTCCCTGGGCTTTCTTTTCAGCTTGTGCATCGCGCTCTTTAATGCGGTTAACGATCAGCAGCCACAGTGCCATGGCAAAGAATCCACCGCTGGGCAGCACCATTACCGTCCAGGTCTGGAATGAATCCGGGAATACCGATACACCGAAAATCGACCCGCTGCCGAGAATCTCACGCACGATGCCGATGAATAGCAGTGCAAACGTAAAGCCGACGCCCATGCCAAGGCCATCGAGCAGCGCCCGACCGGGTTTGTTCTTCGAAGCAAATGCCTCTGCCCGTCCGAGGATCAGGCAATTCACGACGATCAGCGCGATAAACGCACCAAGCGCCCGGTGTAGTTCCAGGCTAATCGCCATGATCAGGTAATCGACCGAGGTTACGAAAGTCGCAATGATGCAGATGTAGCTAACGATTCTCGCTTCGCGCGGAATAAAATTGCGTAACAAGGAAACAGACAAACCCGACATCAGCAGGACAAAAGTCGTCGCAAGTCCCATCGCCAGCGCATTCATTGCCGTATTCGACACCGCGAGCGCTGGGCACATGCCCAGCACTTGCACGAAAACCGGATTGTCACGCCACAGGCCCTTGACGAATTCGTCGGTCGGAGTGATTTCCTTGCTGGCCACCTACTCAGACCCTCCTGCACCTTCCTGCAACTCCGCCGCGTCCCTCTCCAGCAGCGGTATCCATGCGCTGGCGCTGTTATCCAGGATGCTGCCGATGGCCTCCGAGGTTATCGTTGCGCCGGTAATGCCATCGATCTGCCACGGCGCTGTCTTTTCACCCTGTTTGACGGTAACGATTGCGTTCGCGAGTCCGTCGCCAGCGTCATTCAGGCGCGCGTCAAGCGCCTCGAAGTTCGCGATGAAGTGCGGCTCGATTTCTACGCGGTCGCCGAGTCCCGGTGTCTCCTTGCTGTCGAGAATCTTGAAGCCAACAATTGCGTTCGATTCGAATGAATACGAATACAGAACCCGGATGTTGTCCTGGTAGCCCATGCCCTCACCTGTCAACACAGCGCCAACGAGCACATTGTTTTCGTCGTAGCTGAGAAACACCGGCAATGCGAGCGACTCGGACGTTGCAGCCAGGCGGTTTTGTTCGGACACCATTACCGCGACCGTACTGCGTGTTTGGGGCAACACTTCGGCTATTGCGGCCGCCAGGAACCGTTCCTGGTTCTCTCGAATTCGGGCCGCGGTTGACTGGAACACAATGACAATGACCAGCGCACAAAATACGCCGATACCGACAATCGCCCGGTACATCGATATCGCCGAGGTCGTCGGCTGCACATCCGGTGCGTTCACCCTGCCTCCCTGCCTGTACCGAACACCCGCGGCTGAATCAGGTTATCGATATGCGGCGATACTGCGTTCGCCAGCAGGATGGCGTACATGACGCCTTCCGGCATACCGCCCCAAAAGCGAATCACGACGATCAGTCCGCCGATCAGGAAACCGTACAGCCAGCATCCGGCGTTGGTGATCGGCGATGCCACCATGTCCGTCGCCATAAACACGGCACCGAGCATCAGGCCGCCGGAGAACAGCATGAATGCTGGTCGCGGATAGACTGCCGGGTCATACAGCATGAATACCCAGGTTATCAGCGCAACGGTGGCCATAATCGATATCGGAATGCGCCAGTTCATCATGTTGCGCGCGACGAGATACACGCCACCCAGGAATATCAGCGCAGCGCACGTCTCACCAGCAGAACCAGTCGTCAGGCCGAACAGCAGCTCCTGGTTCGATGCCTGTATCGCCTCGAACTTCATTCGCGCCAGCGGCGTCGCCGCTGTTATCGCATCATAGGTCGGCTGCGTAAACGGAAAGGATGCAACCGATGCCGGGACGTCAGTGAATCGATTGTCCGCCAGTGGCAAAGACCAGTGCGTCATTGCCTGCGGGAACGCCGCCTGTAGAAATGCTCGCCCGACCAGCGCCGGGTTGAATGCATTGCAGCCTAGACCACCGAACATGAATTTTCCTACTGCGACCGCAAATATTGCCCCTACTGCGACCATCCAAAGCGGTAAATCCGGCGGCAGGGTCAGACCATAGAGCAATCCGGTGATCGCCACTGACCAGTCACCCACCGTTGTTGGTTTGTCAGTCATGCGGCAGAGAACATGCTCTGTCACAACGCAGCTCAGGGTCGCTGTCGCCAGCACCAGCGCGGCTCCAAGCCCGAACGAATAGATGGCAAAAACGCAGACAGGCAATAGTGCGAGGAATACGTTGCGCATGATTACATCGACACTGGCGCCGCTGGAGATGTGCGGCGACGATCCGATTTCGAGATAGCGCTGCAACGCGCTCATTGCGCTGCGCTCAATTTTCTCACCATCTTTTTCGATAGGCGAAAATACTGCACGAGCGGTATGTGCGAAGGGCAAACATACGAACACGCACCGCATTCGAAACAATCCATCAGGTGATATTCGCCCACCATGCGGTCGTATTCTTCCTTTTTTGCCAGGATACCGAGCTGTGATGGATTGAGAAACAGCGGGCAGACATCTACGCAACGCGCGCAATGTATGCACGGGTATATTTTCTTGTGCCCTGTCGCCCCGCTGGTTTCGGTGTTCGTGAACGCGGTAATGCCCGACGTTCCTTTCGTAATTGGTATGTCGAGATTGGAAACAGACGGCCCCATCATCGGCCCGCCGAGGAAGACCCGCGCCAGATCCGTGCTACCGCCGGACTCCTGCAACGCGAAGCGAACCGTCGTACCAATCGGAATTCGGTAGTTGCCTTTTCTTTCGACGCCCGGCCCGCCAATGGTAATCACGCGCTCCTGGATACCGTGGCCGCGCGGCAGGAGTCGACCGATCTCTGCAGTCGTCGCCACGTTGACGCATATCGCACCTACATCTGCGGGCAAACCACCGGACGGAATCTCGTGACCGAGCAGAGAACGAATGACCATCTTTTCCGCACCCTGCGGGTATTTCACCGGGCAAACGCGCACCGTAACGGGTAAATCTGGCGGACAGTTTGCGCGCAGCTTCTCAGCGGCATCCTGCTTGTTGGCCTCTACCGCGATGATCGCCTCATCCGCACCCGTCGCTCGCAGTAAGTACCTGATCCCCATGAAAATGTCAGCAGTCTGCTCCAGCATCACCCGATGGTCGGTGGTGAGAAAAGGCTCACATTCCACGCCGTTGACGATGAGCGTGTCGAGGCTTTTGCCCTCCGGCGCTTTCAACTTTACATGCGTCGGAAAAGCGGCACCGCCGAGACCAACCACGCCGGCACGTTGAATGGCCGTGATGATTTCGTCCTGAGTGGCAGTGTCGAGATCGCAGGGTTCGCCATCCATCACCTCCTGTGACGATGCCGGATGCGGTTCGATGTAGACGCTTTCCGCCATGTTGCCGCCGATGCCGGGTGCAAGCGCGATCTTCCTGACAATGCCCGATGCCGGTGCGTGCATGGCAACCGACATGAATCCGTCCGGTTCGGCGATCACCTGGCCCCGAGTGATTTCCTGCCCGGCGCGCACGACAGGAACAGCCGGCTTGCCGAGATGTTGACTCAACGGAACGATAAGCTGTGGCGCAAATGGAAAGCGTCGAATTGCTAAGTGGCTCGTATCGTCCTTATATTCCGGCGGGTGAATACCGTTTCTGAAGGAATCTTTGCGAACAGCATTCAACATATTAATTGAATTTTTCGCCGCGCTTGACCCACTTGGCCATGTCTTTGGCGCTGCGATCTCGGGGTAACCCTGGGTGAATAATCTGCGCCGTGCATTTTTCTGCGGACTTTACGATATCGCGATACGGTCCGCCGTCCGCGTTTTGAATGAAGGCTTTATTGTCGGCGTTGTAGGCGAAGATTTGCGGATTGATAATGATGCACTCGTCACAGGTCGTGCATTCCTCCGTATCGATCCATGGCGCCATGTATTCACCCGCAGTTTCGGCAGCGGGCGCAGTGGTTTCGACAGCCACCAGTTGCGGAGGCTGATCAGGTGATGGTTGCGCCGCCGGCGCACTGTCCAGCATGGCGTTCAGATCGAGTGCCTGGTTGCCGCTGACAATCCCCATCAGTCCGGAAGCTATCTTCTGCACCACTTCCTGCCGGATCCGCGACTCGAGCTGCACATCATCCACGACCGCATCGTCTTCGGTTTCGGCCAGACCTTTGAGCATGACCCAGAAGTCGCGACGTTCCGCTGCAGACTGCACCATGGTGTTGTCGACCAGCAG
>JBPCYD010000047.1:0-9735 GCA_051007895.1 Woeseiaceae bacterium
AACTCGGGATCCTGCAGGGCTTGGTCATCGTTCTTCCAGCCAAACCTGCGCCCGATTCGGTACACGAGGCGACGGGAATCAAGGTCAAAATACCAGTTGCGAAAAGGAACGCTGTCGCTGTCTCGCCGGTACAGCTCACCCGCGTAATTCTGCGGCGCCTCAAGCATCAGGTGCATCGGGTTGCTGCCGTCGAGCTCGGAAATGCTGGCAGCTTTTCCGCCCGCAATGCGTTTGGCTGCCGCAGTTAAGAGCGTGCTCTTGATCTGACTTTCCAGCGTTACCACGGCGACCCGCTCCGCTTCGTCGACATAGGGCAGCAGCCGGTTCAGGGCGATTCCGACAAGAAGGCTTAAGAGTGCAATGACAACGACCAGCTCAAGCAGTGAAAACCCGCCTCGGCCGGAGACATGCGAAAATTGCCTGGGACTGTGAGGTTGCACTAATCGCATTGCCATCATCCACCGGCTCGGGCCTGCGAAATCATGTCCCACATCGGTAGGAATACGCCGAGAGCCAACACCAGCACTACTACGCCAACCGTGACAATCAGAATAGGCTCGAGCGCCGCGCTGAGATTGTCGAGGTCGTAATCGACTTCACGCTTGTAAAAATCAGATGACTCTTCCAGAAGCTCGGGCATCGCGCCGGTTTCCTCACCTAATGCGATCATTTGCAATATCAGGGGCGTAAATATTTGGTGCTGTGATGCCGTTGCGGATAATGACTCACCACGCTCGATACCAGAACTGAGCAGGGCCATTTTCTGACCCAGCCAACTGTTGCCAATGGAAGCAGACACAGTATGCAGGGTTTCATTGATCGGCAGTCCCGCGCTCAGCGACACGGCCAGCGAACGAGTTATCCGCGAAAGTGCGGCGTTGCGCACTATTATTCCGGTCACCGGAATCGCGAGCTTCATCCTGTCCCAGCGCAGGCGACCCACCTCGGTCCTGACGTAAAACAATGCTGCAGCTGACATCAACACCAGGCATCCGAAAAGAACGTGCCAATAGTTAATGGCGAAATCGGAGACACCCATGATGATGCGTGTCGGTAGTGGAATGTTGTCACCGAGTGTGCGAAATATCGGCGCGAAATTCGGAATAACGAATATCGTGATGACCGATAGCGCGATAGCGACGGCAACCAGTACAATAAGCGGATAGCGGACAGCTGATTTGACCCGATCACGAACTTCCTGATCCATGCTCAGGTATTCGTACAGGCGCTGAAAAGCAACATCCATCGTACCTGTCGCTTCACCTATTTCGACCAGGTTGACGAAAAGCGGTGAAAAAACGTTGGGGTGGGCCTGCAACGATTTCGCCAGTGCCCGGCCCGATTCCAGGCTTGCAATGACATCAACCAGTGCGGTCCGCAGTACCTCATTGTGCGTGGTCTGCATCAATCCGGTTAATCCCTTGAGCAGCGGCAACCCGGTACGGGTGATCGTATGCATCTGGCGACAAAACAGCACGAGGTCTTTCGTTGTCGGCTGACCGCCGCCAAGTCGCAGGAACAGATCTGACACTGTCATGCTGCCAGTCCCGGATAGGTCCCGAACTTCGACAGGGGTAATCCCGATACTCACAAGTCGACCGGCCACCGCATCGGCGGAAGTACCGTAGAGCTTGCCGGTTATTAGCCCGCCGCTAGCGGAGCGACCCTTGTAAGCAAACTCAGCCATCGGTCACCTCGTCCGCTTGGCTCTCGACAGCATCGATGACAGGATCATCTTCCGCATCCAGCCCGCCGGCAACACGGACCACTTCCTCGAGTGAGGTGATACCGTCCGCTGCATAGTCGAGAGCGCAGCTAATCAACGGCACATAACTCTTCTTCCCCGCTGCAAGTGAAACAAATGTACCAAGGTCCTCATGCCGCAACGCCTCCGTCAGGCCGGCGTCCATCTCCAATAGTTCATACACACCGATGCGCCCTCGATAGCCGGTTAACTGGCAATAGTTGCAACCTCGACCGCGTTGAAACGTGGTCCTGGAGGCGCGTTCGCCGAACGACTGCGACTTGAGCCAGGCATTCTGTCCGGACGTTAATTCGACTGGCTCGGCGCAGCTTTCGCAGACGCGTCGGACCAGTCGTTGTGCGACGATTCCCTGCAACGCCGCACCAATCAGGTAGCCTGGCGCTCCCATGTCGAGCAATCGACTTGCCGTCGCCACGGCGTTAACAGTGTGCAGGCTTGAGAAAACAAGGTGCCCCGTCATCGCTGCACGCAGTCCGATGTCGACAGTTTCCCTGTCGCGCATCTCACCGACCAGTATGATGTCAGGGTCCTGGCGCAGCGCGGTCCGCAGCACACGTCCGAAATCCAGCCCGATACGGGTGTGCACCTGCACCTGGTTGATACGTTCCAGGCGATACTCAACCGGGTCTTCCACCGTGATGATTTTGGTAGACGGCTGATTGACGTAGTTGAGAGCCGAATACAAGGTCGTGGTTTTACCGCTGCCCGTCGGTCCTGTCACGAGGACCATGCCGGCTGGACGCTCAATCATGCGATAGAAACGTTCAAGAAGATCCTGCGGCATGCCGAGTTTCTCAAGACTCAGCAAATTGGCGGAATGATCGAGCAACCGAAGCACGATCGACTCGCCAAACTGAACTGGCAACGTCGATACGCGTATGTCCAGCGTCGTTTCATTAACCCTGATAGAAAAGCGGCCATCCTGTGGCAGTCGCTTTTCCGAAATATCGAGTCCGCTCATCAGCTTTAGCCGGGTCACCAGGGCACCAGCGACGCCGCGCCCGTCAATCACGTGTTCCTGCAGCACACCGTCCACTCGCTGGCGAATTCTCAGCACGAATTCATCGGGCTCGATATGAATGTCCGATGCGCTCACCTGCACCGCGTCCCGAAACATCGTCTGCAGCAGCTTGATGACCGGTGCTTCAGCTGAATCATCGTCAGCCGTGAGCTCGTCGATATCAATGCGTGACTCACCGAGATCTTCTTTTACTTCCTTGGCAAGGGCATCGATTTCGTCCGTGCGCCGATACATGATGTCGATCGTACGCAGCAGTTCCGATTCGTTAACCAACGCAATGTCAACACTGGCGCCAAGTCGCCTTGTAAGCTCATCATGAGCGAAAATATCGGTTGGATCAGCCATACCGACGAGCAGACTGTTTTCGTCTCGTTTGAGTACGAGTGCCCTCAGTCTGCGTGCCTGCACCTCGGGCAGTAACATCACCGTTTCCGTTTGCAGCTTGATGCTGCTCAGATCCAGGTAATCAATGTCGAGACGTTTGGCCAGAAACTGGTATAGCTCGGCTTCTTCGATTGCACCTACTTCGGTCAACGCCCGACCGAGCTTGTGACCGGTGCGCTTTTGCGCTGCCAGCGCCTGGTCGAGCTGCTCCTGCGTAATGGCGCCAGCATCCAGCAACAACTCCCCAAGTCGCATTTTGCGGCGACGGGAAATCTTTGAAACGGATGCGCTGGGAGTACTCACGATGCTGTCGTTCCAGGAGCTACTTCAACTCGCTCTGCGAAACGCGTTGCAGCGATTCGCCCGCCATCTTCGTCCAGTCGTCGTCACTTTCAATGACGATGGGCTTTAACAGGATGACGAGCTCGATCTTGGTCTCCACCGAACGCTTGCTTTTGAACAGATTGCCGACACCAGGAATCTTGCTTAAGCCCGGAGTGCCGAAACTCTCGTCGACCATTGAATTGCGCATCAATCCGCCAATAACGATGATCTGACCGCTGCGCGCTTTGACGATGCTGTCCGATTCGCGAATCTCACTGAATGCCAGGGGTAACGTGTCGGTCTCGCCCGATATCGTGAGGTCTTTTTGCTGGTCAATGACGTCACTGACTGTCGGGTGAATGTGCAGGGTTACCTCACCATCGGCGCTGATCTGGGGCGTTACGTCCAGCGCGATGCCGGAGAAGAACGGCGTCAGTTCCACATCTCTCGACGTGGTTGACGATGTGCCGGTAATCGTATTGCTGGAAACATCGGTGACAAAGAACTCATCGGTACCCGCTTTAATTACGGCCTTCTGATTGTTCAGAGTGGATACGCGTGGACTCGATAGAACCCGCGTTTCGCCCTGTTGCTGTAGCAATTCGAGAAACGCGTTGAAGTCGCCGATATCGAATGCCATCGTAAATGCGCCGCCAACGGTGAGAGTTTCGAAACCAGTTACCGGGTTGCCCGGTTGCACCGTGATCGGATCGCCACCAAGTGTACTCGGGTCACCGGTATAGCCAGGTGGTGGCGCCAGCTGGCCAAAAGTATGCGTATCGCCGCCGGTTTGCGAAACGGCAACCCAGTTGATGCCTGAGCGAAACCCGTCGCTTAGCTGTACCTCGACAATTTTCGCTTCCAGGATAACCTGCCGCTGCGCGATATCCTGAATCGCGTCGAGGTATTCGCCGATGCTGCGCAATTTGTCCGGCAGTGCCCGTACAACGATGACCCCGGTTTGCGAATTGACGACGACCTGCTGCCCTTCGACGTCGGCCACCATTTGCGTCAGCGTGTCCTCCAGCTCGGTCCAGAAGTCCGCCTCGTAACTGGTCTCGATTCCGGAACCGCTTATCTGTTGGTTGTTTTGCGACCTGTTGTCGCCTTGCGCGAATACCTGGTTATTGACGCCGGCGTTGTTATTGGAATTGCCGCTGTTTCTTGCCTCACTAACCTGCCCTGAACTTACCCGGGTACGCGACATGCCAGAGCGCTGCAGATTGAGGTAGTCAATCTGGAAGATTCGATTCTGCAAGGTTGCCGGAAAAATAATGTAGCCAGTCGGACTGCTACGGTAGTTGTAGCCGTAAACCTCGCTTACCAGTTCCAGAACTTCTTCGACTGTCACGTTCTGCAGCATCAGCGAAACGTTACCGCTGACGTCCGGATGTACAACGATATTGTGCTGAGTCTGATCGACCAGGGCCATAAAGAAGGCCTGTGCTGGTGTATCTTCACTATTGAGATTGAAGCGCTCCTCAGGCATCGGCGCAGGCGCCGGTGTCATTGGCACAGCAGGCTGTGGCCCCGCTGCTTCCGTACTTGGGGACTCGGTCGACGCCTCCTCAAGTACCGCTTCAATACTGTCACGCGTTGCATCCCCTCGCGCCGGTTTTGAATCCCGCGTCGCCATGGTCGCATCACAGGCGCACAGGACGAAGAGCGCAGCGCTCATTAACACAGTTCTAGCTAACATCGAATTCTTCTCCAGTGATCTTCATTGGCGCGACGCCCTGTCGTTCAACGTACTGGTTATACGCTTGCCATTTTTTTCCAGAACCAGGTGGTCTTTCTCAATCGTTATTACCGTTGCGCCGTCTACGGAGCCGCCGGCGATGACGCGTTGTCCGTTGACGATGGCAACCCGCCGATCGGCTGAAACGATGATTGCGTTCACTTTGAAATTTGGCGCTGCGACTACGAGTCTTTGCTTCACTGCATACGGACGCGTGGGGTCACGCAATTGTTCTTGTCCGAATGCCGAAGTTGAAAGGCCGCATAAGAACGACGCAACTATCGCCAGATTGCGCAGAGCATCACGCACCGATCCACTCCTCGTCGAGACTTAGCGTGCTGACCTCGATGCGAATACGATTGCGCGGGTAATCGATGACATCGAGTTCGAGAACCTGCCAATACAGCCGCCACGGTAGCGCCTCGATGGCATTGAGGTACTCGAGACATGCCAGGTAGCTACCCTCAACCTCGATTTCCAGCCCATGTCGGTAAAACGTAACGGCATTTTCATCATCGCTGGCCGAAAGAAACTCAGGTGTCGTATTGCTGATTTGCACGAGATCAAGCCGCGACTGTTCTTTCAGCACACCTTCGAGCACCTGCGCCATTTCAGAGGGATCAATAAGTTCTGCAGCATGATCGCCGAGGATCGCGTTAATTTCGGCGATGCGATCCTGCAGCGAGGCGATGCGCGTTCGCTGCACGTCGCTGCCACCGGCAATCTGCAGTATCTGCTCTTCAAGCCCGCGGTTGGCAACGTCGATACGCTCTTCAAGTGCTGCGAGTTCAGTCCGCCTTTCGCTCGCTTGCTTGGTCAGCGGTTCCATCAATAGTGTCTGCCACAACGTCCCCATGACGACCAGTACGGTAAGCAGAATCAGTCCTCGTTCGCGTATCGACAAGGCATCGACTGTCGACACGATCTGAGCCACATGCGCTTTCAATTCGGCGCCGTGCTTCACTGACCTAACGCCGTGTCAGCGACAAGCAGGGCGTCGCTGTTCATTGAGAAATGCAGCACTGACTCGTTATCGTCAGCGGGATTATCGATCCTGAAGCGATGAAAACGCTGTTCTGCAAACGGCGTTTCTGCAGTCACATCCTGTACGTATACAGGAATTAGCTCGGCCCTTATTGCGCGACCCTCGAGGCGAGTTTTGTCACCCTGCGCCGACAAAGTGAGGCTAGTCAGCCAGACGCCCTCGACATCCTGTCGGGCAAGCGCCCGCAGGTGACGGGAAAAGCCTACCGTGTCACCGAGCGTCGTACCCTGGATCAGGTTCAGAACCGCCTGGCGTTCAGCCAACATGCGCAGACTGTCATCGAGCTGCTCAGACCAGTTCTTTTCCCCCGTAACTGCCTTGATTAGCGGCCCGATATTTTGCAGTCGTTCATTAGCTGCCGACTCCTGGCGGGTAACGACTTCGAGTTCCTGCTCGATACCTGCAATTCGTTGCTGTGCGAAGCCGTACAAGAGCAGCATGGCAAACAACAGAATTCCGGTCGCCTGCAACATGAACCAGGCTGGGAAGATTTGTGTCTGTGGCTGGAACTGCGGCTGGTAGAGATTGATCTGCTGATTCACGACGCTGCCACCTGCGATGTGACCGCATCTGCCCGCAATGCTGCGCCAATGGCGAGGAGACAGCTGCCCTGCTCTTCGGCAGAAACGGTTTCCTCCATCTCAAACAGGTCCTGGAATACAAGTGGGCTCACGGCCAGACCAAGATGCTCAGAGAGTGACGCCGACAAGTGCTGGAGATCGGCACCCGGGCCGAGGATGATCTCTCCGACCGGCCGGCAATCGTAATGGCTCTCGTAATAGTCAAGGGAGCGCTGAATCTCGAGCGCAATACCTGAAATACGCTCCTGCAGCGCAAAGTCATCGGCGGAGGCACTGGTCAAGTCGTTCCTGCCGGAATCGAGCCGTCGCATCATGTGCAGCACGCCGCGCCGTGTGATTGTCAGGTAACCACATTCTTCGGTGAAATGCAGCAAGGCGACGCCGTGCTCATCCTGCGGCAACAGCGACGCAACGTTGCGAATACAAAGTTCGGGAATATCAATGACATCCATCTGCAGCTCGGCGTGCTTCATTCGCTCGATCTGCTGCAGAACCTCGGTCTTCCGGGCAACGACGGCGTAGGCGATGGGAGTATTGCCGGGATTAGCGTGTCGTGGCATTTCGAACAGCTCGACGACCGCCTCTTCCACCGGATAGTCGATCAGGTCCTTAATCCTCCAACGCACAGCCGCAAGCATCTCGTCGGCCGGCACGTTTGGCATTTCAACCAGCTGCAGCTGATAGGCATCGGCTGCCAGCACCGCGGAAGTGGGGATCCGCTGCAGGGACATGTCTGCGGCCTGAGGCGCAACCTGATCAGACCAGCCCTCCCCGTCTCCTCCAGTGTCAAACACTCGGGCTGACACGCTGAGCCGTCCGTCATTCAGGCGACGGACACGAGCCAGGCCGGCACGTGCGCCGTCGATCGCAATACCCGCCCGTACGCGCTTTGCTAATCCTCTTTTCAATGGTCGCAACATCGCCCAGCACTTGCCGCCGTATAAACATACTCAGTTAGCGTTATCGGTAGACAGAGGCTTATCTTTAGTCGTGCTCTTTGGCTGAAGCCATGTTTCATGCGCTCTCGCGCCCGTTTTGCGACCAGGATTCTGACCCGTCGGCCAGCGACCGGGACCCAAAGGGCGACCGGGCCTGGATCGCACTCATCACCCACCTGCCCTGATACGCGTGTACTGGATCGCCAGGCTGCAGCGACGAATTCCGGCTGAATAAGTCATCAAAATTTCAAGTAAGTACTAGCCGAAAATCATGACGCGAGCTACGAATACCCTTGCCAGCGGCAAATTAATAATCTGAATCCATGCCCGGATTGCCTGAGATTGAGCCGAGTGAAAAACGACAAGCGCGACCACCTCCTGCCCAATGGCCCGACCTATATCGTTGTCGGCGATTCTGCCGAAATACGCATGTTCCGGTCGCACAGCCGGTTTGGCGACTGGACCGAGGTCGCGTCGCTTTCCAATGCTGACGCCACGTCACCCGAGCGCGATCGAGTGACGGACCGGCCAGGTCGTGCGTTCGACAGCTTCGGTAAAGCACGACACGCCATGGAACCCGCGGAAACCGCTCGGCAACACGAAGTCCGCCGCTTCGCGCACGAGGTCGGGAAAAGCCTTGGTAGCGCGCTGGCAGCAGGCAAGTTCGAACACCTGGCGATGGTCGTGGAACCGAAATTTCTGGGTTACCTGCGCAAGGAACTGTCGGCGACGACCGATCGAACGGTGCATTGCGAAATACCGCTAAACACAAGCGGCTACGACGTTCAGAAACTCAAGACATTATTCGAATGATTGCCAAAATTACCGGAGACGTACATGAGCAATAAAGACAGAATTCTCGCAATTATCGAAATGGAAAATAGCCCGGATACAGTTGTCGAGCGGGCTGCCTGGATTGCGAAACTGGTTGACTGCGACCTGGAGCTGTTGCTGTGCGAGCCGGCTTTTAGCCCGCTGGGCTACCAGATTATCGTGTCGAATGAGGCCAGGGAGATCGCCCGGAACATCAGCGAACTGCGCAAAGAGACGATTGAAAATTTCGCAAACACAGCCAGGGAAATGGGCATAACGGTAACGACGGACGTGCTGGAAGAAAGGCCAATAGCAGACGGCATTCTGGCGAAGGCCATAAACATGGATCCCCGATTCATCGTCAAGGGAACCCATTATCACAGTGCAGCCGATCGCGGCATCATGATCGATACCGACTGGCAGTTGATCAGGACCAGTCCTTACCCGCTCTGGTTAGTCAAACGCGAAGAATTCAGGAAAAAACCGGTCATCATCGCCGCCGTCGATCCGACGCACGAACACGACAAACCAATGGCACTCGATCAGGCGATCATCGATGCAGCGAAGACAATTGCGGACCCGACCAACGGTGAGGTGCACCTGTTGCACACATACGAACGCCTGATCGGCATTGGCAAGGCCGCCAATCGCGCGATTAAATCGACGATTTTGCCTATCGACGAACTGGAAAAACGTATCCAGGAAACCCATCGTACAGCGTTGAATGAACTTGCAGAGAAAAATGGTTTCGACGACAAACACACGCATCAGTTGCCGGGCAAAACTCGGGAGATATTGCCAACATACACGCGCAGCAAGAATGCTGATCTTGTTGTGATGGGGGCTCTCGCCCGTTGGGGAATTAAACGCATGGTGGTGGGTAGTACGGCGGAACGCGTGCTGGATCATCTGCCGTGTGATGTTTTGATCGTTAGGCCGGAGTAAACGTAGCGGCGTCGACGCCATATTAGTCGGCAATATCGCCAGTTTGTTGTCTTTGCCCGTCGTGTGCTTACGCTTTACCAGATCAGCTTGTCGATACGCAGCTGGCGGACGATTGCATTCGCCTCCTCGAGCAGCACCTCACGCATGCTGGCTTTTTCAAAGCAGGTGGACTGTATGGTCC
>JBPCYD010000048.1:0-10245 GCA_051007895.1 Woeseiaceae bacterium
AACCGCGTCGAAATCGATCGGCACTTCCGGGATCAGGATGACGTCAGCGCCAGTGGCGATGCCGGACTGCAGAGCCAGCCAGCCAGCGTGTTCGCCTGGCACCTCGACCACGCCGATCTGCCCGGAAGAGGTTGCTGCCTGGTGCGCCCGGTCCAGCATCTCGATCGTGACACTGAGCGCAGTGTTGAAGCCGAAGGAGACCATGGTGGTGGCAATATCGTTCTCTACCGAACGGGGAATGCACACCGCGTTCAGGCCCTTGCGATGTAACTTGTAGAGCACGCTCAGGCTGCGACCACCGGCGACCGAAACCAATGCGTCGATACCGTGTTCCTTGAACGCCGCCAGCAGGTCGTCGGTGCGATCGACCTCCACGAGCATGCCGTCTTCGTCTTCCTGGCGCCTGTGGAACGGATCGAACTGCGACGACTGGCCCAGCAGGCCGGAGGCGCCGCGATCGAGACCGTGTAACAAAGTTGGCGACAGGTCCACGAGACCCCCATCGGGAAAATCATCGGGGTCGAGCAGGCCGGCGAAGCCATTACGAATGCCAACCACTTCCCAGTCAAGCTCCGCCGCCGCCAGTGCCACGCCGGCGAACACCGAGTTCATCCCGGGGATAAACTGGCTGCCCACGTTAACAGCGATGCGTCGGGTTTTTGCGTTCAATAATTTTTCCTCGACGAGAGCTTTTCAGGATTGAATATTCTTTAATCGCCCGCGACGGGTGTAGGAAAGACACCCGGCGCGGTAGTATGCCGCGCCGGGCCGGATATGCCTCGTTTATATCCTTACTAGTGCTGCGTCTCTTGCAGAGTGCGCTCGATGATCTCGTCCTGTACGCCTTTGTGCAGTTGCGTAAAGAATGCGCTGAACCCGGCTACACGGACCACGAGGTCGCGGTAATTCTCAGGATTCTTCTGCGCATCTCGCATCATTTCAGTATCCAGCACATTGAACTGAACGTGATAGCCGCCGTTTTCGAACAGGGTTCTGACCAGGTTCAGCACCGCGTCCCTGCCTTGGCGCGTGTCGAGCTGATTAGGCGGGACCTTCATGTTCATGTGCGTGGCGCACCACTTGATGGGGTCATTGCCTGCAGCGCCTGAAAGCACTAGTGCGGTCGGTCCGTTGGTGTCGGTACCTGGCATCGCGGAGAGACTGCCATCCGTGAGCGCCACGCCAGCCTTCTTGCCCGTTGGCAATGCGCCGGTCAGCTGACCCATCAGGTTGTGGACACTCTTGGTGTACTGGTCGAGGGATACCTTCATGTCCGGGTCGAGGTAGCAACCACCGCCATCGACGCCCTCGAAAGCTTCCAGCACACTGTCATTGACCCGACGAAGCAACCTGTTCATCTCGGGGATGTTGTTGCCGTGCTTGGGCGCCTCTTCGTAGCACATCTTCCTGACCTTCTCGTGTTCACCTTCGAAGTTGGCTAAAAGGGCTTCTCTCAATTCGCCCATGGTCAGCTTCTTCTTGTCGAACACCAGGTCTTTCACAGCCATCAGTCCATTGGCCGCGTCCACAGTGGCTACGCAGATCTGCGCGACCGTGTAGTAGTTGGCACCGCCATTCCAGGTCTCGAGGCCTCTCTCGATGCAGCCTTTGGTGAGGACGGATCGCCAGGCCACAGGGATGAACTCCGCCGTCAGCATGCTCGCAATCCATGCCCCCCGGCGGAGAACCTCCTGCTGGAATTGCAGCTGCTTCTCAAAGGCCGCGTACAGATCTTCGAAGTCCTCGAAGTCCTCCAGCGCTCCCGTCTTCGGGCCTATTTGCCTTTGGGTTCCGGGATCAAAGCCGTTGTGCATGGTCAGCTCGAGCGTCTTGCCGCAGTTTGGCTGCCCTTCCACCGGGTGACCGGTCTCATAGGGGATGTAGCTTCCCACACAGGCCCCGACACAGGTGCGCCTGGCCTTGGCCAGGGAAAGCTCGCCCCCGTTCTTGGTGTTACCCCAGAGGTACAGGGCCCGCTTCAACATGACATCCGGATTGACGAACTGGGGCATGCCGACGCCGGTACCGATCACATCGAGGACTTTCTCGACGAACTTGCCCGGCGTTTTCTCGGTCATCGCGAACGACAACGGAGGCTGTGGCAGCGCCAGGTACCCGACGGCATCCAGCATCGCATACTCGAACTCGACAGTGGCATCTTCACCGTCCTCGGTATAGCCCGCAAGCGTAATGCTCTGTCCCAGGTCCTGGGAGTTGGTCAATGCAACCCGTTCACCGTACCAATAGCCGACTTCATTCAGCTTGATGGTGAGGTTCTGGAACATGAAGACTGCATCGTCATAGTCGAGGAGCCCGGCTGCCTTGTCGGCCTGGTAGTAGGGGTCGAAGTTCTGGCCAAGAAATGCTTCCGAGTACCCGCAGCCGACCTGCTCGATTTCTGCGCATATGTGACAGAGGAAGTGGCACTGCATGGCCTCCCGCAAGTTGCGTGCGGGATGCTCCGGAACGTGTTCGCAGGTCTCGGCAATAGCAATGAGCTCTGCCTTACGGACCTTGTCACTCTCATTTTCAGCCATCTCACGAGCAAGCTCGGCGTAACGGTGAGACAGGCGGATAATGGCCCTCATTATGATGAGAGACGCCTCATAGAAGTAAAACTTTTCCGCATTGTCCAGCCGCATGTCCAGGGACATCATTCGTTCCTCGACGTCCTTGATCACACTGGCCATGCCTTCCCTGTAAATCATCGGGTAGTTGAGGTTGCCGCCGCCGCCGGGCCAGTCGTGGAAGTTCGCAACTAGGCCGCTGGCGTACACGGGTTTCGGATCGAACCCGTAGCGTCTTTCGAAGATCTCTTCTGTGCGGTGTTTCAGTGAGCGCTTGTCCCAGTAGTCCAGCGCCCATTCATTCGCCGCCCGGTCTTCCGGGGTTTTCGATTGATCGACGGTGTTCTCTTCCTTCATCCAGTCCACGTTCCACTCGGGATAGGTGTAGACGTCGTTGGTATCACCCGCCATGGCGCCCACGAAGAGGTTGTCGTCGATATAGAGTTTCTTGCGCTCCAGCAAGGTCGCCATGAACTTGGCGCGCCGGATGATCTGCTGGTAGCCGACCGTGTCCTCGTACACCTCGTGCATGATCCTGACTCGCTCGAAGTCGATATCCTGAGGGCTGGTCCTGAGCTGCTCTTTAAGCGCATCAATTCGTGCAGTGTCGGTATTGACGCGAGCGGTGTTCGAAAATACTTCGGAACTTGCGGTTGCCATTCTTAATTCCTCCTGACTAACTGTCCAATTCGAGTTGCGGGAAGCTGTACGCGGTCCGGGTCCCGATTGCAGGCCCATCGTGTACTCGGGTTCCTCCACCCGTTATTCATTCTCTTTCTGGCAAGTAGAATGCCGGGGAAGCCGGTAAATGATGTATCCGTATTTTTTCTAGGTTGCTCAGCCGATATTTACCTAGGAAGGTCCCGGTTTATGCGGGGATTGGAGGTTTCAACTGGTGGCGGTGCAATCCATGCTCGGTTACGCGCCGGCAGTACAAGGGGTAGAATCAACCCATGGCGAGGAATCTTTGTAATCTGAGAGTGGTGGCTATCGCGTCGGTCCTGCTTGTTTTGCCGGGCGCGAACCTGCTGTCCCAGACTGCAGATACAACGCAGATTCTCATTCTTAATTCTTACGACGGCAGTTCGGCTCCTTACTACCCGCTGAAGGAGGCCTTCAGTACTGAGCTGGAAAGGCAGTTCAAAGGACGGATCTCGTTTTATGAGGCAAATCTCGACGCCGGAGTGGATGATTTCGATGTGCGCAAGAGCCTGGTCGCAGGACTCTTGCAAAACCGCTATTCGGAAGTACCACCTGATATTGTTGTCGCGGTAGGCCCCCCGGCCGTCAGATTCTGGCTTGATTACAGGGACTTGATATCCGGGTCCACGCCATTCATTGCCTTCTCCAGGGGCGGGCTTTTCAGTCCGGAGGACCTGCGGCCTGGTGACATAGGAAGGTTTTCCCGGTTTTCGTTCTCGGATTCGGTTGAAGAAATCCTGCGTCTCAGGCCGGAAACGTCACATATCATGATGGTTTACGGCAGTTCGCCATTGGAGAGACTGAGCGCGACCAGGTTAAGAAGCAATCTCGACGCGTACCCGGAGCAGTTGACGTTCGAATTCACCAGCGACATGACAATGCATGAGGTGGAGATCAGACTGGGGCAGTTGCCGAAAACATCCGCCATCATCTTCGGAATCTTCAACGTCGACGCGGCGGGCGTTCATTTCCCGGCCGACTCGGGGCTAGCGGCAATCCGGTCGGCCAGTCCCGTCCCGATGTTTGGTGCGCTGGACAGTCAATTGGGCGCCGGAATCGTGGGCGGCAGGGTGATTCCACTGCAACGGATAGGGTTTGAAGCCGCGAGTTCCGCTGTTGCGATTTTGAACGGAACGCAGGTTCCCGAGCCCTGGAAATCATTCGATTCAAGTACTCCTGTCTACGATTGGCGCGAACTGGAGAGATGGGGCATCGATACTGATCGCCTTCCGCCGGGTAGTGAGGTTCGTTTCAGGCCGCTATCGCTATGGGACCAGTATGCCGCCTGGATTGTATTAGCGACCACATTGGTCGTAGTTCAGGGTCTGTTAATCGTTGCATTACTCACGCAGCGCCGCCACCGTCACACCGCCGAACTGGCCAGGGCACAACTGAGCGGGCAACTGATCAATGCGCATGAGGACGAGCGCCGGTCAATCGCGCGGGAGCTGCACGACGATCTGTCGCAACGGTTGGCGCGACTGGCGATCGATGCTGGCGTGATAAGGCAGGATCAGAGCACTGACACCCTGGATGGCGAACTCGAAAACCTGCGAGATGACCTCGCGCGGGTCAGCGAGGATGTGCACGATATGTCGTACCGATTGCACCCGTCGTTAGTGGAGGACCTCGGTATCACGACAGCGTTGCGGGCGGAATGCCAGCGTGTGCGCAAGTATGCCGATGTCCCGATTAAGGAGAATATTGGCGAGACGCACGGGCGCATACTCAAAGATGCGGCATTGTGTGCCTACCGGGTGATACAGGAAGCGCTGAACAACGCGGTCCGGCATGCGAGGGCGAACAGTATCGAAGTCCTTTTTGAAAAAGAAGGTCAGGTATTGAAGCTGGAGGTTTCAGACGACGGTTGTGGCTTCGATAAGGCTCAGGTGAAGACTGGCGGAAGTATCGGATTGTCGAGCATGCGGGAACGGGTTCAGTTGCTGGACGGCACGTTCAGCATCCGCAGCGTTCCCGGCTCAGGCACGACCGTCAGCGCTATAGTGCCACTGACGGAACTCACTTCATGAAACGCGTGCGTGTGCTGATTGCGGATGATCACCGCATGGTTGCCGAAGCATTGATAAAACTCCTGGAGACGGAATTCGAGCTGATTGGTGTCGTTGAGGACGGGCTGGCTTTGCTCGAGGCTGCGGCCGAGAAGAAGCCAGATGTTATTGTTATGGACATCAGCATGCCGGGCCTCAATGGCATTGAGGCTTTGGAGGAACTCAAGAAGAAGAATGCGGACGTGCGTGCTGTTTGCCTGACCATGCACCGCGAGGTGGCCTATGCCCGACGTGCACTGGATGCGGGTGCGCTCGGATATGTGCTCAAACACTCGGCACCTGAAGAGCTCGTTATTGCAGTGCGTGCGGCGGCCGCGGGGCACACTTTCGTGACGTCAGCCATTGCCGGTGAGGTGCTGCAATCGATACAGGAAGGAGATGATGCTGCAGCGGATCCGACCAGGAAGCTGACGTTGCGGCAGCGTGAGATCCTGCGTTTGCTGGCCGACGGTGAATCGGCCAAGGAGATTGGCAGGCGACTGAAAATATCGCCACGCACGGTCGAATTTCACAAATATACGATGATGGACACGCTCAACCTGTCAACAAGCGCGGAGCTGATCCGGTTCGCGCTGAAAAACAACATCGCCGATTGATAATTGTCGCGCGACCCGCATTTTCCCATGCGTCGGCTGGGAGATTTTCGAGTGCCGCCAGCGATCGAAATTGTGTCTACTCCAGAAATCGAATTGCAAAAGTTTTCCACGCGTTAAGACTAAATCGCGGCCCTCGAATAATGAACTTCCGGCAAAAATCCTGCGCGCTGCTCGCGGACGAACACACTCATTACATAGAAGGAGTGCGCGGGCTGCTCGAGACGGAGTTCGACACCATTTTCACCGTTTCTGATCCCAGCTCGCTAATGAAAGGGACCGATCGTCTGCATCCGAAGGTCATTGTTGCCGATTTTTCCCTGGCAGAGGGCGATGTCGCCGGCCTGATCAAACAGCTGCGAATATCGTCGCCGGTGTCGAAGATCATCGCGCTGACCGTTCATGTCGAAACGGCTGCCGTAGACGCAATTCTGTCTGCCGGTGCCGACGGTGTCGTGCTGAAACACTTTATTGCTAGGGATTTACTGGCCGCCGTAGACGCGACACTCGAAGGTGGCCAGTTCGTGACGCCTGACGTTCACGCAGCCCCAGGACAGATTCCACCGAGTGCGGTTGAGAAAAATGCCTGTTGACGATCAGCCTGACGTGTCGCGCACTTGCCTTTGACATCAAAATGCTGGCTGTTTTTCTGGCAGTCGTGTTCGCCTGGTATTGACCTCGCGGTCGGGGAAATTCGGCGTCAGCAGGCCGGAGAATCTGTTGCAGGAAATACGATATGGGTGCGGGATGGGAGCAATTCTCCACCAATTTCACGCAGGTGACGTTGTTCATCCCTGCAACACCACAATGCGCTTGCAAGGGAGACTGCTGTGAACCTGGATGTCATCTTCACCACCACGATAGTCATTTTCACGGTGTCGAACATCGGGGCACTGGGCCTCGAAACGAATCTGCGCGAGGCTCTGAAACACCTGTATAACTTCAGGGCCATTGGGCTGGTCCTCCTTTGGGGATGGGTGGTCGGACCCGCGCTGGCCTTGCTCCTTGTCGAGATCTTACCTCTGGCGGAAGCACACGCAGCCGGTCTGCTTCTGATCAGCCTGGCGCCGACGGCGCCGTTCTTTCCATTGATGGTGCGGCGGGCGCGGGGTGACATGTCATTCGCCGCCTCATTCATGATGCTGACCACCGTCGGTGTGGTGCTGTTCCTGCCGTTGCTGGCGCCGTGGTTGATCGAGGGTCTGGCCGTGGACTCCTGGGACCTGGCGAGACCGCTTCTCATCATGGTGTTCCTGCCACTGGTGATCGGCGTCGCAATACGGGAGTTCGCCCGAAGCGCGGCGGAGAAACTCCTACCCATAGTGCAGAAGATCGGCATGCTTTTCCTGTTGATTGGACTGGTGCTGACCCTGGTGCTCTTCGGGCGTGAAATGCTGGGTCTCATTGGCAGCTTCGCCCCGGGCGCTCAGGTATTGTTCTTTGTCGCGATCACTGCGTTGTCATACACAATACATTTCGGCCTGACGCAACCGCAGCGCAGCGCGATGGCTCTCGGCATGTGCACGCGTAATATTGCCGCGGTGTTTGCAGCATTTTTTGGCATCGAGAATCCGCCGGAGGGCCTGTTCGTAATGATTGCGCTCGTGGTGCCGCTGGCGGCGATCATCGCGCTGATTGCGGCCGGCCTGTTCGTCCGCGATGCATCGGTAGTCGCGGAACAGGGCGACAACGTCTGATTACCGCCTGTGTCCTCCTCACCTTTGTCCGAGGCGACAATCCGGCCTGGCTAAGGAAGTGAAATGGACAGCCAGGAGCCCAAACAGCGCGTGGCAAGTGCGAGTTTTTATTACGGACCCGCTGTTGGATGTGATTGATTCTTTTTTGTCCGCCAAATAAGGCTGGGCAGCGCACTACCTGATCAGTTATCGGGCAGGCGTATCCGCTCCGGATCGACATCGTAGGTCCATGGTGCGCCGGCGTTTTTCCAGCCGTTCTTAGTGCGTTTGCCGTCGTCCATATCACCTTCCATGCCGTCAGTGATATTCCAGGCGTCGGTGAAGCCGGCCTGGGCCAGAAAATTCACAGCCATTGCACTGCGGCCGCCGGAGCGGCACATCAGGAGGATCGTGTCAGCGGGATCGAACCTTTCCTGCACCTGCGTCATGAACTGTGAATTGACGTCCAGGTCGAAATAACCCTTTTCCTCGTCCCAGCGATAACTCTGGTACCCGAGCGGGATGCACTGCGCCATTTCCGGGTGGCCGACGAACAGGAATTCCTCCGGCGTGCGTACGTCGAGCACCTTGACCGTGTCAGGCGCCGACTGCCACTTCTCATAAGCCTCCGCGGCCGTCACGTAAAGTCCCAAAACCGTTTGTTTTTCCTGGGGTAGCTCTTGTCCCATTCGGGTTACCTCTGCGAATAAAAGAATTGATAATACAACGATATACAACTATTTCTTAAGGTTAATTATTTGTTGTTTCATCTTCACCACTTCGGCCGAAGGCTTCGTCGATGATGGCCTCGAGCCGTGCCATCAGTTCGTCGCTGGGTGGCTCGAAGTCGGCCAGCTCATAGACCTGGCCCAGCATGTCGTACTTGCCCAGTCCGAAGCGCATGTACGGCAGCAGTTCGAAGTCGACGACGTTCTTGTGCGGCCGAATGAACTCGAGGGCCGCGCGGATATCCTCCTCGTCGTCGTTTACACCAGGTATCAGGGGCCGGCGTGCGATAAAGGTCTTTTTCGGAAACGCTTCGTAGGCTTTTTTGAAGTTCTCCAGCAAACGCTTGTTGTCGACGCCGGTCCATTTCTTGTGTCGTTCCGGATCCATCACTTTGAGGTCATGGAGCACGGTATCGACATGCGGCAGAATCTGTTCGAGAAAGCGCCACGGGACGTTGGCCGCCGTTTCGATCGCGGTGTTGATGCCGCGCTCGTGGGCACCTTTCAGCAGGGCAGTGGCAAAGTCCGGGAACATCGTGGCCTCGCCGCCGCTTAAGGTCATGCCACCGCCGGATGTGCGGTAGAACGACGCGTCCTTCTCCACCTCGTCCAGTACCTCGTCTGCGCTCATCTCCGTACCGAAGGTATACAGGGCGTCGGTTGGACACAGGGAAATCGTTTCCTGGTCACACTCCGAAGCCAGGTCCCAGTTGACGCGCACCTTGTCATCAGGGCCAGGCACCGTGAAAAACGCGCCCTCTGGAAACGGCGCTTTCAGGCACAGGCCACATTCCGCGGCGCCGCTGCATAACCGTTCGTCGTAGGCCAGTTCCGGCTTCGGGGCGATGCTCTCCGGGTTGCTGCACCACTTGCAGCGCAGCGAACAGCCCTTGAGGAATACCGTCGTGCGTATGCCCGGACCGTCGTGACTGCAATAGCGCTGGATATTGAGCCCGGTCCCGGTGACTGAACCTGTCGCACTCATTGCGCACCTCCCAGGCCGATGCCAAGCGACTGGGCGGTCAGCCGACCGCGGTCGATCGTCAGCTGGGCCTCGGCTACGGTGCCGGCGCGATTCGGGCACTGAACGCCGGCGAGAACGGAGTGATGGTGGCCTTCCAGGCGCCGAACTTTGCGTTCGTGCCGCTGCGTGAAGCCATCAACAAGGTTCGCACCGTGCCCGCGGACAGCGAGATGATGCTGATCGCCCAATCACTCGGCATCTGCCTGGGAGGTGCGCAATGAGTTTGGCAGGTTCGGTTACCGGAACCGTGCTCAATATCCAGCGCTACTGCAGCCACGATGGTCCGGGCATACGCACGACAGTGTTCCTGAAGGGCTGCTCGCTGCGCTACAAGTGGTGCAGCAACCAGGAGAGCATCGCACCGAAGCCGGAGCTCGCCTACGACGAACGGTTGTGCAGCGGCGCAAAGGAATGTGGCCTGTGCCTGAAAGCGCCGTTTCCCGAGGGCGCATTTTTCACGGTGCCTGGTCCGGATGACAAGATCCGCGTCAACTGGGACCTGGCTTCTGCTTGCGACGAGGAAACGATTTCCCTGTGCCCGACCGACGCGCTTTACATGTTCGGCTCGACGATGACCGCGGACGAGGTGCTTGACGTGGTGGAACAGGACGAATCGTTCTACCGCACGTCCGGCGGCGGCATGACACTGAGCGGCGGCGAAGCCGCGATGTTCCCGGATTTCGCCACAGCATTGCTGGAGGGCGCCCACGAGCGCGGCATCAACACCGCGATCGAAACGGCGGCCAACGTCCCGTGGCGGTTCCTGGAACAGATCCTGCCGCATGTCGACACCGTGCTCCATGACCTCAAAGTGATGGACCCGGAGCGGCACAAGAAATGGACCGGTGTCGATAACAAGCGCTTGCTGGAGAATTTCAAGAAAGCC
>JBPCYD010000049.1:0-55219 GCA_051007895.1 Woeseiaceae bacterium
AGCCGCTGTTTTTCCTTGCGGGGGTTAACCACGCCCGCTTTCGCCGTACGGTCGTTCCCGGAGACCAGCTGGTCATCGAGGTCGTCGTGGAAAAAATCAAGAGAGGCATCTGGTTCTATAAGTGTTCGGCAACCGTTGATGGAAAACTCGCGGTAGCGGCAGACATCATGTGTGCGCCGGGCGGTGAGCGTTGAATATCCACCCGACGGTCATCATCGATTCATCGGCAAGTATTGCCGATGACGTGTTGATTGGCCCGTACTGCGTCATTGGCAAAGATGTCGAAATTGGTGCCGGGTCGAAGATAGACAGCCACGTGGTGGTTAACGGGCCGACCCGCATTGGCAAGAACAACCACATCTACCAATTCACGTCCGTCGGCGACGATCCGCAGGACAAGAAATACGATGGGGAGCCCACCCGACTCGAAATCGGCGACAGCAATACGATTCGGGAGTTTTGCACGATAAGCCGCGGCACAATTCAGGACGGTGGCGTTACGACCATAGGTAATGACAACTGGATTATGGCCTACGTGCATATTGCACACGACTGTCGCATTGGCGATCACTGTATTTTTGCCAACAACGCGACGCTGGCGGGTCATGTGCACGTAGGAGACTGGGCTATATTCGCCGGTTTCACGGGGGCACATCAGTTCTGTCATATCGGCGCCCACGCTTTTCTCGGCATGTACGCCGGAACCAGCCGGGACGTTCCGGCGTATACGATGATAGGCGGGCAGCCGCCTGCGCCGAAGGGTATCAATTCGGAAGGGCTCAAGCGGCGAGGGTTTTCTGCCGAGCAGATTCGCAATATTCGCAACGCCTACCGGGTCGTTTTCCGCAAGGGGATCAAGCTCGCCGACGCGATTATCGAGCTGGAGGCGACGGCTGCGGGCAAGCCCGAACTCGATATATTTATTGATTCACTAAAGCGTTCAGAACGCGGAATCCTGCGTTAATCATGCGCATGGCGCTGGTCGCTGGCGAAACCTCCGGCGATCTGCTGGGTGCGGGCTTGATACGAGCGCTTGCAAAAAGACGATCAGACATTCGTTTCGAAGGCGTAGCCGGTCCGGCAATGGTGGCCGCAGGTTGTGAGGCGCTTGCGAATGCAGAAGAACTGGCCGTCATGGGCCTGATTGAACCGCTGCGCAGAATACCGCGGCTTCTGCAACTGCGAAGGTCGCTGGTTCAGCGTTGGACGGACCAGCCTCCCGATGTTTTTATCGGCATCGATGCGCCTGATTTCAATCTCGGGCTCGAGTCCAGATTGCGCGCCGCCAAAATTAAAACAGTGCACTATGTCAGTCCGTCAGTGTGGGCGTGGCGGCAGGGGAGAATCTCGAAAATAGCGAAGGCGGCCAACTGTGTCCTGTGTTTGTTGCCCTTCGAAAAAGCTTTTTATGATCGCCATCATGTTGCGGCAGAGTTCGTCGGCCACCCAATGGCGGACCGGACGCCGGTGGCGCCCGATATGCTCAGTGCGCGGTCTGAATTAGGTGTCACCGGCGAACGGGTTGTTGCCGTTCTTCCAGGCAGTCGACATAGCGAGGTTTCACGCCTGGGACAGGTCTTTGCCGACGCTTGTCGCATGCTGGCTGATCGCTACGAGCAGCTCCAATTCGTCGCACCGATGGCGACAACCGCTCTGCGCAAGACGTTTGCGATGCAGTTGAAAAATGCCGGTATGACAGAACGATTTCTTCTCGTCGATGGCAATGCCGATGCTGTCATTGAAGCAGCCGACATTGCCCTGGTTGCGTCTGGCACAGCTTCTCTGCAGGTGGCGCTCATGAAAAAACCGATGGTTGGCGCATACAGGCTGGCACCACTGACCTACGCGATTGCCAAAGGCTGTGGCCTCGTCAAGGTTCCGTATTTCACTTTGCCTAATCTTTTGACCGAAACGCCGCTTGTGCCTGAATTCCTGCAGCGGGCGGCCAATGCGACTGAGCTGTCGAATGCCGTTGCCGCGCTCCTTGACGACCCGGCAAGGTGCCGGCACATTGCCGAGCAATTCGCTGCGCTAAGGTCGACGCTCGCACGCAATGCCGATGAGCGCGCCGCCGACGCGGTGCTTGAGGTTGCAAACCGATAATGCGCGCGGTACTGCCCGATTGCCAGCAAGTCGATGGTCTTATTGCGGGTGTCGACGAGGCTGGACGAGGACCGCTTGCCGGGCCCGTTGTCGCCGCTGCCGTGATTCTACGTGCCGACCGACCCATTGCCGGATTGACGGACTCCAAAGTGCTTTCCGAGATGCGTCGTGAGGCTCTGTCGACTGAAATCAGGCGACAGTCCCTGGCATGGTCAGTGGCCTGGGCTGACGCTGCCGAAATAGACGCGATCAACATTTTGCAGGCAACTTTTCTGGCGATGCGAAGGGCGCTGCTCGGACTGCGCGTAGCGCCGGGACTCGCGAGAGTAGATGGCAATCGTTTGCCGAATCTCGCTTTTGCAGACCGCTGTATTGCGGGTGAAGCGATCGTCCGTGGCGATGCAAGCGTTCCTGCAATCAGTGCGGCCTCGATTCTTGCCAAGGTACATCGCGATCAGATGATGTGTGCCATGGACCACCACTACCCGGACTACGGCTTCCGACAGCACAAGGGATATGGCACGGCCGCGCACCGTGAGCGTATCGGCCGATTGGGACCCTGTCCGCAGCATCGCCGGACTTTTCGACCTGTTAGCACATTGTCGTGAACCGAAAGACCGATTGAAATTACGGCGCAAGCAGTCGATCATTCATCCTTTGGGGCGGTGACCCACTCCGCCTGAAGATCGAGCAGAACAAGAATACCGTGAGCCAGCCTTTCGTCCATTTGCACCTGCACACTGAATATTCGATTAGTGACAGCACGATTCGAATATCGGCGCTGATGCAGCGGTGCGCGAGTTTTGGTATGCCGGCAGTCGCACTTACTGACCAGGGAAATCTCTTTGGCCTGGTCAAGTTCTACCGGCGTGCCTGCGCCAATGGTATCAAGCCACTCATAGGCGTCGACTTAAAAATTGCAAGTGAGGATGAGGAGGACCGCCCGTTTCAACTGGTGGTCCTGGTTCAGGATCTTGCCGGTTACCGAAACCTCACGCGATTGGTGACCCGTTCCTACCTGGAGGGGCAGCGACTGGGTGTGCCGCTGGTTGAGCGCTCGTGGCTCACTAAGGAATCGACGGGCGGCCTCATCGCATTGTCGGGCGGAATTCACGGGGACGTCGGCCGTGCCCTGGCGGCCGATCATGCGGATCTTGCCCGGGAACGACTGGAATTCTGGAAAACGCTCTTCGGTGATCGGTATTACATTGAGGTAACACGGATGGGTCGCGCTGGCGAGGAGGCCTGCCTGCAAGCTGCAATTTCGCTCGCTGCCGATCTATCTATTCCTGTCGTCGCGACCAACGATGTACGCTTTGTTGACGCCGCCGACTTCGATTCACATGAAGCGCGCGTCTGTATCCAGCAGGGCCGGACCCTGACTGATCCCGAGCGCCCGCGTAATTACAGCGAACACCAGTATTTGAAAAACTGCGACGAAATGGTGGCGCTGTTTGAAGATATTCCGGAGGCAATCGAGAACAGTGTCGAGATTGCGCGTCGCTGCAATCTTGACCTGCGTTTCGGCGAGTCGTTCCTGCCCGAGTTTCCGGTGCCCGACGGACAGACGCCAGATGAGTTTTTACGGACAGAATCAGAAAAAGGACTGGAAGCGTTCCTGCATCGAAAAATGTTGCAGGATGATACTGCGGCTGACCAGTTCAATGCGATGGCTGCACCGTACAAAAAGCGCCTGCAAGACGAGTTATCGGTCGTCTGCGACATGGGCTTTCCCGGTTACTTCCTGATTGTTGCTGATTTCATTCATTGGGCCAAGGATCACAAGATTCCCGTTGGTCCCGGAAGAGGCTCGGGCGCGGGCTCGCTGGTCGCCTTCGTGCTTGGCATCACCGATCTGGATCCGCTCGAATATGACCTGCTGTTCGAGCGATTTCTCAATCCGGAGCGCGTGTCGATGCCTGACTTCGACATCGACTTCTGCATGGAAGGCAGGGATCGGGTCATCGAATATGTAGCGGAGCGGTACGGGCGAGATCGCGTATCGCAGATCATTACCTACGGCACCATGGCGGCCAAAGCAGTAATCCGTGATGTCGGACGTGTACTGGGGCATCCCTACGGTTTCGTCGATAGAATCGCCAAGCAGGTTCCTTTCGAGGTAGGGATGACGCTCGACAAGGCGCTGGAGGATGAGGAAGAGCTCGCCCGCATGTACCAGGACGATGAAGAGGTTGCGGGAATCATCGACCTTGCCCGATCGCTCGAGGGCCTGGCCCGCAACGCGGGAAAACATGCCGGCGGCGTGGTCATTGCTCCTGATCAATTGACTGATTTCACACCCTTGTATTGTGAAGACGGTGGCGCTAACGCGGTGACCCAGTTGGACAAGGACGATGTCGAAGCAGCCGGTCTCGTCAAGTTCGATTTTCTTGGTCTGAAGACGTTGACAATTATCGATTGGGCCGTGCGCGCGATTAATGCAGAAAACCCTGATCGCATGCTCGAGATTTCGACCATTCCGATGGATGACGAAAAAACGTTCCGACTGCTGCAGGCGTGCAAGACCCGCGGCGTCTTTCAACTTGAGTCGCGTGGTATGCGCGACCTCGTGAAACGATTGCAGCCAGATCAATTCGATGATCTGGTGGCGCTGGTTGCACTATTCAGACCCGGACCGCTGCAATCAGGAATGGTCGACGACTTCGTTTCCAGAAAACACGACGTAAACAAGTCGGATATCGACTATTTGCACCCGGACCTGAAATCTGTTCTGGAACCAACCTATGGCGTGATTCTTTACCAGGAACAGGTAATGCAGATCGCACAGGTGTTAGCGGGCTACACGTTGGGCGGTGCGGATCTGCTGCGCCGCGCAATGGGGAAAAAGAAAGCGGAAGAAATGGCGCAGCAGCGCGAATACTTCCTGAGCGGTTCGACGTCGCGTGGTGTGGAAGAACGGACCGCGACACGAATATTCGATTTGATGGAGAAGTTTGCGGGCTACGGCTTTAATAAATCGCATTCCGCCGCTTATGCATTGCTGTCTTACCAAACAGCTTACCTCAAAGCGCACTATCCGGCGGCATTTATGGCGGCGGCGATGAGCGCGGATCTCGATAATACCGATCGGATCGTCATGGTAAAAGACGATTGCAGGAAGCTCGGGCTGGATGTCCTGGTACCCAGCATCAATCGTTCAGCCTATCACTTCGGTGTAGCCGGAGAGCATTCGATCCTGTACGGCCTGGGTGCGATTAAAGGTGTTGGCCGCAATGTCGTCGAAGCAATTATCGAAGAACGGGAAAAATCGGGTGAGTACAAAAACCTGAAGGAGTTTTGCCGTCGTGTCGACACGGAGCGCATTAACCGGCGCGCACTGGAGGCGATGATCAAGTCCGGCGCGATGGATGATTTCGGGCTATCGCGGCGTCAGCTAATCCAGGAACTGCCTAACGCGGTAAAGGGTGCAGATCAGGAGGCGCGCGCTCGTGCCGCGGGACAAAACGACATGTTTGGTCTTGCCGAACCCGTTGCAGAGGAGCAGCTTCCGGCGTCACCGCGCCTGGAAGAATGGACCGAACGAGAACTGCTGGTGAACGAAAAAGAGGCGTTGGGCCTATACCTGACGGGCCATCCGTTTGATGCCGTCCGCCGGGACGCGCGTTACCTGGTCGACGGCAAGTTGGCGGATATCGCTTCAGAACCGGCGCCGCAAACGAGCACGGGCGAACGCAACTATCGTCAACCCAGGCGCGAGGTAACCGTTGCAGGCTTAATCATGGACATTCGCAAACGCGGCAATCGCGTGACGGTAGTCCTTGACGATGATTCCGGTCGCCTCGAAGTCAGTCTGTTTGCAGAATCGTTCCAGGAATTTCGACATCTCCTGTCCAAGGATGAAATCGTGGTTGTGTCGGGTGCGCTCCGGTTTGATGATTTTATGGGTGCCTGGCAGGTCAACGTCAAATCGGTGCTGCCAATCGACAGGGTCATTGAGAGCAAGGCCCGGGGAATGGTGCTTTGTCTTTCCCCCAATGGGCAGGGGCAGAATCTCCTGCATCAATTGCACGATGTATTGCTGCCTTACCGGGAAGGGTCGTGCGACGTCGCGGTGCAATACACCGGCAGCGATGCCGCCGCTCGATTGCAGCTTGGTCCGGACTGGACAGTACGTCCCAGCCGCGAATTGCGAGACAAGCTGACTGAACTTCTTGGTCAGAACAGCGTGCGATTGCTGTACGCACCTGGTCGGGAAATGAGGTAGAGTCGCATTCTGATGCAGAGGCGCGCCACAAGTGCGCTGGCGACGTTTCCTGATCGTGGTTGACTGATTTTAAGTATGGATCTCAAGTTTCTGGATTTTGAACAACCCATTGCCGAGCTCGAGGCGAAAATCGATGAGCTCCGGTATGTCGGTGACGATTCAGAAATCAACATCAGTGAGGAAGTCGCGCGGCTCAAAACCAAGAGCGAATCCCTGACGACCAGTATTTTCTCGAAGCTGAACGCCTGGCAGATAGCGCAGGTTGCGCGGCACCCGATGCGCCCTTATACGGCAGACTATCTCGAGCACATTGCGCCGGATTTCCAGGAACTGCACGGTGATCGTATGTACGCGGACGACCCGGCGATCATCGGTGGCATTGGCCGACTTGATGGTCGCGCCGTCATGTTTATTGGCCACCAGAAGGGCCGGGACACGAAAGAAAGAGTTCGCCGCAACTACGGTATGCCCAAACCCGAGGGCTATCGTAAAGCGCAACGGCTGATGAAAATGGCGCAAAAATTTTCACTGCCCATAGTTACTTTTATTGATACACCGGGCGCGTATCCCGGTATGGGCGCCGAAGAAAGAGGCCAGAGTGAGGCGATCGCCTATAGTCTTTTTCTGATGGCGAAAATTCGCACACCGGTCATCAGTGTCGTGATCGGAGAAGGCGGATCTGGCGGTGCGCTGGCCATCGGCGTCAGTGATCGACTGTTGATGCTGCAGTACAGCGTTTATTCGGTTATTTCGCCAGAAGGCTGTGCGTCTATCTTGTGGAAAAGTGCGGAAAAAGCGTCGGAAGCCGCGGAAGCGATGCGCATTACTGCGACTAGCCTGATCGAATTCGGTTTGGTCGATGAGATACTTCCTGAGCCGCTAGGCGCGGCTCATCGGGATCCGGCAGCAATGGCTGAGGTTATTCGTAACGCGCTTGGCAAGCACCTGAGCGACCTCGAACGGCTGGATACGGATCAGTTGCTGGCAGAACGGCAGCAGCGACTCACCAGCTTCGGACAATTCAAAGAAGGCTAGCCGTATCGGTCGCCGAGAACCGGGCGAGCGCTTCTGGCGCAGTATCTACTGAGAACTCAGGCGTAAGCGATGACCTTCGAATCAACCGAGTTGTTCAGGAGCGAATTACTTGACCGGCTGCAGTCGCTGACCGGTGGCGCTACGCCAGCACGCTGGATCGTCGCATTCAGTGGCGGACTTGATTCAACCGTCCTGCTGCATGCGCTCGCAAATTGTGCAGGTGATACGCCTGTTGTTGCGGTGCATATTGATCACGGACTGCACCCCGATTCGCCAGCATGGGCGTCTCACTGCGAAGTTATCGCGAAGCGGTTCGGCGTCGCATACGTCGGGCTCGAAGTCGCGGTGAATGAAAAAGCCGCCGCGGGGCTGGAAGCTGCGGCCCGGGACGCCAGGTACAGTGCGTTTCACGAATTAGTCCAGGCCAATGATTGCCTGCTTAGTGCTCATCATGCGGACGATCAGGCGGAAACGCTCTTGCTCAACCTGATGCGGGGAAGTGGTGTAAGCGGCATTGCGGGTATTGGTGTTAGTCGAGTTTACGGAAAAGGTCTCTTGCTGCGCCCGCTGCTCGATGTGCCGTTGCAGGACCTAGTATCGTATGCTGAAGCGGAGCAACTGGAATGGGTCGAGGATCCATCGAACAGGGACACGCGCTTCGATCGAAATTTTTTGCGGCATGAAATCCTGCCTGCGCTGGCCAGCCGCTGGCCAGCGGTTGCTGAGCGCCTGCGACGCAGTGCCGAGCTTGTGGGTGAGGCCAGTGAGCTGCTAAACGACCTTGCGGATGTCGACCGGCTCGCAGTGGGTGCAGGCAACCGACTTGGCATTGATCAATTGCAGGCCCTCTCAGGCCTGCGTCAACGCAACGTATTGCGGCGGGCGATTCGGTGCTGCGGATTTCCGCCGCCGCCAGGCACTCGCTTGCAGCAAATTGTGGATGAACTCATCCCGGCCCGTCCCGACGCGCAACCGCTGGTGGCGTGGCGGGGCGTTGAAGTCCGCCGCTACCGCAACGAGCTCTTTATCCTGCCGCAAGCGACACGCACGTCGCCGCCAGCCGGGGCCGAATTACGGGCGAACGGACGTCCTGTCGCGGTGGGTGGCGAATTGGGCACACTGCAGTTGTTGGGCACGGATAACGCCGGCATTTCACCGGATATCGCCGCGGCGGGCCTGGCAATCCGCTTTCGGGACGGCGGCGAGGATATACGGGTTGCCGGGCACGAAAGTCCGCAAAAACTTAAGAAACTGCTGCAAGAAGCGGGCATATTGCCCTGGATGCGCCCGCGGTTGCCGCTTCTGTACCACGGTGAGCGCCTGGTGGCAGTGGCCAACCTGTGGATTGACGCGCAGAGTACGGCGCAGCCGGGTTATGTCGTCGAGTGGCACAATGCGCCACTCCTAAAATAGCTTGGCGCATTGTGATGACAGCAGTGATCTGATAACTTGCAACACCGTCTTTAATCAAACGACGGGTCTTGTCGAGAAGCGCCTGAAACACCCACAGATAGCTTCTTCCGGGTCGGATTGAGAACACAAAGGCACGCAACAGCGGGCTTAAACTGTGTCTTCGTTCCGACCCTTCTTGTATCCCGGCGACTGAAACTAACTGGCTGGCTTATGACTTCGTATGTATTTATCACTGGTGGTGTTGTGTCGTCGCTTGGCAAGGGGATTACGTCGGCATGCCTTGGCGCTATCCTGGAATCGCGCGGCCTGTCGATCAGCATGATCAAGCTGGATCCCTATATCAATGTCGATCCGGGCACGATGAGTCCATTCCAGCATGGTGAAGTCTTTGTCACTGAAGATGGCACCGAAACGGACCTCGATCTGGGTCACTACGAACGGTTTGTCCGCACGACCTGCGGTCGGAACAGCAACTTCACGACGGGTAAAATCTACGAAACGGTTATCGGCAAAGAGCGCCGCGGCGACTACCTGGGGGCTACTGTCCAGGTAATCCCGCATATAACGAACGAAATCAAGGGCAGCGTCAAAAGGGGCGCCGGGGATGCCGATATTTGTCTCGTCGAAATCGGCGGCACGGTGGGCGATATTGAATCCCTGCCGTTTCTGGAAGCCATTCGGCAGATGGGTATCGAATTGGGTCACGATAGAGTTGTCTATGTGCATTTGACGCTGGTTCCCTACATTGCGACGTCGGCAGAAATCAAAACGAAGCCGACGCAGCACTCGGTCAAGGAAATTCGGTCGATTGGTATTCAGCCCGACATTCTTGTCTGCCGCTCCGAGAAGATGCTGCCGGTAGAGCAGCGACGAAAGATTGCGTTGTTTACCAATGTTCAGGAGAAGGCGGTCATATCGGCGTACGACGTCGACGATCTATATAAGATTCCCGAAATCATGCACGCGCAAGGCCTTGGCGACATCGTCGCTGAGCAACTCAAGCTGGATTTGCCGCCGGCTGACTTGAGTGAATGGCAGAAGATTGTCGAAGCCAAGAAAAATCCCGTGGCTGAGGTTGACATTGCGATGGTCGGCAAGTACGTCGATCTTCGCGATGCCTATATATCGCTGAGCGAGGCGCTGTTGCACGGCGGAATTCAGACCCGTACGCGAGTCAATATTCACTATTTCGAATCGCAGGAAATCGAAAAGAAGGGCATTGACTGTTTGCGGGAGATGGACGGTATCGTCGTTCCGGGTGGTTTTGGTGATCGTGGTGTTGAAGGCAAGGTCGCCGCTGTCCGCTATGCGCGAGAAAGCGAAACACCCTATCTGGGTATCTGCCTGGGAATGCAGGTCGCCGTGATCGAAGCTGCAAGGAACCTGGCCAACCTGGAAGGCGCCCACAGCACAGAGTTTGAACGCGGCACAGAGCACCCCGTTGTGGCCCTGATTACGGAATGGGAAACCAGCGCCGGGGAGCGTGAAGAACGCAGCGAAAGTTCGGACATGGGCGGCACGATGCGCCTCGGCGCTCAGGAGATTCAGTTGCAGAAAGGATCCCTGGCAGCGACCACCTACGGTGCGAACACTATCCATGAGCGGCATCGTCATCGGTACGAAGTAAACAATCACTATCGCAAACGCCTGGAGGAGGCAGGATTGCGGTTTTCCGGTGTTTCCGTCGACGACCTGGTCGAAGTAGTCGAGCTTCCGGATCATCCCTGGTTTATCGCGAGCCAGTTTCATCCGGAATTCACCTCAAACCCGAGAGATGGCCACCCGTTGTTTACGAGTTTCATTCGAGCGACGGTGCTTGCCCACGACGGCGAACTGCCGAGGGCCGCCGAAGCATGAACCTGTGCGGCTTCGAGGTTGGTGCCGACCGGCCCTTTTTCCTTATAGCGGGAACGTGCGTTGTCGAGGGTGAGGCATCCGCGCTGGACACGGCCGGGACCCTGAAGGAGATTACGGGTGAGCTCGGCATTCCGTTTATTTACAAATCGTCGTATGACAAGGCCAATCGCAGTTCGAAAGATGGTTTTCGCGGTCCCGGTATCGATGAAGGTCTGCGCATCCTGGCGGAGGTCAAGCGTCAGATTGGAGTTCCAATTCTGACGGACGTGCATGAAGATACGCCGTTCGATGCAGTGGTCGAGGTTGCGGACGTTTTGCAGACACCCGCATTTCTTTGTCGTCAGACCAATTTTATTCTCAATGTTGCGCGCGCCGGACGCCCTGTGAACATTAAGAAAGGCCAGTTCCTCTCGCCCTGGGAAATGCAGAACGTGGTGGACAAGGCAAAGTCCACAGGCAACGAAGACATTATGGTCTGTGAACGAGGCTTCTCGTTTGGTTACAACAACCTGGTATCGGACATGCGTAGCCTCGCCGTGCTGCGCGGGACCGGTTGTCCGGTTGTATTCGACGCAACGCATTCCGTGCAGTTGCCCGGTGGCCAGGGTAGTTCTTCCGGTGGCCAGCGCGAGTTTATTCCGGTGCTCGCCCGCTCAGCGACGGCAGCCGGCGTCAGCGGACTATTCATGGAAACGCATGCGGATCCAGATCGGGCGTTAAGCGACGGCCCGAACGCCTGGCCACTGGATAAAATGTATGCACTGCTGGAGACCTTGCAGTCGATAGATCGAAGCGTCAAACAGGACGATTTTCCCGAGTCGGAGTATGGCCTTGGCGTTTGATCGAGATTGCCACCGGCGATTAGCTGGCAAATCTGGTCGCAGCAATTTGAATCGCGGCTAAAGCCGCTCCTACGTACGATTGCACTGTAGGAGCGGCTTTAGCCGCGAAACTGATTTGGAGCAAAGATGATTAAGATTGTTGATATTCACGGGCGCGAAATCCTGGATTCGCGCGGCAATCCGACTGTCGAAGCGGAAGTACGACTTGCGGACGGCAGCTTCGCGCGTGCCGGGGTTCCGTCAGGGGCATCGACGGGCTCACGTGAGGCGGTAGAACTTCGTGATGGAGACCGGTCACGTTACCTCGGTAAAGGCGTTGCAAAGGCGGTAGCCAATATCAACGGTGTAATGAAAGCGGAGCTCACTGGCACAGAGTTCGCAGATCAGCGCCGGCTGGACCAAAAAATGATTGAACTGGACGGCAGCGACAACAAGGGCAATCTTGGCGCTAATGCGTTGCTGGCGATTTCCCTGGCGGTTGCCAAGGCTGCAGCGGCATCGGCGGGTCAGTCCTTGTTTCGACACCTTGGCGACAGCACCACGATGCCGGTGCCAATGATGAACATAATCAATGGCGGCGCGCATGCGGATAACAGTGTCGATATTCAGGAATTCATGATTCTTCCGGTTGGTGCACCGAGTTTTCGGGAAGCGCTGCGCTATGGAGCAGAAATTTTTCACGCACTGCGCAGTGTGCTTAATGGTAAAGGTCTGAATACCGCAGTTGGCGATGAGGGGGGCTTTGCGCCGGATCTGCCTTCCAATCGTGCCGCGCTGGATACCATTCTTGATGCCATCGGACAGGCCGGCTTTAAGGCAGGTGACGACATCCTCCTGGGCCTGGACGTTGCAAGTTCAGAGTTCTATGAAAATGGAAAATACAACCTTGCATCGGAAGGGCGAGAATTTGATGCGGCGGGTTTCTGTGATTTTCTGGCTGAGCTCGTCGCCAACTACCCGATCATCACGATCGAAGATGGCATGGATGAGGGGGACTGGGCCGGCTGGCGCCTGTTGACAGATAAGATGGGTCAACAAGTCCAGCTCGTTGGCGATGATTTGTTCGTGACTAATACCACCATTCTGGGTCGTGGAATTCGCGAAAGTATTGCGAATTCGATATTGATAAAACCCAACCAAATCGGTACCTAAACGGAAACTCTTGATGCAATTACTATGGCGGTAGAAGCAGATTACTCTGCTGTCGTGTCGCACCGCTCCGGCGAGACATCCGACAGCACGATTGCCGATATCGCGGTGGGTACGAAAGCGACGCAGATAAAGACCGGATCATTGTCACGATCTGATCGCATCGCCAAGTACAATCAGCTATTGCGTATCGAAGAGGAACTGGGCGAGTCGGCGCAGTATGCTGGCCGGCAGGCTTTTTCGGTAAAGGCCTGAATTGCGTTAAACGGGGAAGACGCTACTTGAACATACGCTGGATAATGCTGCTATTGGCCACGGTTGGAGTGGCCATGATCGGGCAGTTGCTGCTGTCCGACAGCGGTTTTTCCCGTACCCAGGGTCTTCGACAGGCGGTGATGGAGCAGCGAACCGAAAATGCCGCTTTGCGTAACCGCAATGTCGCCCTGGAAGCCGAGGTGCTGAATCTCAAGAACGGACGTGCCGCTGCAGAAGAGCGCGCACGAACGGATCTCGGCATGATCGGCGAGTCTGAGACGTTCTACCAGGTGGTCCCTGCCCAAGGCGACCGGCTGGTTGCTGATGCCGACGTCAAATAGCCTACTTCCCGAATGGTGTCGTGCTTACGGTACCGGCCTGATTCACGGGCTGATAAAGCAAACTCCCAAAGATTTCGAGGTGACCGAAAACCTGGACTTCGTGCTCTCCGGGGAAGGAGAACATGATTACCTGTGGATAGAGAAAACAGGCGCGAACACGTCCTGGGTCGCCCGCATGCTCGCCCGGCATGCGGGCATCGCCCAGCGCGATGTGGGCTATGCAGGGCTGAAAGACCGGCACGCCGTGACCCGCCAGTGGTTCAGCGTGCGTCGGCCGAGTCGCCTGGGCACGAATTGGAATGAACTGAACATAGAGGGCGTCGAGATTCTCGAAGCTGGGCGCCATCAACGCAAGTTGAAACGTGGCGCGCACGCAGGAAACCGGTTTCGAATCGCGCTGCGTCAAGTCAGGACCGACGGAATCGACGTCCCGCATCGCCTGGAGGCTATACGTGCAGGGGGAATTCCTAACTACTTCGGCGTACAGCGATTCGGGCGCGATGCCAACAATCTTGACATGGCTGCGAGCGTTGCCGCGGGCAAGAGACTGCGGCGAGATACGCGCGGCATTGTCCTGTCGGCCGCGAGATCGTTTCTTTTTAACGAGATTCTGAGCGCGCGCGTGGTTGACGGTTCCTGGAACAAAGCCTTGCCGAACGAATCGCTGAATCTGGACGGCAGCGGCAGTGTTTTCGTGGCGCATGAGATTGACGAGGTCATTGTCCAAAGAGTGGCCGATCTCGACGTCCATCCGACCGGTGCACTGTGGGGAGAAGTAGCAACGGATACCGAGGGTGCCGCGGCGATACTGGAGCGTACGGTTACGGAAAAGTATCCGGAATACGTAGCGTGTCTGCGAGGTGCGAGAATGAAACCGGCTCGGCGGCCACTACGCGCCGTTGTTCGCAACCTGGACTGGCAAATAGAGGGGACTGACATTTACCTCGAGTTCGCGCTCGATCGCGGTAGCTTCGCGACCGCCGTTCTGCGAGAGCTCGTAGCGCAATGAGCGAGGCAGTCGGGCTTGGTGTTTATCGAGCCGGCAGGAAACAAGGTGAAATAAAAGTAGACCTGGAGCACCCGGCTGAATGCCAGGACGCACAGCAGAAGCTCTGTCTTATTGGCCCTTGAATGTTCGGACGATAGTGACGGATCTGGCGATTGGCCCGAATGACGAAGAGGGCCAATCAATGACGGCCGTGCAGGAGATCAATTTTTCGCCCGCGATCGCAGAATAAACATGGCAATGTTGATCGAGATTAACGGCCTCGAATAGTGGGCCCGTATGCGCGTCCTGTGCCGCCTACGGCATTTCGTAAATCTACACCCGCATCTGTTCGGACCCATTCAGACGATTTGTCTGAATCACACTGCGTTGCGCTAAGATTGCCTGGTTTTTGCTAAGCTCTGGCAGCAACAGTCGGGAAACCTATGTCCGGCAAGGCGGTCAAAAGGTTGCGGTGGCATTAAGTTAAGATTGCCACACGTCAATGGAGGAGAAACATGGAATCTGCATGGATCAAGGTGTTCGTGCTGACGCTGACTCAGTGCATCGCACCAGCGGGCAAAATGATTTGCCAGGAAGAAACGGTGGAATACCAGTTCGCCAATGAAGAAGACTGCGCGCGTGCGCTGGTGCAGATGATTGACCTCGCTTCTCGCGCCGACAACATTCTTGTCGATCGTCAGAATTCAGATTGCAGGCCGGCAGTAAGGGAGTCGACTGTATTCGCAAGCAACGATGCGGCCATATCGTCATTGGGAAAGACAGCCAATGCCGTTGTCATAGAGGACAAGGAGACGCCAGCCGACTTCCTGCAGGCCGCCCATGATGAGCGCCTGAAAAACATGCAGACCTGCGAAGAAACCAAAGGCGTCGCTCCATGCAGGATTGGCGACATCATCATGGAGCCGGCGGCAGATTCTGTTCGATCGGAAGTTTGGCAGCAGGAGAATTAGGGTCACCGCGGCTTTCTTTGCCGCACACACAGGCCGGCCATGGGAACTTTCGATGTCGTAATTGTCGGCGGTGGTGCGGCCGGCCTCATGTGCGCCATTGCCGCCGGCAATCGCGGCCGCCGCGTCCTCGTCGTCGAAAAGTCGAACAAGATAGGCAAAAAGATCCTGATGTCCGGTGGTGGGCGGTGCAACTTCACAAACCTGGACTGCGGGCCCGCCAATTTCGTGTCAGCCAACCGGCACTTCTGCAAGTCTGCATTGAGCCGTTTCACACCAGCCGATTTCTTGTCGCTTGTTGAAAAACACAACATCCCTTATCACGAAAAAACGGCAGGTCAGTTATTTTGTGACCGGTCCTCAAAGGACATTCTGGCGATGCTCACCGCCGAATGCGACGCAGCCGGCGTTCGCATCATCACTCACTGTGACACGTCGACGGTGACAAAAATCCGGCCCTACCAATTGGCAACAAACAGGGGGAGCTTCACGGGAGAGTCCCTGGTCATTGCGTCCGGGGGGCTGTCGATACCGAAAATGGGCGCTTCGGACTTCGGTTACAAACTGGCGCATCAGTTTGGCCTGAAGATTCGCGAGACGAGGGCCGCCCTGGTTCCGTTTACCTTTACCGGCGCAACACACGAACTGACCGCTCGTCTCTCCGGCGTGAGCGTTCGGGGTACAGTAGCGGTCGGCGACCGGTCATTCACTGATGATCTGCTGTTTACGCACCGAGGGTTGAGCGGGCCGGCAGCGTTGCAAGCTTCAAGCTACTGGGTGCCGGGTGAGTATCTTTGTCTCGACATATTTCCGGACGAACGTGCCGAGGAGTGGTTGCTGCGAGCCAAGTCTGAACAGCCGCAGTCCTTGCTCAGGACGGCGCTTGCCACGGTAATCCCACGGTCGCTGGTAGCTGAACTCGAAGCAATCTGGTGGGCCGATATTGCAACTACGCCCCTGGCAGCTGTACGCGATGACAGCCTGCGCCGGGTTGCAACAATGTTGCATAACTGGCGCGTCAAGCCGTCGGGGACGGAGGGGTATCGAACGGCAGAAGTCACGCTCGGCGGCGTCGATACGGACGCGCTTTCGTCAAAAACAATGGAGGTTCGTCAGCAGCCGGGCCTGTATTTCATTGGCGAAGTTGTTGATGTCACCGGTCAGCTGGGCGGGTTCAATTTTCAATGGGCCTGGGCTTCAGCATGGGCCGCGGGGCAGGTGGCCTAGCAGGAACACGGCTGGTTATTTCCGCAGCAGGACGTAAACGGCCCCGGTCCCACCGTGCACCTGCCTGGTTGAAACAAAGGCGAGCACTTCCTCCCAGCGCCGCAGCCAGTTATTTACCTTACCCTTCAAGACCGGCCCATGATTGCCGGAGCCCAAACCTTTGCCATGAACGACGCGGACGCAGGTAAATCCTCGACTGTAAGAGTCGTTGATAAACCGCCTTAGCGCTATCTTAGCCTCACTGACAGTCATGCCGTGCAGATCGATCTCGTCCTGCACGCTGAAATTGCCGCGTGCGAGTTTTCGCATCGTGCGACGCCCAATCGCAGGTCGATGGAAGCGCAGGCTTTCTCCTGCCCCGGTTTCAACTTCCTCGATATCTGCTTCAAGACTCTCGCGGAGTACGGCCGCTTCATCCTCTCTTTTGAAGCGCGCTCGCGGATGCGGGCGCGGTTTGAAATTCGGTGCGCGCGGATCTTTTGGCAATGGTCTTGCATCGCCCATCATTCGACGAAACAGGCTGCTGTCTTCATCCGGATCGGTGTCGTCTGCCTTGCTCATGCTGGTATTTGCGGATTTGCGCTTTGGTGTGGATCAAACATTGAGTATAGTGAGCGCGCCCTTCATATTCGAACAAAAAATACCTTGAAAATCCTGGTCAGCAACGACGACGGCTATCTAGCCAAAGGCATTAATGCACTGGCTGAGGCACTCGCCGAAATAGCCGATGTCACCGTCGTGGCACCGGATCGCAACCGCAGCGGCGCCAGCAATTCACTGACACTTCAATCTCCACTGCGGGTGCGCAAAGTCCGGGAGGGGCGTTATTTCGTCAACGGCACGCCGTCTGACTGTGTGCATCTCGCGCTGGCAGGGTTTTTGGACGAAGACCCCGATATTGTCGTATCGGGCGTCAACCATGGTGCGAACCTGGGTGACGACGTTATCTACTCCGGAACCGTTGCGGCAGCAATGGAGGGGCGTTTCCTGGGATTGCCCGCCATTGCCGTTTCGCTCGTGGGCAGGCAAAGCGGGCACATGAACACAGCGGCAAAGGTGGCGGCGGAGCTGGTGCTCAAGCTGCGGGATAATCCATTGCCCAGCGACATCATGCTGAACGTCAATGTGCCGGACGTTCCCTACGATGCATTGCAGGGACTGGAAGCTACCCGCCTCGGTTTTCGGCATCGCTCCGAACCCATCGTCAAGCAAAAGGATCCACACGGCCGCCCGATTTACTGGATAGGGCCAGCCGGTGAGGGGCAGGACACCGGGGAGGGTACCGATTTTGCCGCGATCGAGCGCGGTGCGGTAGCCGTGACGCCAATCAAGGTAGACCTCACCCGGCATGGAATGCTGTCCGATATTTCGGGATGGCTTAAAAGCTAATGCAGCAGGACAGGAATATTCGCGGCATCGGCATGACGTCGGCACGAACGAGAGATCGGCTCGTTGAGCGTCTTCGTCAGGAAGGAATCAAGTCCACCGAGGTTCTCGAACAAATTCGCAGCGTGCCGCGTCATTTGTTTGTCGACGAAGCACTGGCGAGTCGCGCTTACGAGGATACAGCCCTGCCGATAGGCCTTGGCCAGACGATCAGTCAACCTTATGTGGTTGCGCGCATGACCGAGGCCTTGCTGAAGAACTTTAGCGGTGAAAGTGTCCTCGAAATTGGCACCGGCTGCGGCTACCAGACGGCCGTACTGGCGCCGCTCGTCAAAAAGGTCTATACCGTCGAGCGCATTCGGGAATTCTACCAAAAGGCTCGCCAGCGCCTGCGTGAACTGGATATCTACAACGTTCAGTTTCGACCTGGAGACGGCTGGGAGGGCTGGCCAAAATACGCGCCCTATGATGGCATCCTGGTAGCGGCGGCCGCAGCAGAGGTCCCACAGAAGCTGCTTGAGCAGTTGGCGCCGGGGGGGCGCCTGATCATGCCCGTGGGACCGGCCGGCAGGCAGGATCTCGTTATGGTGGTCCGGCAAAACGATCATTTCGAGCAGACGTCACTCGGGGCCGTCAGTTTTGTGCCTTTAGTTAAAGGTAAATAGCAAATAAAACAACATCTTGTTTATACTTATTAGTCTTAATTCTGATGGTGAATGCGAGTCGATGTCGCGGCCATCCCGCGCTGGGCGAATAGACTAATGCGATTGTTTGGACCTTTGTATGACCGCGTGCTTGGCTGGGCACGGCATCGACACGCGGTGCGGTACCTGGCCGGATTGAGTTTTGCGGAGTCGTCCTTTTTTCCCATTCCGCCCGACGTCATGCTGGGACCGATGTGCCTGGCTGAGCGACAATCGGCATGGCGCCTGGCCGCGATTACGACCGTGGCCTCCGTTCTCGGCGGAATCGCTGGCTATGCTATCGGTTATTTCCTGTTTGATCGGGTTGAGCCCTGGCTGCATGAAATGGGTTACTGGCCCGCTTATCTCGAAGGTAAGGAGTGGTTTGCGTCCTGGGGTGTCTGGGCCGTGCTGGTTGCCGGATTTTCACCAATACCTTACAAAATATTCACCATTACAGCGGGCGTCGCCATTCTCAACTTCCCCGGATTCGTCATCGCATCCGCATTAGGACGCGGTGCGCGATTCTTTCTTGTTGCCGGCCTCGTTGTCGCCGGTGGTGAGCGAATGGAGGCGATGCTGCCGAAGTACATCGAGCGTATTGGATGGGGTGTTGTTGTGTTGTTTGGGTTGATCGCGGCCTACCTGGTATTGAGGCACTGAAAAGCCCAATGTCGACTACCACGCAATTTTTCACAGTGAATCGACTGAGACGTTCAGCATTGGTGCTTTGCCTCGTGCTGGCCGGTTGCATTTCCCCGGGGCGCTGGAATCATTCGTCCCAAAAGACACATATCGTCAGGTCCGGTGAATCGCTTTTTGTGATTGCGCACCGCTACAAACTGGATCATCGGGCGCTGGCACGCTGGAACAATCTCGGCGATGGCACGTTGATATTCCCCGGTCAGGTTATCCAATTGCAGCCGCCAACAGGCGGCAGCCAGGCCAGCGTAGCGTCGAAACCGCCGCCGAAGCGGACCATTCCGCCGCCACCAGCAGATCCACCGCCGGGATGGGGCTGGCCAACCAGCGGCCGCGTCTCGGGTGAGTTTGACGGCAAGCCGGGATCTGGCACGGGTCTGGTTATCAATGGCAAGTCGGGTCAGCCGGTCCGGGCGGCTGCCGATGGACGAGTGGTTTATTCCGGCGGTGGTCTGATTGGCTACGGCCAGCTGCTGATCCTGAAGCACAACGACACCTACCTCAGCGCGTATGGCTATAACGCCAGGCTACTGGTGGAAGAGGGCGAACGCATCCGCAGGGGACAAAGGATTGCAACTATGGGCGAGGGACCGGGGAAAAGCGCACAGCTGCATTTCGAAATCAGGCGGAATGGCAAGCCGGTCAATCCCAGGCAATATTTGCCGCGGCAGTAATCTGGACGGACACCCCAAACTGTTGCGCCGGGGCTCGGCGTGAGCCACTAATCGCCGTCTGTAACCATCAGGACGGCGGCAACATCCCGATCTTCACTCAGCAATATATTAAAGGTTCGGCACGCGGCCGGCGTATCCATACACTCGAATCCAATGCCGCGCCGGGCCAGCGCAAAAACCAGTTCGCGCGGTGGCAAACAGGTTTTCCAGCCTGTCCCGAAAATAACAACTTCCGGGCCTTCGGCAATGAGTTCTGCAAAATCTTCCTCCCTAAGCGTCGCCACGTCAGCGGCATCGAAGCCGCGTTGAATGGACTCACGAAACAGCACGACGTTCTCACTGACCTCTTCGTTGCCAATCCTGAGCATGCCTTTTTCGACATGCCTTACCGTAATGGCCGAGTTTGCTTCGCGGACAAATTTCATAGAACGATTATCGCGTATATCAGGCTTTGCACCAGAATTTTTCACCGGTTTTCTTGTTCATATTTTGCCGATGCCAGTAAACTGTCGGATTTTCGCGCGGGTCAGGCTCGCCGGCAATCTGGTATGAAGAATGCGCAGGCTATCGTTGTTTTACCCGATAGCGAATACGGACAGCTCTCGGACAGCGACCATTGTCACTGGTTGTCGCGTGGCGATGTTTCGCCGCAGGGCGCGGCAGTCGAACTGCTCGTTGGCGTGTTGACGCTTTTGGGTGTACCTGTTCCCGATGAAGGGATGGCGGCACTGCGTTTCTGGGGCCAGGCAGGACATCGCTCCGGTAGCTGGATGGCGGCGGCAGATCCGATTCACCTGGAGGCGCGACTCAGGGACCTGCGCATTCGGTCCCTGGCACCAGGCCAGGTTGCGCCGGCGGAATTGCGAGATCTTTTCGACACGTTGCAAGGCGAATTAGGCGAAGATCAGCGTCATTCGTTCGCGAAAATGGGGATGTCCGGTTACCTGCACAGCGAACGACCGATTGCGACAGCATCAGTATCTGCTGTAGTCGCGGATGGTCACGTACCGGATCGTTTTCCGCCGTCAGGTGGAAGTGAACAGGTGTTTCACCAGCTGCAGGGCGAGTTACAGATGTTGTTACACGACCACGAGGTCAACATTGAAAGACAGAAAGCAGGACAGCCGGTGATCAATTCTTTGTGGTTCTGGGGAGGCGGAATCGCGCCGCAGGCGGTGGCAAGGCCTGTGCCCGATTTATACTCGGCCGATCCGTTGTTCAACGGGTTTTGGGCGAGTTGCCAGAGGCCTTTCGAGTCGTTCAAAGATTTTGCGGATTGCCGGTCCCGTTCGCCGGGCGGATTCGTAGCCGTCGTACCGGGTAATCCGTTTCACGATGGGCTGAACGGCCTGAAGCAGGTAATCGGAGTCGGCGGATTGCAACGATTGACGCTACTGTTCCGCGACGGCGTCACGGTTTCTCTCAGCAGGTTCGACCGTTTGCGATTCTGGCGGCGAGCAGTCGCTTTACCGGGAGACGATAGTCTTGGCTGATCCTCGAGTGCGACAGCTTAGGGTCAGAGCTGCCCCTGGCGGATCACAGGCTGCCGTCGAGGTCGCCGCTGACCCTGTCCTGAATCGCTTGTATGCGTTGCGCGGAATTACCAGTGAAGCGCAGTTGAGTTACGGACTGAACAATCTCGCCCCTGTCGGGTCCCTGAGCGGCATCGACGCAGCCGTGGATTTGCTGCTCGCGCATGCTGACAAGCGCATCATTATTGTTGGCGATTTCGATGCAGATGGAGCGACCAGCACCGCACTTGTCATTCGCTGTCTACGTGCTTTCGGCATTGATGATGTCGATTACATCGTGCCGAATCGATTCAAATTCGGCTACGGATTGACGCCAGAGATTGTCGAGGTTGCTGCCGAACGGTCGCCGGATCTCCTGGTCACCGTCGATAACGGGGTTTCCAGTGTCGAGGGTGTGGCGCGTGCCCACAGCCTGGGTATAAAAGTGTTGATTACGGATCACCATTTGCCGGGGAAGGTGTTGCCCGAAGCAGAAGCAATGGTAAATCCGAATCTGGTCGGCGTGGAATTCGAGAGTCCGCATCTCGCGGGTGTCGGTGTTGCCTTTTACCTAATGGCAGCGCTGGGCAGGGCGCTCGAACGTCAGGGCAAGACCGACGCTGCCAAAATTCCTGCAAAATTCCTCGACCTGGTCGCGCTCGGGACGATAGCCGACGTGGTCAAGCTCGACCTGAATAACCGTATTCTGGTACAGCAGGGGATTGCCCGTATTCGTGCAGGCCGTTCTGTGCCAGGCATACAGGCTTTGTTCAGGCAAGCCCGGCGCGATCCTGCCAGGGCGGTCAGCACCGACCTTGGTTTTGTTGTCGGTCCGCGATTGAATGCAGCGGGCCGGCTCGAGGATATGTCTGTCGGAATTGAATGCCTGTTAACAGACAGTGAGTCCGTGGCGGATACGATCGCTGCCACATTGGATGGCATTAACCGCGAGCGAAAAGAGATCGAGGCAAAAATGCGGGACCAGGCATTCGGCTACGTCGAGAAAATGGATGCGACGAATTTGCCGGGTTGCGTTTCCCTCTACGATGTTGATTGGCACCAGGGTGTGGTAGGACTCATTGCGGCACGCGTGCGGGAGAGATTCGACCGACCGGTCATTGCCTTCGCACGCGAGGACGATAACCTGCTCAAGGGCTCCGCCAGGTCAGTGCCTGGTGTGCATATTCGTGACCTCCTGGAGGCAGTTTCGAGTTCCGCGCCCGGACTGATTGTTCGCTTTGGAGGCCATGCAATGGCCGCTGGGCTAAACCTCGCGGAGGCAAACTTTACGGCTTTCGCAGACCTCGCGGCACGAAAACTTGGCGAACTTTATCCCGATGCCGATCTAAGTGGCGCTATAACCACCGACGGAGAATTGCCCGCGACTGCAATGAACCTGAAATTCGCCCGAGTCCTCAGAGAGGCCGGTCCATGGGGGGCCGGATTTCCGGAACCCCTTTTCAGCGGTGACTTCGCGATCGATGAGCAGCGCACGGTAGGTGAGAATCACCTGAAGCTGCGCGTGCGGCCGGCGGCCGGCGGGTCCGCCGTGGATGCAATAGCTTTCAATCAGGCGGGACCGGCGTATCGCGGCGCCGTTCAGTTGACCTATCGCCTGGACGTAAATGAATTCCGCGGAATAGAAACGCCGCAATTGATTGTGGAACAAATCGTCAACATCTGAATCCGTGCGGCGCGGACGTGCTAACATCGCGCGTCTTTTTTGCAGCAGCCGGGTCTTTCGACAAGTAACCACTCCATGGAAACCAGCCAGATCAAGCAGCAAATGACCGATCTTGCCGAACGCACCAGTGCGTTAAGGGGGTATCTTTGACTATGACAGCAAGTCAGAAAGACTGACCGAAGTTGGGCGGGAGCTCGAAGAGCCGGACGTATGGAATGACCCCGATCGTGCGCAGGCGCTGGGCAGGGAAAGAGCACAGCTCGAAGCGGTGGTGCTGGTCTTGGAAAATCTGACCAGTAGTCTCGCTGACGCGGATGAGCTGCTTGAGCTCGCCGTCGAGGAGGATGACGCGGAAACGGTTGCGGAGCTTTCGAGCGATCTGGACGGCTACGCGAAACAGATCAATGACCTGGAGTTCCGGCGAATGTTCGCTGGCGAACTGGATCCAAACGATGCTTTTTTAGAAATTCAGTCAGGCGCTGGCGGTACAGAAGCGCAGGATTGGGCAGAAATGCTGCTGCGCATGTATCTGCGCTGGGCAGAAGCGCATTCATTCAAGACAGAAATAATTGAAGCCTCCGCAGGCGAGGTCGCCGGGCTAAAAAGTGCAACCGTTCGGGTTTCTGGTGACTACGTATACGGTTGGTTGAGAACGGAGACCGGCGTTCATCGCCTGGTTCGAAAATCGCCCTTTGATTCCGGCAACCGGCGCCACACATCCTTTGCATCGGTGTTCGTTTCACCGGAAGTCGCTGACGATATCGATATAGAAATCGATCCGTCTGACTTGCGCATAGACGTGTATCGCGCCAGTGGTGCGGGTGGCCAGCACGTCAACCGCACGGAATCGGCTGTGCGCATCACGCACATGCCGACCAACACGGTTGTTCAATGTCAGAATGACCGGTCGCAGCACAAAAACAAAGCAACGGCGATGAAGCAGTTGAAAGCGAAACTCTATGAACTTGAACTGCAGGCACGTCGCGCGAAAGCGTCAGAGGTAGAGGACAGCAAGGCCGACGTCGGCTGGGGCAGTCAGATACGTTCTTATGTGCTTGACCAGAGCCGCATCAAAGATTTGCGTACCGGTGTCGAAACCGGTAACACTCAAGCCGTGCTGGACGGAGGATTGGATAATTTTATTGAGGCTAGCCTCAAACAGGGACTATAAGTGAGCGACCAGGAAAAACAGGATGAGAATGCGCTGATTGCCGAGCGTCGACGCAAGCTTGACGTTTTGCGTGAAGGCGGCAATGCGTTTCCCAACGATTTCAGACGGAATGCGCTGGCCGAGGAGCTGCACCAGAGCTACGGCAGACACGAAGACGAACATCTGCGCGAGGTAAACGTCCAGGTAAGTGTCTCAGGGCGCATGATGGTGAAGCGCGTAATGGGCAAAGCCAGCTTTATCAAGCTGCAGGACCGGACCGGCCAGATACAGATACGCCTCGAACGTGATCGCTTGCCCGATGGCGTTTATCAGGCATTCAAAAAATGGGACGCTGGCGACATTCTTGGTGCGAAAGGAAGTCTCTTCAAGACGAAAACCGGCGAACTGACGGTCATGGCGGATGAAGTCCGTCTGCTGACAAAGTCGCTGCGGCCGTTACCCGAAAAATTTCACGGACTGAGTGATCAGGAGACCCGCTATCGGCGCCGCTATGTCGACCTGATCATGAACGAGGAAAGTCGAAATACGTTTCGGATTCGGTCCCAGGTAACCGCCTATATTCGCGCGTTTCTTGATTCACAGGATTACCTCGAAGTTGAAACGCCGATGATGCAGACGACGCCGGGCGGGGCAATCGCGAAGCCATTCAAGACGCATCACAATGCGCTCGATATGGAGCTTTACCTGCGTGTCGCACCGGAGTTAAATCTCAAGCGTTTGACCGTCGGGGGCTTTGAACGCGTCTATGAAATCAATCGAAACTTCCGCAATGAGGGCGTTTCGACTCAGCATAATCCGGAATTCACGATGCTCGAACTGTATCGCGCCTATGCGGATTACGAAGATCTCATTGTAATGATCGAAGCATTGTTGAAAGGCATGTCTGAGTCTGTTCTTGGAACGTCCGAAGTGACGTATCAGGGTGAAACGTTTAATTTCTCGAAGCCCTTCGAACGAATGACGGTCGAAGAGGTAATCATGAAGTTCAACACAGCGATCGATCGGTCGAGAATACGTGAACGGGACTACCTGGTTGATGTTGCTTCGAAGCTTGGCATCAAGATCGAGGACAACTATGACAGTGGCAAACTGCAGATCGAGATTTTTGAGAAGACCGGTGAGGAGGAACTCCGACAACCGACTTTTGTTACCCAATATCCGACGGAAGTCTCACCGCTGTCTCGCCGCAATGATGCCGATCCGTTCGTGACGGACCGATTTGAGCTCTTTATTGGTGGTCGTGAAATTGCGAATGGTTTCTCCGAGCTTAACGATCCGGAAGATCAGGAATCCCGTTTTCGTGCGCAAGCGGAGAATCGCAGCGCCGGCGATGACGAGGCGTTGGTGTATGACGCCGATTATATTCGGGCGCTGGAGTACGGATTGCCGCCGACTGCGGGACTGGGTCTGGGCATAGATCGGCTTGTAATGCTGTTGACTGATGCTCCGTCGATACGCGATGTGCTTCTGTTTCCACACATGCGTCCCGAGATTTTTGACTAGTTGAGATTTTCCACAGGATTCCACTGCGAACATGACGACGCGAATTCGTTTGGCGGAGGAAGTTCCCGCAGTTAAAGAATACATGGCGCTTCGTATCGCTGCTGGACTCGATCCGAAGTCGCCGGAGGCCGCGAAACTCGGACTACCTAACTCCCTGTTCGCGGTATGTGTTCGAGATGATGCGCAGCTAATTGGTATGGGGCGGATTGTTGGCGATGGCGGATGCAATTTCGAGGTCGTCGACATTGCGGTTCACCCCGACTGGCAGCGACGGGGTATTGGTTACCAGGTCATGCAGTCACTAATCAAATACCTGGAGGCAAATGCACCGCCATCGGCCTACGTCAGTCTGATTGCAGACGGGGATGCCTCGCGGTTGTACGAGAAATTCGGGTTCGAATTCACGTCTCCTGAATCAGTCAGCATGGCCCTGGCGTTGTAGCGCGGAAACCGCTTAACACGACCAGGAGAATCGATTGAGGCGCTCGGAAATTCAGATGAGGTAGGGCAGTCCCATCGGCACAACTCGAGTCCCGTTACTCACAAGGTTCTGATCATGGAGTTCAATCGGTGTAACGGCCAGAAGCTCATGCCCGGAGATGTTAACGATCTCGCCCACGTTCCTGTCGTCCAGGGACAGTTTCGCGCCAATGGAGAGTCCGTCCTTGTCGGCCAGGTAGCGCATCAGGCGACGCTTGCTCTTGCCGAGGTTCTCTGTCCGCGCAACGACCTCCTGGCCCGCGTAGCACCCCTTTGAAAAACTAATGGCGCCAAGCTTGTCGAGATTCAGCATATGGGGCGTGTATTTTTCCGTATTACTTGCATCAATCGTTGGCACGCCCGCCGCGATGAGTTTTTCCGGATCAGCATCTTCGGCACTGACGTGTTTCGTCCAGTTGACACCATTTGTTACAAACTCAACGTCGGATCGCATGCGGTACATCATCAATCGCTTTAGCACGATCTTCTCGATGTTCGCCGGGATCAGCAGTTGGATCGCGGAATCCAGTTCGAGTAGCCGCAGCGTAGCAATGACGCGGCCTTTGGGATTGCACCACGCTGCAGGAAGCTGTCCCGCATTCGCCAACAGACCAATGTCCTGAGTTAGCTGACCTTGCAGAAATTCGACGGCATCTGAGCCGCGGACGGTGATTTGTTTATACAACTGGGAGTCTTCCTCTGGCATACTTCGCGCATGGTTAAAGAACAAAACAAGGGAAGTGAGACCGACGTTTTGTCGACGGGTTCGACGGACAATAATGCGACGGTCGTGCCCCCAGGTAAAGAACAACCGAGGGAAATCGGGGGGCGGCAGGGGCCGGACCCGACGCGCTACGGAGACTGGGAGAAAAACGGTCGGTGCATTGATTTCTAGCGCTAGCCCATTGCAAGACAGATGACAGTTAAAGGCAGGAAATGAGTAGAGAAGAGCGACCGCTCTCACCGCACCTGACAATCTATCGCTGGCCCATCACGATGACCTTGTCCATTCTGCACAGGATGACGGGGTTTGCGTTGTCGGTCGGCCTGGTGGCGTTCGTGGTCTGGCTGGAAGCCATCGCCTGGAACGTCGTTCCCTACGATTCACTTATGGAGGCAATGCAAAGCCTGGTCGGCCAGATTCTGTTGCTAGGCTGGTTGTTTTCGTTTTCGTTTCATTTTGCGAATGGTATTCGCCATTTGATTTGGGATACAGGGCGACTGTTTGAAAAGCGACAGGCTGACATGTCAGCGTGGATGGTGCTCGTCGCGGCCGTCTTGATGACCATTGCCTACTGGCTGGCGATCTAGGGAGCGTATTGGAGTGATGAGTTTACGTTCTCCTTTGTCGCGGGTTCTCGGGTCAGGCTCAGCCAAAGAAGGAACGGATCATTGGTGGATGCAACGAGTGACCGCCGTCGCGTTGTTAATTCTTGGCGTTTGGTTCCTGATCTCGCTGGCAATACTGGATAGTTACTCGCGCAGTGATCTGTATGGCTGGGTTGGTGATCCAATGAACGCAGTCATGTTGCTATTGGCGAGCATCACACTTTCCTGGCACTCAGCCCTCGGAGTGCAGGTGATCATTGAAGACTATGTGCACGGAACCGCGCTGAAAATCGTAACGTTACTATTGAACAAATTTGTCCATGTTTTCCTGTGCGCAGCTGCCGTTCTTGCAGTACTGAAAGTGTCGCTAGGTGATTCGTTATGAGTGACTACGAATTCATCGATCACAGTTACGACGTCGTGGTTGTTGGCGCCGGTGGCGCCGGGTTGCGCGCAACATTTGGCCTGGCAGAGGCGGGATTCAAGACCGCTTGCATCACGAAGGTTTTCCCAACCCGTAGTCACACCGTAGCCGCGCAGGGTGGGATCAGTGCCGCGCTTGGCAATATGGGTGAGGATGACTGGCGTTGGCACATGTATGACACCGTCAAAGGGTCTGACTGGCTGGGCGACCAGGACGCCATTGAGTACATGTGCAAGGAAGCACCGGACGCGGTAATCGAGCTCGAGCACTACGGTGTTCCGTTCTCCCGGACAGACGAGGGGAAGATCTATCAGCGTCCGTTTGGTGGCATGACGACCCGGTTTGGCGAAGGTACTGCGCACCGAACGTGCGCGGCAGCAGATCGCACGGGTCATGCGATGTTGCATACCCTGTATCAGCAATCCCTGAAACATGACGCGGAGTTCTTCATCGAATACTTTGCGGTAGACCTGATGATGGAGGACGGGCATTGTCGTGGCGTCGTTGCAATTGACCTGGCAACGGGTCGCTTGCATCGATTCAGATCGCACCAGGTGATACTGGGGACTGGCGGTTACGGGCGAGCGTATTTTTCCTGCACGTCTGCGCATACGTGCACTGGAGATGGCAATGCCATGGTATTGCGGGCAGGTTTGCCTCTGCAGGATATGGAATTCGTCCAGTTCCATCCAACAGGTATTTATGGCGCAGGCTGCCTGATAACGGAGGGCGTTCGCGGCGAAGGGGGATACCTGACCAACTCTGACGGCGAGCGATTCATGGAACGCTATGCGCCAAACGCTAAAGACCTGGCATCAAGAGATGTGGTCAGTCGCTCAATGACGATAGAAATTCGTGAAGGGCGTGGCGTCGGTGCTGAAAACGATCACATTTATCTGCATCTCGAACATCTTGGGTCTGAAGTCATCGAGGAGCGTTTGCCTGGCATAGCGGAATCGGCGCGCATTTTTGCCGGCGTCGATGTCGGCAAGGAACCAATACCTGTGTTGCCAACCGTCCACTACAACATGGGTGGTATTCCGACAAACTACAGCGGCGAGGTGGTTACGCTGAAAGACGGCGATCCCGAATCTGTTGTGCCCGGGCTGATGGCTGTCGGAGAAGCTGCCTGCGTATCGGTGCATGGCGCCAACCGGCTTGGCTCAAATTCATTGTTGGATCTCGTGGTTTTCGGCCGATCAGCGGCACATCATTGTGCCGCAACGATGACGCCGGGTTCCCGACACAAGAATTTGCCGGCGGAGGCAGGGCAAAACAGCGTTGCTCGAATCGACCAGCTGCGCCATGCCGACGGTACCCGTCCGACAGCCGAGATTCGACTCGAGATGCAGAAAGTTATGCAGAATCATGCGGCAGTATTTCGTACCGGTGAAACGCTGGATGAAGGCGTCAATTTGCTGCAAAAAACCTATGCCTCATTTGCCGATGTGCAGGTCGCGGACAGGTCCATGATTTGGAACACAGATCTCATAGAAACAATGGAACTGGAAAACCTGCTGCAAAATGCGCGCACGACCATTGAATCTGCGGCGCGCAGGCGAGAGAGTCGCGGCGCACACGCCCGCGAGGATTTCCCGGATCGCGACGATGAGAACTGGATGAATCATTCATTGTCCTGGCTTGACCAGGACGGCAGTGTGTCTTTTGGCGACAGACCCGTGCACTCGACAACGATGACGGACGAAGTCGAATATATACCGCCCAAGGCCCGTGTTTACTAATCGGCTGAATTGGAGAAATAGTTGGCTGAGTTCAGACTTCCACCGAATTCCAGAATCAGGAAGGGCAAGCATTTTCCGGTAACCAGCGGGGTCGGCAATGTCCGCCATTTCGTCGTTTATCGATATGATCCGAGCAAGGGGGACAACCCGTCCATGGACACTTACGATGTGGATATGGACAGCTGCGGACCGATGGTTCTGGACGTGCTGATCAAGATCAAAAATGAAATCGATCCGACCCTGACATTCAGACGTTCCTGCCGCGAAGGAATCTGCGGCTCATGTGCCATGAACATAGACGGACGCAATACGCTCGCCTGCACAGTTCCGGCAGATGGCATCAGGGGTGACGTCAAGATTTATCCATTGCCGCACATGGGTGTTGTTAAAGACCTGGTGCCTGATCTGACGAACTTTTATGCACAATACGCCTCCATAAAGCCCTGGCTGCAGACCCGTACGCCGCCACCGCCTGATCAGGAGCGATTGCAAAGCAAGGAAGATCAGGAATTGATCGATGATCCCGCTGCCTGCATTCTCTGCGCATGCTGTTCTACAAGCTGTCCGAGTTACTGGTGGAACAGCGATCGTTACCTCGGGCCGGCGGCATTGCTGGCCGCCTATCGATGGTTGGTCGACAGCAGGGATGAGGCAACCGGAGAACGACTGGATGACCTGGAAGATCCGTTCCGTCTGTACCGTTGCCATACGATAATGAACTGCACCAACACCTGTCCCAAGAATCTGAATCCCGCGCAGGCCATCGCTGAAACCAAGAAGATGCTCGCCGAACGCCGCCATTAGGCATGCAGCCGACAGTTGATGTCTGACCGGCGTCTGAAGTGGCAATGTCGCCGCGGCATGCGAGAGCTTGATGTGTTGCTTAGTGGCTACCTGGAGAAGACCTATCCGGCATCAGATGATGCGAGTAAGCAGGCGTTTCGCAGACTTTTGGAGCTTTCAGATCCGGAGTTAAACGCGCTTCTATTGGGCGGCATTAAATCTGCCGACACCGATATCGCCCATGCCGTCGCCCTTGTTCGAGGTGAAACTAGACCCTGATCCACTGCTTAACCGGATGGTCATTCTCGCGGGTGCGATTGCCATGATGTGCGGCGTTTTTATCATCGCCGAACTGCGCCTGCACCCTGCGTGGCGATTTGCCGGGGGCATCGTGTGGACCGTGGATTGCCTTTATGAACTAAAGCGTATGATGACTGGCATACGCTGGCTGCGACAGATCACGCTCGATTCCGCCGGCGGCATCAGGGCGCTGGACGCCGTGGGAAACGATGTTGTGCTCACGCTCCGGTCTGGTAGCGTCGTGCTGCCGGAATTGGCCTGGCTGCGGGTTGCCGACAATGCAGGCCGCAAATTCACTGGCCTATTCGCCCGGCGGCGCTCGCACGCCAGGGACTGGCATCGCCTGCAGCTGCTATGGCGCCAGTCAGGCAAGACCTTTGGTCATCCGGCCGGACCTTGATACCATCGACCGTAAGAGGCAAAAAAACAACAAAATCCACGCATCGGGGCTGCGATTGGCGCCGAGCCGGAAAACGGTCACATTTCAGGCAAATCCCTAATGAATAGCGCAAAGTACGGCGAACTTTCCGATTCAAGCCCGGTCTATGCTGGAGTTGGCGGAGTTGGTTGGCTTTACCGCTCCTGGAGTGGGGCCTACCTGTATGGCAAATGAGACCACTGACGCCCAGCTGGTCCGACGGGTCCAGAAGGGCGACAAAGGTGCTTTTGATCTGCTGGTGCTTAAATACCAGCACAAGATCGTTAACCTGGTGATGCGGTATGTGCGTGACCCTGATCTGGCACTGGACATTACTCAGGAAGCCTTTCTCAAGGCCTACAGGGCATTGCCCAGGTTCCGCGGCGACAGCGCGTTTTATACGTGGCTTTACAGGATTGCGGTGAATACTGCTAAAAACCATCTCGCGTCAGTGAGAAGACGGCCAATGGACGTCGAGCTGGACTTGCAGGATCCGGAGCAATATGACCTGCATGCGAAACTCAAGGAAACAGATACGCCGGAAGGGGTGACGCTCAGCCAGGAGTTGCATGCCACGGTCGAAAAGGCGATCGATGGATTGCCGGAAGATTTGCGGACCGCAATTATTCTGCGTGAACTCGATGGCATGAGTTATGAAGAGATTGCGCAGACGATGGATTGCCCGGTAGGCACGGTGCGATCGAGAATATTTAGGGCCAGGGATGCGATTGGCAAGAAGATCGGCGCTTTGGTGGATTGAAATTAAGTAGGAAGGACGGGCAGAAAGCCCGGTGCGGGGAATTATGAACGACGCTCTAAAAATGCAAATTTCGGCATTCGTCGATGGAGAATTGCCGGAAAACGAAGCTGAGTTTTTGTTACGGCGACTAAGCCAGGATGCAGCGATGCGGCAGCAGGTTGCCGAATACCTGGAGATTGGACGGCTGGCAAGACAGGATCGCGAGATTCCGGGCATGCACGAGCTGCGCGGCCGAATCAGCGAGTCGCTGGGCGAAGAGCCTGCGGTTGCTGAAGTGAAGCAGGAAGTCGTTGGGTCGCGATTCATGACGCCGGCCAGCGGCATTGCGGTTGCCGCAACGGTTGCCGCGCTTGCGTTGGTGGGATTGAGCCAGCTGAGTGTGCCGGTCAATTCCGAATTAGGTTCTGCTGTTGCGGTGGACCTGGGCGCATCCTATACAGAGCCCTCGCAAAGCCAGGTTCTGGCGAATCAGCCCACGCAACAACTGCTGGAATACGGTCGCCGGCACGTTGATAGCTCGTCTGACCTTGGTTCCAATGATATTATTTCCCGAATGGTCACTTTCGAATTGCGCGAGGGTGAACTGGTCGAGATCGAGCCCGACCCGCATTTGTTGCCCGCGGAAGAGGTAGCGGAAGAGTTGGGTACGGCTGAGTAAAATAAAGAGTCGGAAAATAATGTCTCAAATCGAATCAATGTTCCTCAAAGCCCCCGCTGGAAAGACAGTATGGGCAGTTAGCATCTTGTTGACTGCGCTGTCGACGAGTACGTCGTGGGCGCAGTCAAGCCCAGGAGAGTGGCTTGACCGGATGTCCAGCGCGGTGCGCTCGACCAATTACGAAGGCACTGTGATTCGTCATCAGAACGGAGAAACAGAAGCGCTGAAGGTTGCCCACAAGATCGTGGATGGTGTCGTAACCGAAAGACTGGCGTCCCAGGAAGGCAACGGTCTCGAAATAATTCGTATCGGCGACGAGGTTCACTGTATCTTGCCGGATCGCAAATCGGTTCTGGTAGAGACCTGGAATAATCAGAGCACATTGTTTTCTGCATTGCCGCAGCGCGAAGCGACGAATACCCCGCACTATGACCTGTCGCTGGTCAGGGAAGGTCGCGTTGCGGGCAGGCCTGCGGTGATGATCGCGGTACGGCCGCACGATGAGTATCGCTTCGGTCACCGGATCTGGCTGGACAAGGAAACGGCGTTTCCACTCAAGACTTCGCTGGTCAATCTGAATGGTGATGTTGTCGAAGACATAAAGTTTGCAGATATTACAATCTCGGACAACATTAATGCGGCTGCACTCGATCCATCCGTGAGCCTTGAGAGTTTTACCTGGTATCGCGAGTCCGCGCGTTACCATTCGACTGATATCGAAACGCGTTGGCAATGCGATGACCTTCCCGCCGGTTTTCGCGCGGTCTCAACCCGGACGGAATCGACACCGGCCGACGAGTCCGGCGCGGAAACGTCGACAACGCACATTGTTTACAGCGATGGAATTGCCAGCGTGTCCGTCTTCATCGCCGACAGGACCGGTGAAGAGCGAGATGGCTGGGCTTTGGTTGGCACGTCCAATTCCTTCACTGCCGAAGTCAACGGATTTCAGGTTACTGCGGTTGGCGAGGTTCCTGGTGTGACAGTGCAACGTATTGCGTCTTCAATGCGGCATCCCTGATTTCGCTCCAGCCCAATCGATTCTTCGCCCGACTGATGTTTTAGCAACTGTTTGCGCAGACCGGATGCGTGCTATAAGTCCTTCATGGAAACGGTAACTGGCAAGGTAGCAGCGCTGCGCGGCAGGAAGGCATCCGTTCTGGTCAAGTCTGCGGCAGTTTGCCATCGCTGCGCAGCCGGCAAAGGCTGCGGGGCGGGAATTTTCCAGGCGGGCGACAAACCACGTTACATGCAAATCGAGATCCCGGACGGGATGTCGGTCCGGCCGGGAGATAGAATCGACCTGCAGATCGGTGCCAGGCACCTGCTGCGGGCGGCACTGCTCGCGTACGGATTGCCGCTAATAACAACGCTGATTACCTTGCTGGTGCTGCAATATTCAGGCTTTGGTGCTCGCGACGCGATCGGGATCGTGGCAGCCGGCGGAGGACTGCTGGGAGGGCTCGCGATGGGTCGGGCATTCCTGCGCAGGGAGTCCATCTGTGACCAGTTCGTACCGACCATCCGGAGTCCAGCTGATGACCCTGCAGACTGAATCGCCGGCGGATACAATAACCGTTTACAGCCGCGCAGGATGCCATCTCTGCGAACTGCTGGTCGATGCGCTGTTGCCACTCGTTCGGGGACAGCTGCGGGTCGACGTTGTCGATATTGATTCACGACCAGAGTGGCAGGAAGCCTACGATACCCGTATTCCTGTCGTGGAATACGATTCGAATTTCGTTTGTCAATATACCCTCGACGTGGCGGCCATTCAGCGTATTCTGCGGGAACGCGTAATACGCTGATATTCGAGCTCATATTCGCGACAGAACGTATATACTTCGCCGCTGATTCAGCCGCAGGCCGGCAGTCAACCTGATCAATCGTATGGACCATATTCGCAATTTTTCGATCATCGCTCATATCGACCACGGCAAGTCGACGTTGGCCGATCGCTTTATACAGCATTGCGGTGGTCTTCAGGATCGCGAAATGTCGGAGCAGGTTCTGGATTCGATGGACCTGGAAAGAGAGCGAGGCATCACGATCAAGGCACAAAGCGTGTCGCTAAGCTATACCTCGGCGAATGGTGAGGTCTATCAGCTAAACTTTATTGACACGCCTGGCCACGTGGATTTTTCGTATGAGGTTTCACGATCGTTAGCGGCCTGCGAGGGAGCCCTGCTCGTGGTCGATGCCGCGCAGGGTGTGGAAGCACAGAGTGTTGCGAATTGCATCACCGCTATCGATCAGGGTCTGGAAGTATTACCGGTTCTGAACAAAATAGATTTGCCGGCGTCAGATCCTGAAAAGGTAATGCAGGAAATCGAAGAGATCATCGGCATTGACGCGTCCGAATCCTTGCGCGTCAGTGCGAAGACGGGCGTTGGCGTGCCGGAGCTGCTCGACTACCTCGTCGAGAAAATTCCTCCACCTGTCGGGGATCCCGATGGACCGTTGCAGGCGCTCATCATCGACTCTTGGTTCGACAATTATGTCGGCGTCGTCTCACTAGTGCGCGTCGTCAACGGTTCGCTCCCAAAAAGCAGCAAGATAACCGTCATGTCAACGGGGCGTTCCTACATTGCCGACCGGGTCGGTTCCTTCACACCGAAAATGGAGGATCGCGACATCTTGTCAACGGGCGAGGTCGGATTTGTCATCGCCGGTATAAAAGACATTTTTGGCGCGCCTGTAGGTGATACGTTAACGCTGGCCAGCAGTCCATGCGCCGAGCCGTTGCCAGACTTCAAGCAGGTTCAACCGCGCGTTTTTGCCGGCCTGTTTCCAATCAGTTCGGATGACTACGAAAATTTCCGTGAAGCACTGCAAAAGTTACGCCTGAATGATGCGGCACTGCATTTCGAGCCGGAAACATCCGCTGCACTCGGGTTTGGTTTTCGCTGCGGGTTTCTCGGTATGCTGCATATGGAAATTGTGCAGGAGCGCCTGGAACGCGAATATGATCTCGATCTCATTACCACCGCGCCTACCGTGGTATTCGAGGTGGAACGGGCAAGCGGCGACGTCGAGTACATTGACAATCCATCGAAATTGCCGCCGGTCAATGAAATAGCCGAATTACGTGAACCGATCATTTCTGCCAATATCCTTGTCCCGGAGAAACATGTGGGATCGGTTATGAAGTTATGCATAGAGAAGCGCGGTGTTCAGAAACACATGCGCTACCTGGGCGGGCAGGTGGCGCTCGAGTACGAGTTGCCACTGTCGGAAGTCGTTCTCGATTTCTTCGACAGGCTTAAATCAGTCAGTCGTGGCTACGCATCTTTCGACTACCAGTTCGAACGATTTGAGGCTGCGCCGCTCGTCCGTCTTGATGTTTTGATAAACAAGGAGCGGGTGGACGCATTGTCGATCATTGTGCACCGAACTAACGCCAACAATCGCGGTCGGGACCTGGTAGACAGGATGAGAAAGTTGATTCCTCGGCAAATGTTCGATGTAGCGATTCAGGCTGCGATCGGTGGGCAAATCATTGCCCGCAGTACCGTGAAGGCACTTCGCAAAAATGTCACGGCAAAGTGCTATGGCGGCGATGTATCACGAAAGCGAAAACTGCTGGAAAAACAAAAAGCCGGCAAGAAACGCATGAAACAGATTGGTTCGGTTGAGATACCGCAGGAAGCATTCCTGGCCGTTCTTCGCGCAGAGAAATAAGAGGCAGACACATTGAGCATAAATCTTGCTTTGATTCTGGTAGTGCTAACCGCATTCAGTGGAGTTGTGGTGGCATTCAATCGTTTCTACTACATGAGAATGCTGGGCGAAACCGGCAACAAGGGCAATTCGATCATACTCACCGTTATAGAGTATTCGCGTTCGTTTTTTCCCGTGCTTCTGTTTGTCCTGGTTATTCGGTCGTTCATCTTTGAACCATTTCGCATCCCGTCAGGATCGATGATGCCAACGCTGGTGCAGGGTGATTTCATTTTCGTCAAAAAGTTTTCCTACGGGTTGCGGCTACCCGTCATTGAGAAAAAAGTTGTGGAGACCAGCGAGCCGGCAAGAGGTGATGTCGTTGTTTTTCGTTTGCCGTCCAATCCCAAGATCAACTACATCAAGCGTGTGGTGGGATTGCCTGGCGATGTAATTGCCTACGATAACTCGCGCCTGACCATAAATGGCGAGCTAATGGATGTCACGGTGAATTCAGACGCTGTCGAACCTGCCGCTGTCAATTCCGGGTATGTCTATACCGAGGTACTGGGTGACCGCGAGCACGCAATTCGACACCGCATCAGCATTGACGAGAATCAGAATCCCCGCGTGCGCGTCTACGAGGTACCGGAAGGACACTATTTCATGATGGGCGACAATCGCGACAACAGCCAGGACAGCCGATTTATTGGAACCGTCCCGGAGAACTATCTCGTCGGCGAGGCGGTTCGAATCTGGATGCATCTTGATCTCTCTGATGGCCTGCGGTGGCCGGACTGGGGCCGTATTGGCACAAAGATTCAATAATGTGGTGCAAGTCACTGATTTGCCCCCTAATATCGCGTTAAATCTTCAGAATTCCAATATAATCTGATCGTTGCGATCGGTACCGGAGTCAGGCAGATGGGCGCTTCAAAGAACGGCATGTTGACAAACAATCGACAGAATTCGACTGCTCGACCTGTACGGCGGCAGTCCGGAATGACCACCGTTGGTTTTCTTATCCTGATTGTCTTCGTTGGGCTGTTCGCATTTGCAGGCATTCGGCTTACACCGGTCTACCTGAACTATCTCAAAGTCGCCGGTGTTATCGACGGCGTTTACGATGAGTTTGATAGCAAAAATCCGTCGCGTGAAGCCGTACGACGCTCGATTCTCAGGCGTTTCCAGGTAGAAAGCGTCAGTGAACTGACTGACCGCGATGTCAAGGTCACGTCCACCGATGGTGGTTTCAAGGTCGAGGCGCAATATGACCATACAACGCCATTTATCGCCAACGTGCATTTCACTGTCAGGTTTGACAAATCGGTGGTCATTCGCCGCTAGCTAGTACGCCGGTTCCCCGCCGGTTGCCGGGAAGCTTCGCTCTCTTAAAACCACTATAATCGGCCCCTGGTACTTCCAGACCCGAGCGATAACCTTGGACAAAGCCGCCTCATGGCTTGAGCAAACATTGCAATTCCAGTTCTCCGATGAACGTCTCTTGAAAACGGCGTTGACGCATCGAAGTGCCGGTGGCGTGAACAACGAGCGCCTCGAGTTTCTCGGCGATGCTGTATTACAACTGGTCGTATCCGAGCTCATTTTCGGCGAACGATCCGAGGCGAGTGAAGGACGTCTGAGTCGACTACGATCCACGTTGGTGAAAGATGCGACCCTCGGTGATCTTGGTGCCGAAATCGGGCTTGGGGAGCATTTGATTCTCGGCCCGGGTGAAAAAAAGTCGGGAGGACATCGGCGTGCCTCGATCCTGGCCGACACGCTGGAGGCGTTATTTGGCGCCATATACCTGGATGCAGGGCTGGAAGCCGCTCGCTCGACGATACGCTTGGCTTTGCAGAAACGGATTGAGGGGCTGTCAGAGGGCGCGGAACTTCGCGATCCGAAATCACGATTACAGGAAAACCTCCAGGGACAAAAGCTGGAATTGCCGGCCTACGCAATTGAAAGCGTAAGCGGAAAGGCGCACAGGCAGTCGTTCGTAGCCAGTTGCACAATAGCGCAATTGGATCTGCAGACCAGCGGTGCTGGCACGACGCGTCGCGATGCCGAACAAGAGGCGGCACTGGCAATGTTGCAACTCATGGATGCATCGGAGTGAGCGGTGATTGACGACGCATACCGATCCGGATTCGTGGCAGTGGTCGGTCGGCCAAACGTGGGTAAGTCGACCTTGATCAACACGATTCTGGGCGACAAGATCAGCATTGTCACGCCCAAGCCGCAGACCACGCGACACAGAATTCTTGGTGTCGATTCCCATACGACCTATCAGGCTATTTATGTTGATACACCGGGCATTCATCGTATGGCCAGCAAGGCGATGAATCGAATGATGAACCGGACGGCGATTAATGCTCTGGCCGATGCTGACCTGGTTTTGTTCATGACGGATGCAAACCGTTGGACGGAAGAAGACCAGGACGTTCTCGATCGTCTCGCCAATAGCGCTGCGCCGGTTATCGCTTTGCTCAACAAGATCGACACAGTGCAGCCTAAGGAAGCGCTGCTGGAAAAGTTGGCAGAGATGTCGGAAAGAGGAGCGTTTGCCGAGGTAATGCCCATTTCGGCCCGTAAAAACGAGAATATCGACCGCCTGGCTAAGTTGGTTCCGCAGTTCCTGCCTGTTTCTGCGCCGCTGTTTCCGGAAGATATGGCGACCGATCGCAGCGAAAACTTTCGCACGGCAGAAACCATTCGGGAGAAACTCACGCTCGCATTGCGCCAGGAGATACCTTACGGCTTGACTGTGCAAATCGAACGCTTTGAGCGGCAGGAAAGCGGTGTGGAAATCAACGCCGTCATCTGGGTGGAACGTGACAGTCAGAAAGGTATTGTCGTTGGCAAGGGTGGCAGTTTGTTGAAGAAGGTCGGTCGTGCCGCGCGTCTCGAACTAAAGCAACAATTCGGTGTGCCGGTGCATCTCGAGCTGTGGGTGAAAGTGAAGGATAACTGGGCCGACAATGAGCAGGATTTGCAGCGGCTTGGCTTTGAATCGCCATGACGGCTACGCGACGCGTTCAAAACCAGCCTGCATGGCTGCTACACCATCGGCCGTTTCGAGACTCTAGCCGAATTCTCGATGTGCTGAGCCAGGATTATGGGCGCCTGTCGGTTGTTGCGCGAGGTAGCCGTTCCGCGAATTCCAAGCTCAAAGGACTGTTGCGACCGTTTCTTCCGCTGCAGCTATCCTGGTTTATTCGCACCGACCTGGGAACCCTCACCGGTGCGGAGATGAATGGCGCGCCGATCACATTGACCGGCGATGCACTGTTGTCCGCCTATTACATTAACGAATTGTTGCTGAACCTGTTACATCGCCACGATCCTCAACCAGAGATTTTCGAAGCCTATCGAAATACGATGGAGGCGCTGCAAGGTCAGATTGAGGTTGCGTCGCAGCTGCGCCGATTCGAACTGGAAATGCTCCGACTGCTTGGATATGCGGTCAACCTCGATCATGATACAGAGTCTGATGCTGATCTGGATGTTGCTCAGTGCTATGAATACCATGTTGAACGGGGTCCCGTGCCCGTGACTCGAAAGGAAGGTCCTATGGTGTTTAGTGGCAGTGAGCTTATCGCGATTCGAAACCAGGATTTCTCAGATCCGAGGGTGCTCAGAAACGCAGGTCGCCTGTTGCGCCAGGTGATCGCCTGGCACCTAAACGGCAAAGAATTGAAAAGCCGCAAGGTGCTCAAAGAACTGCGTCGCGGCGCTGGCAGGTAAAATATGACAGAGCACGAAAGGCAACGGCTACATCTTGGCGTAAACGTCGATCATGTCGCCACGTTGCGCCAGGCGCGCGGAACCGACTACCCGGATCCGGTGCAGGCGGCATTGCTGGCAGAGGAGGCCGGTGCAGATAGTATTACTTTGCATCTGCGGGAAGATCGCCGCCACATTCAGGATCATGACCTCAACCGCCTGAAGGCAGCGATGCAAACACATATCAATTTCGAGATGGCCGTGACGGACGAAATGGTGGCGATTGCTTGTGCTTTGGAACCCAGTGATTGCTGCCTGGTGCCCGAAAAACGCGAAGAACTCACAACCGAAGGTGGACTTGATGTTGCTGGCCAGCTGCAAAAGGTGGGTGCTGCCTGCCAGAGACTTGCCGACGCCGGGATCCGCGTATCTCTTTTTGTCGATCCTGATACGCAGCAGCTGGATGCGGCAGTGCAGGTTGGTGCGCCGGTAGTGGAGCTACATACCGGCGCCTACGCCGAAGCACAGGGGGCCGTGCAGAGAAACGAGTTGGAACGTATCAAGCAGGCCGCAAGCTACGGGCACAGCAAAGGATTAATCGTGAACGCGGGCCATGGAATACACTACGAAAATGTCGGCGCAATCGCTGCTATTCCAGAAATCATTGAGCTGAATATCGGCCATGCGATCGTTGCACGTGCCGTTTTCGATGGATTCCACAGCGCGGTGAGCGAAATGAAGCGCCTGATGGATGCGGCTCGGGGCATTTCTCGCTGATGGTTTACGGCATCGGCACCGATATCGTCGAATTGTCTCGAGTACAGGCTACTTACCAAAGGTTTGGCAGCCACTTCGTTGATCGGTTATTGATGGACGAAGAGCGTGAATTGTTTGAAAAAAACAAAATGCCGGCGCGTTTCCTGGCAATGCGATTTGCGGCAAAAGAAGCGACCGTGAAAGCGATGGGGACGGGTTTCGCCCACGGTGTCTGGATTCGCGACGTCGGCATCGTGAGCAGCGAATGGGGTCGCCCCGAAATCATCTGGTCCGACCGTGGCCGGGCAGTCTGTGACACACTCGGCATCGGCGCGGGGCACGTCAGCCTGACGGACGACGCAGGGCTGGTTCTGGCCTTCGCCGTGGTTATGCGACTTGCATAAATAAGTACATTAAAAAAGTTATCTAATGCATTGTTTTTCCTTTGATATTGAGACAATTCCGGATGTCGATTTCGGCCGCAAAATGTGGCAGCTGGACGACTTGCCAGACAAGGATGTGGCGACCGCAATGACGTTTAAACGTCTGCAGCAGACGGGCAACGAATTCTTGCCGCTGCATCAGCAGCGCGTAGTTGCCATTTCAGTCGCGCTGCGTAGCGGCGACACGTTTCGCGTGTGGACGCTCGGCGATCGGGATGCAGAAGAGGCGGAGATTATTCAGCGTTTCTATGACGGCATCGAACGATATTCGCCGGAGCTGGTTTCATGGAATGGCAGCGGATTCGACCTGCCGGTGTTGCATTATCGCGCGCTAAAACACGGCATTCAGGCCCCCCGGTATTGGGAAATGGGAGACTCCGATCGCGAGTTTCGTTACAACAATTACCTGAGCAGGTTTCACTGGAGACATATCGATTTGATGGATGTGCTCGCGGGTTTTCAAATGCGCGGGCGAGCAAGCCTTGATCAGATCGCGGTTATGCTGGGTTTTCCCGGTAAGCTGGGAATGAGCGGCGATAAAGTCTGGCCTTGCTGGCTTGATGGCGGTATCGACGATATTCGCGACTATTGTGAAACGGATGTGCTGAATACATTCCTGGTCTACCTGCGCTTCGAGCACATGCGGGGAAACCTGGACGATGTCGCACTTGAACGCGAATTTGCATTGGTCCGATCCACCCTGCAGGAAATGAATCAGCCACATCTGAATGAGTTTCTCGGCGCATGGGACGCTGGTTGAAAGAAAATGTCCCGCAACAAGAAAGCACGTAAAAAGCGTGAACCGGAAACAGCGCGTATAGATTCAGTTACCCACGATGGCAAGGGCATCGCCGCTGTTGCCGGCAAGAAGGTTTTTGTACCCGGTGCGCTGGAAGGTGAAACCGTCGTGTTGCAGCGGCGTAAACGGCGCAAGAACTATGATGAAGCGCAGCTACTGGAGGTCCTGGAACGGTCTGACGCTCGCATTGAACCACGTTGCGCTGCGTTCGGCGTTTGTGGCGGCTGCACGTTGCAGCACCTAAGCGCAAGCGATCAGCGAAGCATCAAGGAGCGCGCCCTGCGCGATAACCTGCAACGCATCGGGCAGGTCGAACCCGGTCGTTGGTTGGATCCTTTGTTTGCCGGTGGGGAGAGCGGCGGCTGGAGCTATCGGCGGCGAGCGAGATTGGCGGTCAAGGACGTGGCGGCGAAGGGTCGAGTGCTAGTTGGGTTTCGCGAGGCCCATGCGCCGTATGTCTGTGACATGCACCGCTGCGAAGTCCTGTCCGCACCGGTGGGCGAACTGATCGATCCGCTTAGCGATCTGGTAGGTCGTCTAAGCATTCGCGCGCGGCTACCGCAGATCGAAGTCGCCGTGGCTGATAACGTAACCGAGCTTGTTTTTCGGGTTCTCGACCCGCCTTCCGCAGCGGATCGGGTGGCATTTTCCGAATTCGCAGCCGCACATGCGGTGCAGATTTCCCTGCAGACAGGAGGTCCTGGCACGGTGTCACCGTTAGAGCAGAGCGCCAGAACTGAAGAGCTATGCTACTCGCTGCCCGAATTCGACCTCGAGATTGCGTTCGAACCGACAGATTTCGTCCAGGTCAATGGCGCTGTGAACCGATTAATGGTGTCGACAGCCATCGATCACCTGGACGTGTCATCGGAGCACCGCGTGCTGGATCTGTATTGTGGAATCGGTAATTTCTCGCTGGCTTTGGCGCGCAAGGCTGCGTTCGTGTTGGCCATCGAAGGTGAGCAACTGCAGGTCGAGCGGGGTCGCTATAACGCGGACAGAAACAGCATTGATAACTGCGACTTCCGCAAAGCGGATCTCGCTAAAATCGAAGGCACTGAAAGTTGGCTTACGCAAGCCTGGGACCGCGTCCTGCTCGATCCGGCACGCAGCGGTGCACAGGAAATTGTCGCGAATATGTCGACAATCGGGGCGAGCAGGGTGGTCTACATTTCCTGTCATCCCGGGACGCTTGCGCGAGATGCAGGCGTTCTCGTGGAGGAGCAGGGCTACGAACTCGAAGCGGCCGGCATTATCGATATGTTTCCACACACCGGCCACGTAGAGTCAATTGCTGTCTTCGAGAAAGTCGCGTAAACCATTGTGATGATTGCGACCGGCGAGCCATCGTCGGCTGAGACTTTGGCGACAAGCTGCTACCCTTAAGAGATGGCATTGGGACCGGTCATGCTGGACATTGATGGGCAATCGCTGTCGCCAGCGGATCGTGCGCTCTTGCGAGAACCGGCCGTTGGCGGCGTCATACTGTTCACCCGCAATTACGCTTCACCGGCCCAGCTTTCTGATCTGGTTGCCGCCATTCGCTCAGTTCGCACGCCGCCATTACTCATAGCCGTTGATCACGAGGGTGGACGAGTCCAGAGATTTCGCGATGGCTTTACGGCCGTGCCACCCATGCGCGAACTCGGTCGGCAACATGACAGCGACCCGGAAGCGGCGATGTCTCTGGCAAAGACAGTGGGATGGCTGGTGGCTTCGGAGCTGCGTGCGATGGATATTGACCTGGCCTTTGCGCCCTGCGTCGATCTAGACTGGGGCGTCAGTGAAATAATTGGCAATCGCGCTTTTCATCGTCAGCCGTCAGTGGTCGCCGATCTTGCAACGGCGTATTGTCGCGGCCTGCGCGAAGGCGGCATGGCGAGCGTCGCAAAACATTTTCCGGGACACGGTGCGGTCGTTGCCGACTCGCACGAGCAGCTCCCGGTTGATCGACGCAGTTACGGTGATCTCCTCGACGATATGCGCCCGTATGAGAAACTGATTGGTACGCGGCAGCTTGCCGGCGTCATGCTCGCGCACATCGTCTATTCTGAACTTGATCAAACGCCTGCCGGCTTTTCAGCTTACTGGATCCAGAACCAGCTGCGCTCGCAGCTGGGCTACGATGGCGCGGTGTTTTGCGACGACTTGAGTATGCAGGCCACGAAAAAATTCGGCTCGATGACCCAACGGGCCAAGCTGGCGCTAGAGGCGGGTTGCGACATGATATTGATCTGCAATGACCGGCCCGCAGCCCAGGCGGCGGCCGCGTCATTGCGAGACTTTTCAAATCCGCTGTCGCTGGTTCGACTGGCCAGGCTGCACGGCACCGGGCAGGTATTGTGGGAGACATTGCTCGCCAGCGATGAGTGGCAGACTGCAACAGAACGACTGCAGCTGGTCCTGGGGCGCCCGCAGCTGGAATTAAATGCCTGAGGGTGCGTAGGGCTGGACGAACAGCCGTAAGCTCGATCCGGACTGATGCACACATCGCGAATCGTGAACTACGCCGCATGCTATTGGACGGATTCGTTATACGCTGCCGGGGCGGCGAATTGGATGTTGGTCGATTCGCACTCAATAATGATTTCAACAGCATTCTCGATGGTCAGGACAGGATATTGATTCGCTTCCGGCCGATCGGCGTGAGGAGCAATGAATAGACTGAAACGCGGCATTCTGGAGCAACTGATCGAGGGGTCAGCCGAGCCGGTTTTTGTCGCGCGCATCAATCATCCTGACTGGCCCGTGGTGCTGAGCAACGCCGCTTTCGCCTCGATTGCCGGCAACGATGATGTTGTCGGTCAGCCATTAGCGGATGTCGTTGAAGGACTGGTTGGTCGCGATCTTGCGCTGGAAATCAGTGAAACCGTCCGTGGCGGCGACGAAACGTCGATTGCCGTGGAATTGGGCGCCCGGGAGTATCTGTTGGTGCTTAAACCGATTCGGACCGCTGGCGACAGCAATGCGCAGCACTATGCTGCCTACTGGCGCGGCACGGCAGGTGCGGCCCACGTTGCTGACAATGAAATTCAACAGGCATTACTGAAAGCGAAGCGGCGAATTCGTGATCTATCCAGGGATGATCCAGTGACCGGTCTGCTAAACGAGCGGTCATTCAGGGAAGTCCTCGCCCATGACTGGGCTGTGGCGGCCCGTGAAAAGGCCAGCCTGGCGCTGGTGTCGTTCACACTGGATGATTTTCCGGCATACATCGAGGTGTTCGGTCGTCATGCTGCCGATTCATGTCTGAGACGGGTAGCACAAGCTATACGCCGCTGCCTGCGCCGCGCAAGCGATGTTGCTGCACGTGTAGATGCCGAAAACAGTGAGTGCCTGGTGGTGCTATCACATTCTCCGGCAGCCAGCGGCGTGGGCGATTTCGCCGCAACCATCGCCGCGGCAATCAGGGAGCTCGGTCTCCATCATCCGCGCTCCAGCGAGTCTCGATTCGTGACCGTTTCATACAAGACCAAAGTCTGCACGGCAGGTAACGGTAGTCGATCTGAATCCGAATTCTTAGAAAGCGTACTGAATTAGACTGCGTTTATTGAGCATTTGGCACGGACTGACCTTCCTGCCCGGTTTCCGATTCCTCAACCCTGGTTATTTTCGCAACGACGCCAAATCGCGGATGATCGTAGTACCTGAGCTCGCCATTGCGCACGATACGGTCCTCCTCGATACGGTAGTACACTGTCGGCGTGATAAATTCGCGATCGAAGCCAAAGCGGGGCTCATTGTCGCCGAAACTGCGTACCCGATTATTCTCCGCGGTCGGTCGTAGCGGCGATCGTTCCGCCAGAGACAGGTCCACGACCAGGTGCAGGAATCGGCTGAGATATAAACTCATCGATCCTTCCAGGCGCAGCGGTGGATTTCCAAGGCGGCGCAATGCGATCGGCAGCGTGGCTTCTTTTTCGAGCGTCTTCTGCGACCAGGCTGTGTGCATAATCGGCCGGTAGGCATCCAGTCGTGCAAGTTGTTCATAGACGTCGTTTAGCACATAGTCTTTACGTGAGAGCAATACCAGGCCGGCTTGTTCGTACGTCGGAATTTCAGCCAGCTCGATGGGCTCGGCTGGGGGTGCAGATACCGCGGCGGCTGTCAGGTCACCGGGTCGTTCGTTCTCGGCACCGAAATCCGTATGTCCCGGTAGCAGTTTGCCAGATGCATCCAGCGGCCCGGCGTTATCGGTTTGCCGCATGTCGCCAAACTGCGGGTTGCCCGGGACCGTTGCAAAAAAATCGTCCTCCGGCGTGGGTTCTGCCACCACGTCGGGCAGAAAGACCTCCGAGCCAGCCGAAGCTCGATCCGTGTATTCAAAAATAATCAGCTCAACGGCGTATCGTCTGATTTCTTCTTCCGCTTCCGATTCGAGGGCAGTAACCCCGGGGACGGTCGCCTGCTGTCCGGACGCTGCAACCGGAAGCAACGCGATAACGATTGCAAATGTCGCGACAATGCGTTTCCCCCCGGTTTTAAGAATTGCGGTATTCATCATGTCGATGTTGGTGTTAGATCGTTTTCCTGCAAATCGTGCGGGGCAGTTCCGCCCAGCTTTTCGAGCAATTGTTCAATTTTAGCGAAACGCTCATCGGTATCCGACAGGTCAAGCCGGAACTGTAGACGATGTGCTCCACTTAATCGATAGATGTGACCTTCATTTTGGACCAGATTGACCAGCGCTACCGGATCTGTGCGCGGCTGTTCGCCGAACATCACATACCCGCCACCGCCAGCTGCGTCTATCTTCTCAATTCCCAGCGCTATCGCATCGAGCTTCAGCGCAGCCACTCGCATGTGATTTTTTGCCGCAGTCGGCAACAGGCCGAAGCGATCGATAAGCTCGACCTGAAGCTCGCGTAGCTCAGCGCTGGTCTGTGCGCTCGAAATGCGTTTGTATAACATCAGGCGCAGATGCACATCCGGTACGTAATCGTCTGGCAGGAGGGCAGGCACATGCAGATTGATCTCCACGCCGGCGTGCAGTGGCTTGTCGAGGTTCGCGACTTCGCCACGCTTCAGTGCTTCGACGGCTCGCCCCAAGAGCTCTGTATACAACGAAAAACCGATTTCCTGAATTTGCCCGCTTTGCGTCTCACCCAGTAATTCGCCGGCGCCACGAATTTCCAAATCGTGTGTTGCGAGCGTGAAACCTGATCCTAAATCTTCGAGAGAGTCGATGGCTTCGAGTCGCTTGACGGCGTCGGCAGTCATCGCGGCCCTGGGCGGGGCAATCAGGTACGCGTAGGCGCGATGGTGAGAACGTCCGACGCGTCCGCGCAATTGATGCAGCTGCGCGAGGCCGAATCGGTCAGCCCGATTGATAACGATGGTATTCGCTGTGGGTACATCGATACCCGACTCGACAATGGTCGTGCACAGCAAGACATTGAATCGCCGGTGATAAAAATCGAGCATAACCTGCTCAAGCTCGCGCTCGTGCATTTGCCCATGGCCGATGCGAATATCGGCTTCCGGGACGAGCTTTTGCAGGCGTTGTTCGATATTGACAATATCGGCAACGCGATTGTGAATGAAGTAAACCTGTCCGCCGCGTTTGATTTCTCGCAGGCAGGCTTCCCGGATAACGACGTCATTCCACTCGCTCACAAACGTTTTTACCGATAGCCTTTCTGCCGGCGGTGTCGTAATAAGTGACATTTCCCGCAGTCCGCCCAGCGACATGTTCAGTGTGCGGGGAATCGGTGTTGCGGTGAGCGTGAGGATATCTATTTCGCTGCGCAGTGATTTGATCGCCTCTTTGTGACGAACACCAAATCGATGCTCCTCATCGACTATCACCAGTCCGACATCCTTGAAGTCTTTGGTATGTTGCAGCAGCCGGTGAGTACCGATCACCACGTCAACGGTGCCCGACTTGAGTCCGGCAACGATTTCCTGTGCCTGCTTGGCGGTCCGAAATCGCGATAACACCTCGATGCGCACGGGCCAGTCAGCAAATCGATCCTTGAATGTCTGGCCGTGTTGTTGTGCAAGCAGAGTCGTTGGTACCAATATCGCGACCTGTTTGCCGCCATGAACCGCCGCAAACGTCGCGCGCAATGCAACCTCGGTCTTGCCGAATCCTACGTCGCCACAAACAACCCGTTCCATCGGCTGAGGTGATTCCAGGTCTGCCAGCACTTCGCTAATGGTACGTTCCTGATCATCGGTGGGCTCGAATGGAAAGCCGTTTTCGAATGCCCGGTAGTCTGCTTCAGGCCAGCGAAAGCGGTGCCCGGGGCGCGCTGCTCGCCGGGCATAGACGTCGAGCAATTCGGCCGCCACGTCGCGAATCCGGTCTATTGCCCGTTTTTTTGCCTTGGCCCATTGATCGCTGCCGAGTCGGTGTAGCGGCGCATTTTCTGACGAGGCGCCGGTATAGCGTGAGATCAGATCCAGCGCGTTAACCGGTACATACAGTTTGTCGCCGTCTGCATACTGCAAATGCAGAAACTCCGCTTCGAAGCCGCCGACAGACAGGGTAATCAAGCCGATATAACGTCCAATGCCATACTCCGCGTGCACAACGGGCGAGCCCTCTTCCAGGTCGTTGAGCTGGCGGATAATCGTTTCGGGATCTCGCTCGGCTCGCAGCCGGCGATTTCGCTGTCGCGGTTTCTCACCGAACAACTGATGCTCGCTGATAATTGCGAGCCCTTGATCGGGAAGCAAGACGCCGTCATCGATTGGTGCGATAGCAACCGCCGTTTGTTGGTCCCCGGACGAAAACGCGTGCCAGCTGTCGATTCGTGCTGTCTCAATATTTCGCCCGGCCAGCAGATCGTGAACGCTTTCGCGTCGTCCTGCGGAATCGGCCGTAAACAAAACCCGACCGTCAAACGACTGCATGAATTGTATGAGTGCTTGCGCCGCGTCTTCGTAGCGTGCCTCTATTCTGATTGCAGGTGGCAGGCGCGTTGCAATGTTGAATGTGCTCGCGTTTTCGGGGAGCGATTTGCTGGCGTAACTGACGCGACGGAATGTCGACAGCGATGTGCCTAAGTCGGCCGGATCGAAAAAACTCTCAGAGGGAGCCAGGATGGGCCGGTCCGGATCGAGGCTGCACAGGTCGTGACGCTCACCAATTTCGACCCAGGACTTGTCGAGAATTGACTGCAGTTCCGCTGGCGCAAAAAGAATAGCGTTACCCGGCAGGTAGTCAATGAAGCTGGCGGTGGTTTCAAAAAACAGCGGCAAATAGTATTCAATCCCGCCATGGGCTATGCCGTCTGATACCTCCCGGTAGACACGAGACTTTGACGGCTGGCCCTCGAACCGTTCGCGGTACTGATGGCGAAAGTAACGAACGTCAGCGGTATCCAGCGGTATCTCGCGCGCGGGCAAAATACTGATGGTGGAGACGCTTGCGCCTGACATCTGGGTGTCGGCGTTAAAATAGCGGATGCTCTCCAGCTCATTGTCAAAGAAGTCGATGCGTAAGGGCTGGTTCGAGCCCATCGGGTAGACGTCCAGAAGTGAGCCGCGAACGGCGAATTCGCCATGTTCGCTTACCTGGGGAACTCGCAGGTATCCACAGGCGCCGAGCGACTCGATAAAGGATTGCCGGTCGAGAGTCTGGCCGGTTCTCAGTTCCAGTGTGCGCGCAGCGACGTAGTCGACCGGCGGCAGTCTTTGCAGCAGTGCCGGGCCCGATATGACCACGATTCCATTCTCGAGGCGGCCAAGGGACGCGAGCACCTTGAGACGCTGGGAAACAATGTCCTGGTGGGGAGAAAAGCTGTCATACGGGAGCGTCTCCCATTCGACGAAATGCTGCACTGGCGTCCCAGGTCCTCCGAACCATCGAATCTCTGCTTCCAGCTGATCCGCATGTCGCGGATCATCCGCGATGACGATCAGCGGTACGGCACTGGCGGCCGCGAGTTCAACGGCCGCCAGTGCCGAACTGGCACCGATCAATCGACCAAGAGACGCTTCGGTCAATGTGTGATCAAACAGTTGTTCCGCAATAGCGGAGTCGAGGAGTCTTGCCTGCGTCACGGTGAATTCTTAAGAACGGCGAGCTACGGGGGCCGGGGATTATGGCATAGACCGCTTTACCGGGGGCACAACGAAAAACGCGCAGACAAGCTGCGCGTCATTCCTGATCTTTGTTGCTCGAATCTAAGTCTTCGATACGGAGTGAATAACCTTGTCGAATTCAAAGAAAACCACGAATCCCGGGTATTCCCATCGAGAAATTGGCGGATCGCCAACTGCCTGACGAGTAGTCTGCGGTGCGCCATAGGTGGCTTCAACGCTGGCCTGTGTCATGCCGCGGGTCGGCTTGCCAGCTGCATCGAACGATGCGGCCTGGCTGCTGCGACTCAGATCAAGATTCTGAGCACCCGCAGTGACGGCGAATCCCAGTGAAAGGGCGAGAATAATTGTTGCAGATAACTTAGCCATTTGAGTCTCTCCAGCTGTCGTCCCTGGCGACTATAACACCGCGCTCAGGGTCAAAAATATAAGATTGGACAGGATATTTACACTGTCAGGGACCAAATAACGCCCTCCTGGCCCTCACCAAGCCGGTACTTGCCCGGCCTGAAGTACCGTAGCCTCCCGGGCATGCGCATGAATGTGATCCTGATCACGGTTTCGCGAGCTCGTCCGGTGGCGTTGCCCGCGGCGCCTGGCTGTTTATGTGGTTTAATGCGCCGCATGATCAATGCTGTCGAACTCTTCATAGGACTGCGCTATCTGCGGGCCAAAAGACAGACGCGCTTCGTCTCGTTTATTACCTTGATTTCGCTCTTGGGAATTGCAGTTGGCGTGGCTGCCCTGATCGTCATTTTATCCGTAATGAACGGCTTCGAGGGTGAGCTGCGCGATCGTTTGTTAAGCATGACAGCTCATGGCTACGTCAGTAACGAAGACCGTACGCTGGACGACTGGCCGGGCATTAGTCAACGGATCGAGTCGGAGGCCGGCGTGCTTGCTGCTGCGCCACTTATCGAATTGGAGGGCATGGTACGTACTGGCAGATCACTCAATGGCGTTCTCGTACATGGCATCGACCCAGCAGCCGAACAGGCGGTTTCAGGCCGCACTGTCGATTTCGTTGCGGGAAGTTTGGGCGAGCTGACGCCGAACAGCCGCAATATTATTCTCGGGCAGTACCTGGCAATTGAGCTGGGTGTAAAGCTGGATGATGGCGTCGTTTTACTCATACCGCGACCGGCCGGGGATGGCACGCTGGAACCCAGGCTCGAAAGATTCAACGTACGCGGCGTCTTTCGAGCAGGAGTGCAGGATCATGACGCGTCTCTGGCGCTGGTACATTTGAGCGATGCAGCTCGACTGATGTCGTTGGGTGACAGTGTCAACCAGGTACGCTTCATAACCGACGACGTGATGTCCGCTCCAGCCGTGTCGGCAAATTTGAAAACGGCGTTCGGTGACCGTTACCTGACCAGCGATTGGACGATTGAAAACGAAAGTTACTTTCGCGCCATTCGCCTCGAAAAAATGATGATGTCGCTGCTACTGTCACTCATCATCGGCGTCGCCGCATTCAACATTGTGGCCAGCCTGGTTATGGTCGTGACAGACAAGACCAATGACATCGCTATCTTGCGGACCCTGGGAATGGGGCCTGCTAACGTCGTCCGCGTTTTTTTTATACAGGGGGCGGTCATTGGCTGGCTTGGCGTATTTGTTGGTGTCGCACTTGGTGTACTACTGGCTTTCTATGTACCGGTTATCGTGCCGGTACTGGAAAATGCATTCGGCTTCCAGGTTATGCCCGGTGATGTGTATTACGTTTCAGCAATTCCCTCGATACTTGAATTCGAGGACGTCGTCGTCATCGCAGTGGCAGCTTTTGCACTGACCTCTCTGGCAACCCTGTATCCGGCTCGGCGCGCAGCGAGCGTCGATCCGGCGATTGCCTTGCGGTATGAATAGAAGATGAAAGGGGGCTACGAATTCTGGATCGGTCGACGTTATGTGCGTTCGCGCAGCAGTAACGGGTTTATTTCGCTGATTTCCGCTATTTCCATGCTCGGTATCGCCATCGCCGTGGCCGTGCTGATCGTCGTTTTGTCCGTGGTTAACGGATTCGAGCGGGAACTAAAGGATCGTCTGCTTGCGATGTCGGCTCATGCGACGATCGAAAATACTAACGGCGGCCTGACCGACTGGTCGATCTGGGCTGAAACGGCCGAGTCGCAGCCTGACGTAGCGGCAGCGGCGCCGTTTGTTCATGGGCAGGGACTGCTGGTCTATGGCAATCAGCTAAGCGGTGCCGAGTTTCGCGGCATCGATCCGTTGCTGGAAACGAAGGTATCAGGGGTCGACACCACCCTCATTGACGGCGATCTCGAGACCCTTGTCGCGGGCGCGTTCAATATCGTGTTGGGCGTCGAACTTGCGGCGGAACTGCAGGCGACTGTCGGCGATAAGATTACCTTGACGCTGGCGGAGGGCATCGTAACGCCTGCAGGTGTCGTGCCACGCACAAAACGATTCACTGTGTCTGGTATTTATCGGGTCGGCATGTACGAATTCGATCGAAGACTCGCTTTCATTAATCTCGGCGACGCACAGCGTCTGTTTCGCATGGCTGACGATGTTACCGGTATTCGTTTGGCAGTTACGGAGGTGTTTGATGCACCACAGATTGTTCGTCGTGCCGCTATAGCAGGTGGTGGCGGGGTGCTGGTCACTGACTGGACCCGGCGCAACGTCAATTTTTTTCGCTCAATCCAGATCACGAAATCAATCCTGTTTGTCATCCTGCTAATGGTGGTGGCTGTCGCCGCGTTCAATATTGTCTCGACGCTGGTCATGGTCGTAAAAGACAAGCAGTCGGATATCGCGATCTTGCGTACCGTCGGTGCGACGCCGCGGGACATCCTGCGCATATTCATCACGCAGGGATCCGTGATTGGTGTGTTTGGCACCGTGGCGGGCATGGTGCTTGGTGTTTTGTTGTCACTCAACCTGGAAGGTATCGTGCATTTTATGGAAGCAACATTTGGCATCAAGTTTCTCGCCGCAGATGTCTACTTCATCAGCGATCTGCCGGCGGATCTGCGAGCGATGGACGTAGTCCGAATCAGTTCGATCGCGTTGGTGCTCGCCCTGGTCTCAACGCTTTACCCTGCCTGGCGCGGCGCGCGCACATTGCCGGCAGAGGCATTGCGCTATGAATGACGCACCCCATGCGGTGCTTGAATGCCGCTCGATTTTTCGCCGTTTCAGGGAGGGCAATTCAACGCTGGAAGTGCTTAGCGGTGCGGACCTTGTTGTAGGCGCCGCCGAACGCCTCGCGATCATCGGTTCGTCCGGATCAGGAAAGACGACCCTGTTGCAGATTATGGGCGGATTGGACGATCCTACTTCCGGTACGGTCTTCGTCAATGGCAAGTCGATGGCGGATCTCGATGAATCTAAAAAGGGCGTATTGCGCAACCAGTACATCGGCTTCATATATCAATTTCATCATCTGCTGCCGGAATTTACGGCCCATGAAAATGTGGCGATGCCTCTGTTAATCCGACGTATCGGGAAAGAGGACGCGCTTGCACAGGCTGCTACATTGCTCGACCGGGTGGGCCTTGGTGCCCGACTGGATCACAAACCAGGCGAACTGTCCGGCGGAGAAAGACAACGCGCCGCAGTTGCCCGCGCATTAATCACGCGGCCGAAGCTGGTGCTCGCAGATGAACCGACCGGCAATCTGGATGCTGGCAACGGAGAGCACGTATTGCGCCTGATGCTTGAGTTAAACGAGGAGCTGCAGACCAGCCTCGTCGTCGTGACGCATGATCATTCGATTGCCGCGAAAATGGACAGAATACTGGTGCTTGAGAACGGCAAACTTGGCGACGCGACCGGCGCTTAGTCCTTTGTTGTCGACGAGCGGCGTTGTCGTCTTTTCGCGAGATAGCCCCAAATTGACGCACGCCACAATAGATCGAGCGTGATGAACCCAATCAACGCCAGGATTGCACCCAGGAGCAGGCAGCCCAACATCAACGGCTGCCAAATATCATTGAAGCGGTCGAATAACCAGGTGAAAGACAATTCAAATTCAAACGGCTGCGGTACCTGCCTGAGCAAACGCCGTCCGACCTCATAAGCGGCATAGAACATGGGGCCAAAAGTGATTGGATTACCGACCAGTGTGGTGAGTGCCGCGACCGGCAGGTTGACGCGCAGCAGGATTGCCAGGAGACACGCGGTGAGAATATGCCCAGGGAATGGCAGGTAGGCGATAAACAGTCCAAGGGCAAAGGCCGGTACCACGTTGCGGCGGCGAATGACCCAAAGATGTGGCTCGTGCAAGAGGTGGTCGAAAGGAGATAGCCACCAGCGGCCTTTGAGGTTTTCGCGTTTCAAAGCGAACTTACGAAAAAATCGTCTGGGCATCTGCTGCGGGCTTTGCTTCTATGGTCTTTGAAAGGTCCAGGGTCGAGGGCCGCATCATAACGATAAATCGCAGGGAAGCGGAAAATGCGCCTGTTGTGTCTGAGCACACTTGGCGGTGCATACTCATTGGAATTGTTCGCCCAGTTGCCAGCGGCTTCTGTGTTCATGATTTGCGCGGCGGTGGGTCTTGCCTGCGGCGGCTCGCGCGCCATGCGTCCGCTGGGATGCTTCCTGATTGGTTTCGCCGTAATGGGCATGGCGGCCGAAAGAATGCTGGCGACACGATTGAACCCGCAGCAGGTTGGTGTTGCGACGGCTTTTACGGGTCGAATCGATAGTTTTCCTGTTACTGCCGACGCTTCCGTCCGTTTCTTTGTCCGACCGCAGGGCCGGCCCGACTTGCCGCGGAGAATCCGTCTGACCTGGCTTGAGCCACGCGCCATTCCTGAGTTGGGAGAGACCTGGCACTTTGTTGCCCGACTGAAACGCCCACGCGGTTATGCGAATCCGGGTGGCTTTGACCTGGAGGGCTGGCTTTTCCGAGAACAGACCGGCGCCGTCGGTTACGTCGATAATGCGGCCCACAGTTATCGTGTTTACGGCGAATCGCCGCCGCCGCTGACTGCGGCTCGTGTGCGCATCGTCAGGAGGATGCAGTTGCTGCTGCCCGGAGACGCTGCAGCCGCCGTCCTCATGGCCGTCGGCGCCGGAGCGCGACACATGATCGACGCCGCCGATTGGGACCTCTATGCCAGAACCGGTACGAGTCACCTAATGGCCATTTCCGGACTCCACATCGGACTCGCGGCAGGGTTTGCCTACCTGCTGTCCTGG
>JBPCYD010000050.1:0-2889 GCA_051007895.1 Woeseiaceae bacterium
GTCCCATTGTTTCTCCCGATTGATCTGGAAGCGACATTGTACGATGAATCGCGGCTGAAGCCGCTCCTACGGGTGGTTAGGGATTGGAATCGCGGTTAATGCGCAATTTTCCTGCATCGATAATCGTGGCTGAGGGGTCGGTGCAAATTGATCGCTAGTGCAATAAATGTCTGTTCGCACCGGCCATTTTTTTGGTTAGGAATCGCGGCTGAAGCCGCTCCTACATACTTCCTAGAATCGTAGGAGCGGCTTCAGCCGCGATTCCCTGTTTATTCTAATACCAGAAAGAAAAGAACAGCTGGAATACGTTTGCTTCAAGCTGATACAAGGGCTCTTCGCCTAGGACCGCGCCGGTCGAGATATCGCGAAAGTCTTCGTAGTCGACGATCAGGTGGTCGAGGGTCGCATTGATTGTGCCTTTGTCGATGAATCCCCACCCGTCCGGCAGCCATTCATAGGCAAGGCTCAGCTTGAAAGTCTGGCTCGACAGCGGACTGAGCTCTTTGTCGCGACCACGAAAATTGGTCGCCTCGGAACGCGAAAAAATGTCACGGTAAAAATGCGCGCCGGTTTGCGTGTGATAACGGTACTTCGCCGTCAGGACAAAGTCTCGCCAGGGCTGCACGTAAGAGATAGATCCCGTGTGCGATTCGATATCCCACGTATCGATGAAGTACCGATACTGGGCTTCCAGCGCCGCACGATAGGGAAGATAGTACTTGGTTCGAATGCCGACAGCATTGGACGTACGGGTCCGTGGATACAGCTCCTTCTCGAAATCGAAGCCAGTTTGCAAATCCGGCTCCAGGAATCTCACGGACCGATACGGGTTATTCAGAAACCCTTCGTCAGTGATGACCTCTACGTTCAGGGCGGCGATCATGTTGCGAGTCAATATCTGGGTGATGCCAACGCCATAGTGCTGACGCGTATTGTCTTCGCTAAAATTCGGGTCGTCAGACTTACCCACCACATCATCACCGTAGGAATAACTCAGCGTCAGCGTGGTCAACTGACCGAACATGTCCTGGCTGACAGCGAGATGGTAAGTGTTCGCATCAAAGTCAGACTCGGTGCTGTTTGTGTAGCCCATCGACATCGTCGTATTGCCACGCAGATAGTCCGCGGAAAACGAATACTGGGTCCGTTCTTCGGTGTAAGGGCTCGCCGTCGTGATGACATCAATTGAAGCCGAGCTGACCATATCGACGTAGTAGTTTGCCGAAAGTGAGACGCTCTTGCCGACCGATTTGCGCACGAGCACCGAGGGTCCGTCAATCGTTACGCCACCGCCTTCGTAGCGGTGATAAAGAAAATCCGTACGATCTTCCGGCAGGACACTCGCGAACACTGCCTGGCTGAATCCAGCCAGGGCACAGGTCAGAACGAGAAATTTGCGGATGGACTTCAAGATCGAACCCCTGAAACAACGGGCTGGCTCAGGCGAGTATGCGACCGGGCGAAAGTAAGCGCAGAAGCGTGGTGTGTATAAACACACATGAGCATTCGGGGCTCACAGTTATCGCCGTATCGCGGCAGCTGAGACAGTCGATTCATGAATCAGTTGCAGCCGCAGCCGCCTCCGGCGGTACCTTCACCACCGCGAGCGCCTTCGCGGGCTTCGTAAACGTGGTAAATGTACGCGCTCGAAACCGGATCCATGTCCAGGAACATGATTGGATCAGCAAGTCGATCGCGTTCGTACGGCTTGACCCACGGCTCAATGCCGCTGCAGCCTGACAAGGCAGCCAACGCCACCAGCGACAACAAAACGCGCGTAATTGTGTGCTTTCTCATGCTCATTCTCCAAGCTTATCGCGGGGTTTGGTTCACGAACCGTGACCCCTTCCTCAGAAGAACCAAGTCACGCCCAGAGACCCTTCCAGGTTATGGGCGGTTTTTTCATCACCGAGCAGATCGATATCAAAAAGGTGATCGCGAAAATCGACGTGCAGCGCAATGGAATCGTTCAGCAGGAATCGGTAGCCGGCGCCAAAGTTGACTGTGAAACGGTCATCGCCGGCAAACGAAGTCGAGCCGAGACCGGCGCTCAGGTACAACGCGGTGTTATAAGCGCGGCCCGCACCGACGAACCCCTCGCCCGGCAGGATGTTGTAGCCGACGTTGAGGTTGTAATAGGTCAGCGTCCGATCACTGTCTGATAGAAGTGGCGCACCACCGCTAAGGATCTCGAAACTGGTTAACCCGCCTTCGGACTGTCCGACAGAGCCTTCCACGAAAAAGCCCTCGGTTACGTGGTATGCCAGGCGTACGCCATAGACCACGTCTGAGCCGAAATCTTCAATGCTCATGACGCCGGCAAAGGCGCCAATCTCAAAGTCCTCCGAATCGATATCGGGCTCCTTGATTTCGCGCCGCTCCACTTCAGGCTCGATGACCTGCCCTTCTGGAATTTCTGCGGGCGGCAGTGCTTCTTCCTCACCCAGGCCAAACAGGTTCTTGGTCGCAGCACATCCGGACAGGACAAAGGCAAACAGTGGAATCAGCAAAACTGTTCGTGCTGATCTCCAGGAACATCGCTCTAGAAAAAGAAGGCGAAACCAACTTTCCATTCTTCTACTTCCTCATTGTCGTCGCGGCTCGTAAACACCACATAGCTTTTAAACTCTGCCCTCAGGATAAAGCGCCGTGTTGCGTAAACACGAAATCCGGCGCCTGCGTGAGCAACCTGGTCCGTACGATCCTCGCCCTGAATGATGGTCGATTTCGGCTCGGTATGGATTACTCCGGTACCAAGCGTGAAAAACGGCGAAACGCGCCAGTCGGGCCAGGCCTCATGCGTTAAGTTAACACTGCCCATCCAGCCGTTCGAAAAATTTCCTAAAATCTGTGAACCCCATACCTCTATTGAGACATTTGGGTTGACGG
>JBPCYD010000051.1:0-5331 GCA_051007895.1 Woeseiaceae bacterium
TCCGCTGCGTCAAGCGCATGTCCGAGCAGCGAAACGGCACGTATCGTGTCCCTGATTGCCGAGAAATTCAGCGGTTGGAGATCGTCTTCGACATCGTTAATGTCACCGAAAGGTGTGTTGTGTACGCTTGTCAAAACGCCCAGGGTTTGGCCAAGCGCCTTGCTTGCGATTGCGCGTACGTGTTCGATGGCGACCGGGTTTCTCTTCTGCGGCATAATTGACGAGGATTGAACGAAACCGTCGGGCAGCCGGATCACGTCGAACTCCATCATCGCCATGAGCAGGAACTCCTGGGCGAACTTGCCTATATTGATAAGCAATGTCGAATTTGCACCTAAAAGTTCTGTGAAGTAATCGACAGAAGCTATTGATGCATAAGAATTTCTTGTTGGGCCTGCAAAACCCAGTAACTCGGCAACCCGGAAGCGGTCAATCGGAAAACCAGTGGTTGTGATCGCACAGGCGCCAAGCGGGCAGCGATTCATGTTGTCGTATGCGCGCTGTAATCGGCGTATATCGCGGCTTGTATTTTCGGCCATCGCCAGCAGGAAGTGTGCCAACGTGGTCGGCTGAGCCGGCTGCGTGTGCGTATAGGCCGGCATTAATGATTCGTCGTGTTGTGCGGCCAAATTTAAAAACACTTTACGCAGTGCGCTGCAGGCGTCAATGAGGTCCAATGTCTGCTGTCGCAAATACATCCGATATATCGTTACGTCGATATCGTTGCGACTGCGTGCGGTGTGCAATTTTCCGGCAATATCCGCGTCGCCACAGGCTTCAGTGATTTCTCGCTGAATGTAAAAGAACAGGTCCTCCACGCTGCCGTCATAACTGGCGTTGCGCATCTTCTCGACATCCAGATTCTCGATCGCAGAAAGAATGATCTTTAACTCTGCCGCTGTGATGATTTCTTGCTCAGCGAGCATGACAACGTGAGCACGATCTACGTCCAGGTAGTGATCGAGGAAATACCGTTGTGCGTCTGCGAAGCAGTCACGTAGTACGTTATCTTTGTATGCCTGCGCCGGAAATTTTTCACTCATCGAGGGATGCCCTTATCACGGTGCGGCCGGCAGGCTAAGCAGGTTGGCAAAGACACGGTAGGCGCCTGGCACGCCGTTGGGCAATTGCCGAAACCAGGAGTAGGAGGTGTAAACGTAATGTCCCGACCCGATTTTCGCATACACCATCCCACCTTCGCTCTCCGGTTCGCCCTCATCGTGGGCTTCGGTTAGTGGCACATACCTGTTTCGATCGAAGCTCGTGAAATTGTAGTTGTTGCGCTCCTGCACCCACCCATCGAAATCCCGCGCATCGATCCGGTTGGGATAGGCAAATACCGGGTGATCGGGTTCGAGAATGACAATCGGAGCAGTTTCATCAACGACACGCACATTGCCATCCATACTTGCTGGATAGGGCGCAAGGCCCTTCGCGATAAAATCAGGCTGTTGATATTGCACGATCAGACTGCCGCCTTGCTCGGCAAAATCGAGGAGGCGCCGATTGTTGGCGACATAGGCCGGACGGGTTTGTGAGGCACGAATTCCGATCACGATCGTGTCGAAGTCTGCGAGGTCGCCGGTTGTCAGTTCGGCATCCGTCAACAGGCTTACGTCGAGACCCAGGCGGCGCAGAGCTTCTGGGACTTTGTCGCCGCTGCCCATGACGTACCCGATGCGGACCGGGGCAACCTCGACATCAACCACCTCGAACTCTGTTTCGGAGGGATCGTACAGGCGGTGCGTTCGGATGTGGGGATACGATATTTCGCGCATTGCCTGCCGATATGCTGTGCCATCGATAGTCGCACTCGCCACGAGTCCATATTCGCCTGCACTGACATCATCCGGGAGCGTTGCGCTAAATGTAAGCGTTGTTGTTGCGGGGGCGGCCGGCAGCGAGAACGCAGATGATGATGGTTCGAGCGACCAGCCGTCAGGCAGCGCAAACTGCGCCGTGCCGTCAATGCTCTCATTCGCATTGTTGCGAAGCGTCAGCAACAGTTCGTGCCGTTCACGATCTGATGACGCTGGCAACACCAATAAATCGGCTGCAGGTTCGACGGAAATTGCGGGAACCACATCGATACGTCGCCGAATTTCGCCGCGTACTCGGTCGACCAGGCGATACTCGACTTCTTTCCGAACGGTAATCGGCGCGTCGCCAATCTTTAGCCTGGCAACCGCAATCAGCAGCGGTGCCGCAAATGGCTGGTTCCTGGCATCGCCAGCCGTACTCCAGTCATAGGCGGCTGCATCGCGTGGCCGTTCAAGCCAATAAGGTTGCGTTGGCCGGGCATCGACAGGAACCGTGACGTCGTACAACACCTCAGTGTCGGGCTGCTCTCTGCGACGGTACGCACTTTCACTGGAAAGTACATTTGCGCGCGACCCGGCAACCAACCAATTCGCTGGCACCTCGAGTTCGACATCGGTCAGCGTCACTGGCGCCGAGTCAGGCATGAATGTTCTGACGGCGACCGTCAGAGTGCTACCCGGTACAACGGTCTCCGAATCCGCCAGCGCATCGAGGGATATCCCGGCAGCAAGCATGAGCGCTGATTCGAATTCCTGAATCTTTTCATCAAGCAGTCGTTGCGTGTCTGCTCCCTCGGCGGCGTCTCTCGATGCTCGAGCGATTGCGAGTCCTTCGACAAGTTGTGGAATCAGTGCCTGCGGATCAAGCGGGTCATATTGCGACAACGCATCGGCGGCCCTTTTTTGGAGCTCTCTCAGCAGGCCGGTAAAACTGGCCGTCGCTTTTCGCTCGAAAGTCGCGAGTCCATTGATAGAGGTATCGATTCCGGTAAAGACGCTGGATTCCGCATCGGAAGTGTCAAGGTGAGACGTAACAAGCTGTAGCCCGGAGAGCTGCCTGCCGCGAAGTTCCAGCGCCCCCATCTGCTGTGTTTTCTGCTGACTCCGTCCCTGCATGCCGATCTCGAAGTAACTGCGTCCGGTGACCGGATCGTATGTGCCGGTGTTTACCATGAGAGAGGGCCTGTCAGTGGAGCGCGGATCAATGCGTCGACCTGTATACAGTTTTTGTACCTGCCAGGGATGCAAACCTGCCGCGATCTGATCGGGAAATTGATCCGGATCAGCCGCAGCTTCGACTGCCAGCGGAGTCAGATAGCCGGTGAACTGGTGGTGGCCATGACCGTCCGAAGGAGTGCCATTCCAGCGGGATACAACGACGTTGGGTCGAAACGTCCTGATGGCGCGCACCATGTCGCCTAACACAGCCTCTTCGGGCCAGATGCGGGAGGCTTCGGTTCGGTACTTTGAGAATCCGAAGTCGTTTGCCCGGGTGAATAACTGTTCCGCGCCGTCCAGTCGCCGCGCCTGTAGCAGTTCCTCCGTACGAATGACGCCAAGGGCGTCGGATTGCTCCGTACCAATAATATTTTGCCCGCCGGAACCGCGTGTCAGCGACAGGTAGGCTGTGCGCGCATTCAAATGTCGCGCATGGTAGGCAACCAACGCCGAATCCTCGTCGTCAGGATGCGCGCCTGTGTGCATAACGCTCGCCGTCGTTTGCAGTCGCTGTAGCTGCCTGGTTAATGCGCTGCCCCCCTGGTCGTAAATGGCACGCACCTGTGCGTTTACTGGGAACGACAGCGTCCCGCCAATCAGGGTCAATAGAAGCCAGGCACCGAGCTTAGTACGCATTAATTGCCTCCAAATCGTATGCGACTGATTACGTATCCCGCGGCGACTGTCACAAAGCAGCCGACGACATTAAACCAAAGGAAAGCAATCTCGGTAAAAGAACTCGCAATCCACACAGACACGATACCAAACAGTAATCCATAAAATGCTCCGGACGATCGCGCAGCGGGCACACCAAACGCGAGCACGAATACACCCAGCAGGGAGCCGTAGAAAAATGATCCAAATGTATTCACAACCTCGATCAGCGAACCCAGGTTGGTCGCAAACGTTGCGACAATGCAGGCGAAAACGCCCCAGGCAAGCGTAGCTGTGCGGCCAAAGGCGAGCATTTCCTTTTCTGTGCTATTGATCTTTATATAGCGTCGATAGAAATCCATTGTCGAAGCGGTGGCGAGCGAATTGAGTTCGGCGGCGACGCTCGACATGGCTGCGGCGAGTATGGCAGCAACGATCAGTCCAACCACGCCGATCGGCATGTTCTCGATGACGAAGACCGGGAATACATAGTTAACATCATTGAACGAACCGTCACCGTTGGTTTCGCGGACAAACTCTGTTGCTTCAAGACGCTTGTCGAGGTAAGCCGTATTTGCGGCAACATAAGCTGCTCGCGTGTTCGATGAATCGGAGGAGTCCAGCGCCTCGATGAAAAGGACGGCAGCCGCGCGGCGCCGCTCGTGAACAGTGGCAAAATCGGATTCGAGACGCTCGTATTCGATCGGGTTTATCGCTGCGGCGCTGGTCGCCGCAACGTCGTTGAAGATCATCGGTGGCGGGCGAAACTGATAGAATACGAAAACCAGGATGCCAATGAGCAATATCAGGAACTGCATTGGAATCTTCAGAAATGCAGACATCAGCAGAGACGTACGGCCCTCGTCGATCGAACGGGCTGTCAGGTAACGCTGCACCTGGCTTTGATCGCAGCCAAAGTAGGAAAGAAACAGGAATAGCGCAGCAAGCATTCCTGACCAGATCGTATAGCGTTCAGTCAAATCAAACGTGAAGTCGATCGTCTGTAGTTTTCCCGCGGCGCCGGCCACATGCAGCGCATCATCCAGGGTCACGCCCGTCGGGAGATTGGATACGATGACATAAACCACCAGGGCCAGCCCCGTAAAAATAATGGCCATCTGTTTAACGTCAGTCCACGTTACTGCCTGCACGCCACCGAGCATCGTATAAGCGGTGGTCGACAATCCGATGACGAATATCGTGACAATCTCATCCCAGCCGAGAACGATAGAAAGAATCACGGCCGGCGCCGCAATGATCACGCCAACGCCAAGCCCACGCGAGAGCAGGAAGAAAAAACTGGTCAGGGTGCGGGTCTTGGCATCAAAGCGTTTTTCGAGGTATTCGTACGCGGTGAACACGCGGGCTCGGTAAAAAAATGGCACCGCGGTAATGCACAGAATAATCATGGCCAACGGAAGTCCGAAGTAAAACTGGACAAAACGCATGCCATCTTCATACGCCTGCCCGGTAGTGCCGATCAATGTTATCGCCGACATTTGTGTCGCCATGACAGACAAACCCACTGCCCACCAGGGAAGGCTGCGGCCAGCGAGAAAGAATTCCGTCGTATCGGTGGAGCCCCGGCTGAGTTTCAGGCCGTGCCAGACGACATACGCGACGTAGGCGAACACAATCG
>JBPCYD010000052.1:0-14825 GCA_051007895.1 Woeseiaceae bacterium
GGCAAGCAGGTAGATTTTGGTAACCGCGGCCTGACGGTCCAGGATATTGCTGACTTCGATTTTTCGCAGGCACAGATAGGCCTGTTTTCGGCAGGTGCCTCAGTATCCGAAGTTTATGCGCCAATCGCTGCAGCGGCCGGTTGCGTCGTCATCGATAACACGTCGCGCTTTCGGTATGACGATGACATTCCGCTGGTCGTTCCGGAAGTTAACCCGCAGGACATAGCGCTGTACAAGTCTACTGGCATAATCGCGAACCCGAATTGTTCAACTATGCAAATGGTCGTTGCGCTGAAACCGATCTATGATGCTGTCGGGATTTCGCGCATCAACGTTTGTACCTACCAGGCGGTATCCGGTGCAGGGAAAAGTGCCGTCGAGGAACTTGCCAGGCAGTCAGCAAAGCTCCTGAACGGACAGCCGCTGGAGCTCAAGGGTGATGCCACGCAAATTGCGTTCAATGCGGTGCCACATATCGACGTATTCCAGGACAATCGCTACACCAAGGAAGAAATGAAAATGGTGTGGGAAACCCGCAAGATAATGGGTGACGATACCATTGCCGTAAATCCAACCGCAGTCAGAATCCCCGCATTCTTCGGTCATTCTGAAGCCGTGCATATCGAAACGAGAAACAAGATTACGGCCGCCGAGGTCTGCGATCTGCTGCGCCAGGCCGACGGGGTCGAGCTTAAGGACGGGGTCGAAACGGGTGCCTATCCGACCGCTGTTACTGATGCTTCCGGAAACGATCCGGTTTTCGTGGGCAGGGTGCGCGAGGATATCAGTCATCCCACAGGAATCGACCTGTGGATAGTTTCGGACAACATACGTAAGGGCGCGGCTCTAAATAGCGTCCAAATAGCTGAAATATTGGCGAAAAACTATTTATAAGCTATAGTTCACCATCAAAGCGTTTGGGCTTTGTCAATCTATCATTCATGCTCCGAGCGGTCCGTTCTAACGGGAATTGGGGAGCTGGAGAAACAGACTATGTCGTCAAGACTTAATCGTATGTGGCTCATGCCATTCCTCTTGCTTGGCACACAGGCAATGGCACTGGGCCTCGGAGATATACGACTGAGTTCAGCTCTCAATCAACCGATGCGGGCCGAAATTGCATTACTTTCGGCGACGCCGGAAGAGCTCACCAATCTAACCATTCAATTGGCATCAGCTGATACGTTTGATCGCTATGATCTCGATCGACCGGGCTTTTTGACGGGGCTGGATTTCGATGTCGTGAAGTCCGGGAGGGCGGACGGGAATTTCATTCTCGTAACGTCTTCAGAGCCTGTTTCCGAGCCGTTTGTTACGTTTCTCGTGGAAGCCTCGTGGTCACGCGGTCGGCTTTTGCGCGAATACACTATCTTACTGGATCCGCCCACTTTCGCTCCGCCGCCCGCCGCGAAGGCTACCCAGGCAGTAACCGCCCCCAACCGGGCAACCGAAGCAGACGCGGGTCAGATCCAGAGATCGGCACCCGCATCGCCGCAAGCGGCAGTTCCGGGACCGGCACAAGCGCCACCGGTAGCTCGCCCGCCCGTGCAGGCCGCTCCGCAAAACAGCGGTCAGAACACCGGTCAAATTAACTTCGACACGACGCCAGGCGGCGATTTGCAGGTACAGCGCGGCGAAACGCTCTGGAGCATCGCCAGTCGCGTACGGCCTGACTCAAGACTTACGGTTAATCAGACTATGCTTGCCATCTACGAGGCCAATCCACAGGCCTTCGACGGCAACATTAACGTGATGCGTGCTGGCGCTTCATTGCGTATACCGAGCGCTGACGACGTATTCAGAATCAGCCGCGGTGACGCGCTGGTCGAAGTGCAGCGTCAGAACCTGGCATGGACCGGCGAGCCGGCGCTGGCGCCGGTTGACACGCAACCCAGTCTTACGCTCGTGCCACCCGATGAAGAAGACGATATCGGCCTGATCGATGACACGCTCGATGTTGGCGTGGACGATGCACTCGATGCCGTCGAAGATACCGTGGTTGATGACCTTGACCCGGTCGATGCCCGAATCAACGAGATTCAGGCGATTCTCGACGATCAGGACGCGCTGCTCGAAATTCCTGACAACGAGCTCGCGGCACTGCGCGCGGAACTGGCAGCGCTTCGCGGCGAAGAATTACCGGCCGACCCTGTCGATGATGTCTTTGCCGACGACGTTGACGATCTGCTGGTCGATGACGCTGTGGACGACGTCGTGCCCGATGAGGTTGTCGATGATCCGGTCGATACTGCGCCGCCCGCAGTCGTTACGACGCCCGTCCGGGACGAAGGCATCGTTTCGACAATCATGGGCTATCTCCAGAATTTCTGGGTGCTGGTCGGCGGTGCGCTGCTCGTAACAATAGGCATTCTATTCTGGTTCATGCGCCGTTCCGCAAATCGTGACGAAGAAGCCGTGACCGGCGTCTGGGAAGCGCTGGATTCAGACGATTTTGACGCCGAAAGCACGTCTACCGAGCAGCTGTCAGCACTGGCAAGGGACGATGATGAGTCAATCGTCGTTGTGGAGACGCAACAGGCTGCCACAATTGCCGAAGACGATTTTCTGTCGGATACGCTCGATGCGCCCGCCACTGCGGAAGTGGATCGTACCCTGGAGACACCTGCGCCGGTTATGCCATCGGCGGACGTCGCCGCCGCAACCGGTATCAACAAGTCCATTGAAGATACTTTCAGTAGTGAGACGGCGATCAATCTGGATCAGTCTGATCCAATTGCCGAGGCCGATTTCCATATGGCCTACGGCCTTTATGACCAGGCCGCGGACTTAATCAACGGCGCGCTGTCTTCTGATGCGGAAAACGAGGGCCTGCTCGCAAAACTGTGCGAAATCTATTTCGTCTGGGGCAATCGCGACGGATTTATTGACGCGGCGGGCCGTATGCGTGCCGTTGCTGGCGGCGAGTCCAACCCGGATTGGGACAAAATCGTCATCATGGGTCAGCAGATCGCCGGCGATCATGAGTTGTTCTCGGGAGTCAGTGCCGAGGGCGCAACCAAGGCGGTTGATTTGTCGTTCGATGGCGGAGCGGACGACGGTAGTGCACTGGATATCGATTTTGCGGGCGGCCCGGACGGGGCCGTGAGCGACATAATCGATCTTGGTGCGGACACTGGCCAGGATTCGATCGCGCCCGATAGTGGTGATGACATCGACTTCAGCTTTGGAGAAGAAGAGGCTGACATCGAGGCGTCGGTAACCCGGGAAATGCCGCCAGTCGAAGCGGACGACGGCACGGCTGAAATGCCTGCGGCGAATGATGATCTCGAGGCCACCGCGGAAACACCCACCGTTGAGCAGCCATTCACGCCGGATGCGACCGGCGAAATGCCAGGAATCGCCGACGTTGACACCGGCATTCCCGAAGCAGAATCGACCGCTGAGATTAACCTGGATGACCTGGGACTGGACCTGGGCAACCTGGACGAAACGGCAGTTGCGACTGATATCGCTGATGATGATCTGATCGATGAGCTTGAGGATACGGCCAAGGGTCAGCGGCTAACGATGGATGCTGCGCTTGACGAGACCGGCACGGACATCAATGAGTTGATCGAAACCGGTACCAACGCCGCCATTGACGACGTTGCCGGGCAGACGGGATTGCAGCAGGCACTCGACGTTGACGAAATGCTTGCGGCCACAGGTGAGATGCCGTCGTTGGCTGAGGGCACGGGTGAGATGCCGGCGCTTGGTGACGATGAAGCGACGCTGCTCGCGTCACTGGACGACGATGGCGAAGACACCGATGTTGGGATCGATTCGAGTCTTCTCGATGCAACGGGTCAAACGCAGGTTCTCACCGATGATATCGCGGCCGAAATGTCCGGTATCATCGAGGCCGATTTATCTGCAACGGACGGGAATCTACCGGTTGCAGACTATGGCGACGATGATATTACCGAAGCGCTGCCAGACGATGCGGCAACGATGCTGGCGCCCGTAAGCGAAGAGATCAGCGAGTTTGATTTCGCCAAGACCGAAGCATTGCCCAAGGATGTATTCAGTTCGGATATGTCGACCGATGAAACGGGCAGGATGCCGGAACTCGCGGGAAGCACCGACCTCGATCTCGATCTCGATGACCTGACGGCGGCGCTCAAAGTCAGCGAAGTTGGCGATACGGTCAATCAGATGCGCGACGATGCAACCGTCGAACAGCCGCGGATTAATCCGCAGGATGTGGCGGGCGCAACGGGTTCAACCCAGGCGCTTGCGCCGGAAGAGATTTCCGGTGACCTGCACGAAGCGCGCACCATGACCGAGGTTGGTACCAAGCTGGACCTCGCCAGAGCCTACGTCGATATGGGTGATCCCGGCGGCGCGCGCAGCATCCTCGAAGAGGTATTGGACGAAGGGGACGAAGGGCAAAAACAACAGGCCCGGCAGCTGCTGGAATCGCTTCCTTCCTAACGCCATCAGTTGCGGCAGGCTAAGTCGTACGCCTGCCTGGCCCGGGACTCATGCGCTTAGCTTTCGGCATAGAATACGATGGAACCCGCTATGTCGGCTGGCAACGCCAGAAAACGGGTGACGGTGTCCAGGCATTGCTGGAAAAAGCGATCAGTGTCGTCGCCAACGAACCTGTCAAAACAACTTGTGCTGGCAGGACAGACGCTGGGGTTCACGCAACCGCCCAGGTTGTGCATATCGATTCCGGGTCAGAGCGATCAGAGCGCGGCTGGGTTCTCGGCATTAACTCGAATTTGCCCGATGACATCAACGTCGCCTGGGCAAAACAGGTCGACAATGAATTCCACGCGCGTTTTTCAGCAACGAGCAGAACCTATCGGTACCTGATTCTCAATCAACCGGTACGCTCTGCACTGCTGCGGCGACATTCCTGGTGGTTATACGACGAACTTGATGAACGGGCAATGCAGGAAGCCGCTAACCAACTGGTCGGCCGACACGATTTTTCTGCATTTCGGGCTGCCGGCTGCCAGGCGGCGTCACCGGTAAGAGACATGCACGAAATAGCGGTGACCCGTAATGGTCGATGGGTCAGCATCATCGTCGTAGCGAATGCCTTCCTGCAGCATATGGTGCGCAACATTACCGGGGTCCTCGTTGCGATTGGGCACGGAGAGCGACCGCAGGATTGGGCCAAGACTGTACTGGAAAGCCAGGATCGAACCAGGGGCGGTGTAGCGGCACCACCGCACGCGTTGACTTTGATCGGCGTCGATTATCCGGAACGATTCGGGATTCCTCAGAATTCTGGTACGGAACAATTTGGTTTATGATGCGAACAGGTGAATAGGACAAAACCATGAGTTGGCTAGAAAAATTGATGCCCTCACGCATCAGCACAGAAAATCGTGCGCGATCGGTGCCGCAGGGTGTGTGGTTGACCTGCCCCTCGTGTGACGAGCAGCTGTTTCGCAAAGAGGTCGAGCGCAATCTCCACGTTTGTCCAAAGTGCGATCACCACATGCGCATCGGTGCGCGAACGCGCCTCGAGTTTTTTCTGGACCCCGATTCGATAGAAGAAATTGCCGGCACTCTGGAACCTATGGATCCGCTTAAGTTTCGTGATAGTAAACGTTACCGGGATCGCGTCGCACAGGCACAGAAAAAAACCGGTGAGAAAGACGCGCTGGTGGCCGCTAAAGGCACGCTGAAAGGCGTGCCGGTTGTTACGTGCGCGTTCGAATTCGGATTCATGGGTGGTTCCATGGGGTCTGTGGTCGGCGAACGGTTTTGCCGCGCCGCGCAACTCAGTGCCGAAGAAAACGTGCCGCTGATTTCTTTCGCGGCGAGTGGCGGGGCGAGAATGCAGGAAGCGCTGTTTTCATTGCTGCAGATGGCAAAAACGTCAGCTGCGCTCGCCATACTGTCAGAGAAAAAAGTACCATTTATATCGGTTTTAACTGATCCCACGACGGGTGGCGTGTCGGCGAGCCTGGCCATGCTCGGTGATATCAACATTGCCGAGCCGAAAGCCTTAATCGGCTTTGCCGGTCCCAGGGTTATCGAGCAAACGGTCGGCCAGAAGTTGCCGGAAGGCTTTCAGCGCAGCGAGTTCCTGTTGGATCATGGTGCAGTCGATATGATTATCGATCGACGCAAACTTCGGGATGAGATCGCGGATCTTCTCGCAAAACTCGATCATCGCGCCGCGCCCGCTGACTAGGCAATGGCCGTTCTCTTGCGCGGGCCGCTATAACGACGACTCTGACGCTGAACACCCTGTGAGCCAGCCAGCCTCTTTCACAACACTTGCAGAGTGGCTGCCGTGGCTCGAAACGCTGTCGCCGCGTGAGATTGTGCTCGGACTCGAACGTGTCCAGACCATGCTCGAGCGGCTTAAGTTGTCGCGGCCACAGACGGTGATCCACGTTGGCGGCACCAATGGCAAGGGCTCATGCGCCGCCATGCTGGCCGCCTTGCTGCAAAAAGGTGGCATCAGTACAGGCTGCTACACGTCACCACACATTCACGTCTATAACGAGCGCATCCGCATCGACGGTGTCCCGGCCAGCGATCAGCAGATATTGGACGCATTACAGCTCGTGGAATCGAAGCGCGGCGATTTACCCCTGACTTATTTCGAGTTTGGGACACTCGCTGCGCTGGTCGTATTTGATGCAGCCAGGGTCGATGCCTGGATCCTCGAAGTCGGGCTGGGTGGCCGCCTGGAGGCAGTCAATGCCGTTGAGCCGGACGCCAGCGTGATAACCAACGTATCCCTGGACCATTGTGCATGGCTGGGTGACAACGTGGAGTCAATCGCCGCTGAGAAGGCGGGCATCATGCGGGCAGGCAAGCCGATCATCTTTGGTGACATGTGCGTCCCGGATGCGATTCGGGTCTCCGCTGCGGAGCTTGGCGCCAATCTGCTCATCACCGGTCGAGACTTTGCCTATGAGAAAGACCCTGTCGACCTCGACTATTGGTCGTGGCGTGGCGCCAACGTCGAGCTTACCGGTCTGCTCGCACCGTCGCTTGCGGGCGAAGTGCAATTGCAGAATGCCGCCACGGCCTTGGCGACCGTTGAAGCCATCGGCCTCGACGATTTGTTGACCAGTGAAACCGTAAACGGGGTGCTGCCCTATCTTGCAGTCGAAGGCAGATTCCAGGTAGTGAAGCGCCAGTGTCGATGGATACTGGATGTCGCACACAATCCAGCTGCCGCAGCCGCATTGGCAATGCGGCTCGTCGACCTGCAAATCACTGGTCAGGTGACCGCAATCATTGGTTTATTGCGAGACAAGGATGTACAGGGCGTTATCGAGCCGCTCAGCGAATTTGTCGACCGCTGGATTGCGGTAACGGTTAATGGCCCGCGGGCTGCAGCTGCCGAACAGCTTGGAAAGGAAATAGCCGGTCTGTCGGGCAAACCCTGCCTCATTGCCGATACCATTGACGCGGCGCTGGGGTTTGCAGCGAAGCAGGCAAGCGCAAAAGATGTGGTCGTCGTAACCGGGTCATTCTATCTCGTCGGGCCTGCGATCGATTGGCTTTCGCGGGAACAGAAATCATGAATATTCAGATCGTTGAGTTATACTCGCGCCCATGCAAAACCTGTCCGACAGAGCACTAAAAGAACGAATTATTGGCGCCGTCGTCTTGGTGTTTGTTGCTGTGCTGGTTGTGCCGATTTTTCTCGATGGTCCGCCCGATGACCAGGAGACCATCAGTACCTCGGTGACGCTTCCCGGTCAAAACGATGCAGGTCGGCAACAGCAAACCATTGTCCTGAATCGGGATCGTAGCGAACCCGTCCCGGCCACGCGTGCCGAATCGACTCTTGCGGCTGAATCGCCGCCTGTTGCAGCGACCGAATCGCTACCCCAAGCGGAGATTCAGCAGGAAGAAGCGCCGACGGTGGCAGATACTCCGATACCTGAACCTGAGCCAGAGGAACTGCCGGCCAATATTCCGGAGACGGATACGCCAGTGCAAGCAACGGCGACGTCGGCGACCGGCATGTGGGCTGTGCAACTGGGCAGCTTCTCCAATCAGCAAAACGCCGAAAAGCTTGCCGCAAGTTTGCGGGACCAGGGTTATGCAGCATTCCTGAGTCAACTCGAAAGGGGAGGGGCTGCCTTGCACCGCGTGCGCATCGGACCACAAAAGGACCGCGCCGGTGCGGAACAAATAGCGACCCAGCTCGCGAAGAGTGGGCACAAAGGGCAGGTTGTGCCGCACCCGTGAGTGCGCACGTTGGTCGATCTGCTAGAATCCGGATTCAGAGTAGATAGCGACACGGCAACGGACCTGAACTCACGCTAATTTCACCAATGGCGATCGTCGACATAATTATTCTCGTTGTCACTCTTGCGTCCATCGTTGTCGGGTGGTTTCGCGGCATTGTCAAAGAAGCGATATCCATCGCTGCACTCCTGGCTGCAATTTGGGCCGCGATGCATTTGGGACCGTATGCGGGCGGCTGGTTGGGTGGCACAGTTGATTCAACGGAATTGCAGTTGTGGTCGGGGAGATTCCTGATCTTTGTCGTGGTCCTTGCGGGCGGCGCGCTAACCGGCTGGGGCGTCTCAAAAATAGTACACCTGTCTGGATTGAGTGGAATGGACCGCGGGTTTGGCGGGCTGTTCGGTTTAATTCGAGCCGTGCTCGTCGTCGGTGTTTTCGTGCTTGCGGGCCGTTACGCCGGGTTTGACGCCAGGATCTGGTGGCTGGATTCCCGCATTATCCCTTATGGCGAATATGTCGCGGACTGGATTAGTGTGATGGCACCACGCGGCCTGGAAATGCTTGACCCCGAGTCGCTGCAGCAGAGTATCGGTCTGAAAATTCAGCGGTCAAGTCAGGAATTATAAAAGGTCCCAATTACATATGTGCGGTATCGTAGGAATTGTTGGCAAACACCCGGTTAACCAGACGATTTACGATGGTTTGACAGTTTTGCAACATCGTGGTCAGGATGCTGCCGGCATCGTGACCTGGGGTGATGAAGGACTGAAAGTACGCAAGAGCAACGGCCTGGTGCGCGATGTATTTAGACATCGCCACATGCTGCGCCTGACCGGCAACGTTGGCATGGGCCATATACGCTACCCGACCGCTGGGACGTCCAAATCCTCTGAGGCACAACCTTTTTACGTCAATTCACCCTACGGCATTTGTCTCGGTCACAATGGCAACCTGACTAATTACGATGAACTGGCAGAACTCCTGACTCGAGAGGACCGACGGCACCTGAGTACCACTTCCGATTCGGAAGTGCTGCTAAACGTCTTTGCGCACGAGCTGCAAAATCGGACCAGCGGAATGCCGACGGCGGAGCAGATTTTCGACGCTATCGAGGCGGTGCACGATCGGTGTTCTGGCGGCTACGCCGTCGTCGCAATGATTATTGGTCACGGCATTGTGGCGTTCCGGGATCCAAACGGAATCAGACCCATACTGATCGGTGAGCGCGAAACCAGCGCCGGTAAAGAGTACATGGTCGCGTCGGAAAGCGTCGCACTTGCGACTTTACGCTTCAAGAACGTGCGTGACTTGAGGCCAGGTGAGGCAGTATTTATCAGCAATGCCGGGGAGCTGAGCAGTCGCCAATACTCTGGCAATACCAGCAACTCACCCTGCATATTCGAATTCGTTTATTTCGCACGGCCCGATTCGATTATTGACCAGTTATCCGTCTACAAAGCACGTTTACGTATGGGTGAACAACTGGCTGGGCAGATCGTCCGTGAATGGCCTGATCACGATATCGACGTTGTAATTCCGATTCCGGACACCAGCCGCACTGCTGCAGTTCAGGTTGCCTATCATCTCGGCGTCAAGTACCGCGAAGGATTCATCAAGAATCGTTACATTGGTCGTACGTTCATAATGCCCGGCCAGGCGGAGCGCACAGAATCTGTTCGCCGCAAATTAAATGCGATTGACCTGGAATTTCGCGGCAAGAACGTATTGCTGGTCGACGATTCGATCGTACGAGGCACGACATCGCGGCAGATCATCAAGATGGCCCGGGAAGCCGGCGCCAGGAAGGTCTACTTCGCGTCAGCAGCACCACCGGTTCGTTACCCGAATGTCTATGGCATCGACATGCCGGCCGCGTCGGAACTGATTGCCAATGGTCGAACCGTTGCCCAGATTGAGGAGCTCATCGGTGCCGATCGGCTTATTTATCAGGATTTGCACGGATTGATTCGCTCGGTGCGGCACGACAATTCGGATATTACGCGCTTCGACACGTCGTGTTTTTCAGGCGAATATGTAACGGCCGACGTCACCGAGGACTATCTTCGCGCACTCGAGGAGGCACGCTCCGATGCTGCCAAAAAACGGAAGCGCGCAAAATGGTCTGCCCCAAAACTGGCTGTCAGCGATGAGCACAATGAGACTGAGCGGGTCGTGAGCCTCTAGCATTTCGGTGCCGCAACCACCCGCGAGCGCGAGTCCTTATATCAGTATGGCAATAAACACAGGGTTGCATCTGGCATGAGCATAAAGGTCATGATCATCGACGGCGTCGCTGATTTTCGCTCATTGCTGATGCACCACGTCACCACGCATTGGCCGGATGCGATCATTTCAGCTTATGATCCTACGTCTGCAGGGCATCTTCCCGACGAGTTTTCCGGCGCGGGTAACGACATTGTCCTGCTTGGCGAAAACCAGGGAGAAAGAAATCCGTTACTGACGCTCAGGCAATTTGTGGCGACACCGGGTTTTCCTGCTGTGATCTATTTCGGCAATGACAATAAGGCACAGGCCTTAGAGGCGGGGGCCAGCGCCTACTTTCAAATTGACAACATTCGACACAACGCTTTCATCGTGCGTATGGGTGATCTGTTGAGAAATCGACACGGCGTATCGTCCACCGATTCTCTTTTTGTGGGTGACATGGCGACCGGCATTCATCCGCTGATCAAGGGCTATCGCTTTGTCAGGCGACTTGCCGCCAGTGAGCATTCTGCAGTCTATCTCGCCAGAAAAGAATCGACGGACGTCGAAATGGTGCTGAAAGTGCTGCGGCAGGTGCCTGATTTGTCCGACGGTCTCGGCGCATTCGACCGTTTTCTGCAAGAGTACGAGATGATCGCAGAAATCGACCATCCCAATATCGTGCGTATCTTCGACCTGGGTGTCAGTGACGATCACGCGCATATCGCAATGGAATACGTGCCCGGTGGCGATCTAAAGCAACGCATTTCTCATGGCATTCTGGAGAAAGACGCCCTTGCTTATACCCGGCAGATCGCCGGCGCACTGTCGCAACTGCATTCCCGGGGCATCCTGCATCGCGATTTGAAACCCGGCAATATAATGGTGCGGGCAGATGACACGCTTGCGTTGATCGATTTTGGCCTCGCCAAACGTATGCGCCTGGAGCAGGAGATTACCGGGAACGGGGAAATATTCGGTACACCGTACTACATGAGTCCTGAACAGGGGCACGCCGAAGACGTGGATGAACGCAGTGATATTTACGGCTTGGGCGTAATATATTACGAAATGCTAACTGGCCAAAAACCGTATCTCGGCAATGATGCCATGACCATCATTATGAAACATGCAAAGGCGCCGGTGCCGGTATTGCCACATCGCCTCGGCAAGCACCAGGCGTTGATCAACCTGCTGTTGGCGAAACGTCCGGAAGACCGTTTGCAAAGCGCGGATGAGGTGCTGGCTTGGGAGTAGCCTCGCTACCGGCACCAATCGCTGAATTCTTTGATGTGCTCACGCCAAACGAATGGGTTTGCGAGGCAGTCGAGCGCTTGCCAGAACTGCTACATGATCACGCCAACTGTGAATTAAAAGCTGCCGGCACAGCGCTTGGCTTTATTTATCGATATCCGGAAAAGGCGGAACTCGCGTATCGGATGTCACGACTCGCGCGAGAGGAATTGCGACACTTCGAACAGGTTCGCAAGATACTTGAAGAAAGGGGTATCGAATTTGCCCACGTGTCTGCCTCCCGCTATGCCGGGACGTTGCGCCGTGCCTGCAGGGAAAAAGAGCCGGAGAGACTGCTCGACGTATTGCTCGTCGGCGCTTTGATCGAGGCCCGCTCGTGTGAACGTTTCGCTTCCCTGGTGCCGCATTTGCCGGATGATATTGGTCGGTTTTATGCAGGCCTGCTGGCGTCGGAGGCCCGGCATTTTGAGCATTACCTCAATTTTGCGCGACAGCAAGTTGACATTGAAGAGACAGCATTTACAGAGCGGCTGCAGCAACTCATGACGATTGAAGCGGAACTGATATTGTCGCCGGATTCGCAGTTTCGTTTTCATTCGGGCGTCCCTGCGTAGTCGGCAAGGAATCGCGGCTGAAGCAGCGCCTACTGATCTATGGAGTCACGTAGGAGCGGCTTTAGCCGCGATGTTTCCCACGTGCATTGTAGGAGCGGCTTCAACCGCGATGTTTCCCACATGCATTGTAGGAGCGGCTTCAGCCGCGATTGGTAAGGCGCGTTTGCAAGAGCCGCTTTAGCTGCATTCGATAATCACCGCGCCAATACGCAAAGCTCGGGCCCGGCATCGTTCCAACGCACGACGCTCCCCTGTTCATACCAGTCGCCAAGTACTATTCGTTGCGCCGGTCGCCCGGCCACAACAAGGTCGTGCACCGCTGGCCGGTGCGTGTGCCCGTGCAACATCAAACTAACCTCTGCGGCCTCGAACGCCTGCTGAATAGCGTCTGCATTGACATCTGCAATAGCGTCGTCGATTTCTCCGCCATGTGCCAGGCTTGCTGCACGCGCCTGCGCCGCGAAAACGAGCCTCTCGTCAAGTGACTTGGACCGCATCATGGACTGCCATTGCGGGTCCCGGGTCATTTTTCTGATCGCCTGGTATTCGACATCATCGGTGCAGTAGGCGTCGCCGTGGCTTAACAGGACCTGCTGACCGTGACAATCGATGCAGACCGGGTCGTCCAGTAGTTGCACGCCGGTTTCCGCGGCGAAATCGTCGCCGATCATAAAATCCCGGTTGCCATGCATAAAGAAGACCGGTACGTCTTTTCGAGTCAGCTTTTTCAGCCCCTGCTTGACCCACGCGTAGTGTTCGTTTGGGTCGTCGTCACCGACCCACGACTCGAAAAGGTCGCCGAGAATGTACAACGCATCCGCGCCAAGGGCTTCGCTTTCAAGGAAGCGCAGGAATTGATCCGCGATCTCGGGCCTGTCAGCCTCCATATGCAGATCAGAGATGAAAAGAGTGGTCACTTCGGCTCAGTCTCTTGATGTGTGCGTGCCGGAGCCGATCGTCGTCTTCAACCAGTTCACTCGAATTCGAATCGGGAAGCGGTCTTTATGACAATCGGGACGATGGGCACATCTGTTTCAAAGTCGCCCTGCGGACCCGTGCGTACGTCCGCAATGGTGTCGACAATATCCATGCCTTCGATCACAACGCCGAAAACGGCATAACCCCAGTGGTCACGCGCCGGGTTGAGGGAATTATTGTTCTTGACGTTAATGAAAAACTGGGCCATCGCAGTATGGGGCGACTGCTGCCTGGCCATCGCAATCGTGCCACGCGAATTTCTCAAACCGTTACCGGATTCGTTGATAATAAAGTCGGCAGGTTCCTTTAGTGTCAGTCCGGGCGTGTAGCCGCCACCCTGAATCATGAAATCAGGAATTACGCGATGGAAAATCGTGCCATCGAAGTAGCCGTCATCCACGAGCGCGAGAAAATTGCGAACGGTGACCGGCGCACGGCGGCCATCGAGTTCCAGGATGATGTCGCCTTCAGTTGTTTCCAGCTTGATATACGGGTGGGCCGGCACTCTGTCCTGCGGGACTGCTGTGCCGGTCAACACGATGAGAATTATTGCCAGTAACGTTCTTTTCATTGTGGTTCCGGGTCTGAATTGTCACCCGCACGATACCAAAGCACGTGCCGCCACTAAAGCACTGCTTGAGGAGGCTGATAAGTGCCCGATTTTCTGCGGAAAACGCCTAATTCAAATTGACTGGTCCCATGGCCGGTCGTATTATCGTGCCCCGCCGGGCCCGGGCCGGCGAAATTTTGGGTTCTGGAATCGGGGCATGGCGCAGCCTGGTAGCGCATCTGCTTTGGGAGCAGAGGGTCGGGAGTTCGAATCTCTCTGCCCCGACCAAGAACTCCATTTGAGAATGGACACCGTGAGACGGCGCAGGATTGCCAGGCCAGCATGGCTTTTGGCCGCGAAGTGGGAATATGACTTGCGCCCGTAGCTCAACTGGATAGAGCACCGGCCTTCTAAGCCGGTTGTTGCAGGTTCGAGTCCTGCCGGGCGCGCCAAGTTCTCCTGAAGTTCACGCTTCGGGAAACATTGCTGGGTGAGAACCTACCGTTAGTAGGATCGGTGCAGAACCGCAATGACCAGCCGCAATGGTGCACGAAGGCAGCTGGTGACTTACGGTCTAACGTTAGTACAATGTAATGAATTATGGTGGGCGTAGCTCAGTTGGTAGAGCCCCGGATTGTGATTCCGGTCGTCGTGGGTTCGAGTCCCATCGTCCACCCCAAATTCTCCATTGATTGAATTGGAGGGTTCTATTTGGATGACCGGAATCGATTGTTTATGTGATTCCGGTCGGTCACGGTTTTTGATTGCGGCGAGGAATTGGATCCTGGCGTATTTTTGTACTGGGGTTCGAGTCCCATCGTCCACCCCAATTCGCCCTGGCGGGCGAATTGAAACGCAGAGGGTCGGTGCGAATTGATCTTTAGTGCGTTATCTTTGTTGGCACAACGACCAGCCGCGATAATGAACGAAGTCGGTTAGTAGGAGAGAATTGGTCTTTAGTGCGTTATTTTTGTTCGCACCGTGACCAGCTGAAATTATGAACGAAGTCGATGGGTTGTTTGAGCTCGGCGTTTAGCTGGGCA
>JBPCYD010000053.1:0-2950 GCA_051007895.1 Woeseiaceae bacterium
AGCCTCGATACCGCGGTGCTGCTGACCGTCGTCTATGTTCCGTTTTCAACCGGAGAATCGATCGGCGTGACAGAAGAGCGGCAATTCAATCGGCCGTGGCTTATGCTCGCCGGCACGCCATTCGCACACATTATGATCCCGGGACAGTAAACCGCGCCCCAAAAAAAATCCAGCTTCTACAGCGCTGCTAGCGACGCCGTTTGGTTTTTCGTGCGGGCTGCGCGTTTAATTCGCGAAAACCGATCTGCAAACTGTTTGCGCCAATCACGAAGGGCACCATGCTGAGCACGTAGTAAACGGGCGGCTGATCGGTAGCAGCAACAAAAATCGATGCAGCAACCGCGAATACCAGCAACGCACTTCCCCAGATAACGTTGAACTTACGCATATCTCACTCCGATCTTTGTCGGGCTGACTTTTAGTTATCAGTCAGATATAGCACAGATACACAACGCTTCTTTTGCGCTTTAACAAAATACAGAGGGATGCAGAAGCACCGGTAGCGCGTTCTCTTTAGGTTTTTCAGCGTGTTAACTGCCGGGCAGTGCGTCAGGCACTGATCTCGATTATTGCTTTAACCAGGGAATCAAGTTCGTCGGTCGTCGTATAGACGTTCGGCGTTATACGCAGGCCGACCACACCTGGTCGATTTATGGGCACCGTGAAAATACGGTAGTCCTCCATCAGCCTGTCGGCCAGGTCTTTAGGCTCAATGCCGGCTATACCAACATTGCCTATACCGGCATGTCGATGCTGTTCAACAGGCGTATTGATAATGACGCCGGGCACATCACGCAACTGGCTGGTCCAGTAGTGCTGCAGGTATCTCAGTCGCTCCTCTTTGCGCTTGAGCCCGATCGTATTCTGATATTCGATCGCGTCAATTATGCCGAGGTCGACGTGTACCGGGTGCGTGCCAATATGATTGAGGCGACGCATATCGTTTGCTTCGAGTTCGCGTTCCGCAAACAGTGGCCACACGCTGTCGATCTTTTCTTTTTTCACATACAGCATGCCCGTGCCGAGTGGCGCACTCAGCCACTTGTGAAGACTGGTGCCATAGTAGTCACAGTCGAGATCCTTCATTTGAAAGTCGACGTGCGCATACGCGTGTGCGCCGTCCACCATGACTTCAACGCCACGCGCATGCGCCATGTCGGCGATCTTGCGCACGGGCAGAATCTGGCCGGTGATGTTGATCATGTGACAAACCATCAGCAGGCGGGTCTTATCGGTGATGGCCGAGGCGTACAGATCAACAATTTCCTGGTCGTCTTTGGGGTGGTTAGGCACGGACACCAGCTTATTGACCACGCCGTATCGCTCACCTGCGTATTTGAAGTGATTCAGCATGGCGCCATAGTCCTGCTCAGCCATCACGGCCTCGTCGCCCTCCTCCCACTGAATGCCGCCGATAATCAGGTCGAGTGATTCGGTCGTATTACGTGTGATGGCGACCTCGTCCGCCGAGCAGCCCACCATTTCCGCCACCTTTTGTGCGGATTTCTTTTTGTTTTCGAGCCGTACCGTGCGCATGTAGTACGAGCCTTCCAGATTAACGTTGCGCAAATGTTCGATCTGCCGCTCCATGGTCTGTCTTGGCATGAAACAGTAATAGCCGTTTTCGAGATTAATGTAGTCCGGTTTGAGGTCGTAGTCGCTCCGCACCTTCATCCAGAAATCCTCGTCACCGGCCAGCTCTGACGGGCTCACATTGGCCACGGCCGCAACCGCCGTTTGCAGCTGCGTGAAAGTCAGCGGCGCTGCAAGACTCATCATTCCAACGCCTTTCAGAAATTCTCTCTTGTCCATCAGGTGGCCTCGCGATTAGTGGGTTCTGGTGGTCGCTGCAGCGACACGCGCGCGGCTGCAACGGTACTGGTCTCGATCGGTTACCCTAAAATAGACCAGAATCACGGGTCTCGCAAATATGGACAGCCTGCACTGCGTAGTGCAATCCGGGACATCGCGGCCGGCACTTATTGTGGATCTGAGGGCCGCTGCCAGGCGGCCGGGCCCGCCCTACTCTTGCTTAACCAAATGAATCGGTCCGTTGCCGTCGTCTCCGTCCATCTCGTTGCCGGAGATCTTGAAGAAATCGTCGATCCAGCCATCGTCGATCCAGTCAACGTACATCGAATTGCCGAAAACCGACGCGATACCTTCGGAGGCGCTGTCAATCGTACACTCGGTTTCGCCTTCACAACCCGGCATCGTAAACGTCTCTTCCGTCTCCGACACCAGTCGTGTCGTTATCCTGGCAATGGCGCTGAAGCGGCCGTCCTCCAGCTGCGTAAAGGTGACCGTCCCGTCTTCCTGGTAGGACGTGAGCGCCGGGGAGCGCAGGGTACGCGGGTCCATGCGCCAAACGCCGTTAATCCGCTCGGCCGCTGATTTTCGTTCCTGGGCGAATGCCATTGCCCCACATATCAGCAATGCCACCATCGCCAGCAGCGTTCTATGAGTTATTTGCGCGCGCATTGGTACCGGTAGATTTCACGTGGTTACAGATAAGACCCGCATTTAATCGCTGAATTCCCGAGAAATCCAGACCTGCGCCGCATTTCGGCGCCGTCGTCGACCGCAGGTTGCGACCCCGGATACTATTGTGCAAGCTTCTGACGCTGCGGATATCCAAAAATAATCAAAAAGTCGAACCGTTGGCCGAAATCGGGAAAGAATCAGTAGACGATAAACAGGCGCGCCAGACGCGCTGGGGCCGCATCTATGCGAGCGTGGTCGGGTTCACCGTCGTTGTCATTCTGCTGCTGTACTTTTTCTCGCAACATTATTCCGGCTGACCCATGCATCTATTCGACTGGTCGATTGTGTTCGCCTACGTCGCGTATGTCGTCTGGCACGGCCTGAAACTCAGCCGGGGCTCCACCGATACGACGGAATTCTTTCTCGCTGGCCGCAGCCTTCCCTGGTGGGCAGTGGGTTTGTCTGT
>JBPCYD010000054.1:0-5047 GCA_051007895.1 Woeseiaceae bacterium
TCCTGCTGTAGTGATTGACCGTCGCGGAACAGCGCGAAGATTGGCGACTAACGGGAATATGACCCTACTTTGTCGAGTTACTTGTGCTCGAGTCCGCGCAAGTCTTTGCTAACCCAACTGGGCGCAAACAGCCTCGGGACTTCCTGACCGGTGATGAACTTTGAAAGCTGATCCTTGACCTGCATCGCGTCGTTGTAACCGAGCTTGATCAGCTCACGCGTATAGGCTTGTTCGAACAGGAGGAAACTCAAGAGTCTTCCCTCATTCGCATTGCGCCCCGCCACTCCGCGGAGCAGTGCTCTTACAGGGCGCGGCATTTCTTCGCGACAGGCAACCGCAATTTCCCGCAAATCCCGGCTCGGCAAGACGACCATCGTATCTATCGGTCGTACTTTCGGAAACAAACCCGTATTTTGATCGTACATCGCTGAGTCGATCAGTTGATTCATTCGGGTCATCCGCTCCAGGTCGGAATAAAGACCATCCATAAACAGCGTATCGAGCATGTAACCGGCGATATGGGCAAAACTCGGGTATGGCTGCGGCGTGCTGGTATCCGAATCTGCGCCCGCTTTCTCGTCGCGGACACCAATGACCAGTATACGGTCGGCGCCCAGGTGAATCGCAGGACTGAGCGGTGTCGCCTGGCGCATTGCGCCGTCACCGAAAAATTCACCGTGCAGCCTGACCGGTTCGAATATCATCGGTACAGCAATACTTGCCATGAGGTGGTCCAGGTGGATCTCCTCACGAATTCCCTCGCGTCGAGTCCTGGACCAGGCCCGGCAATTCGGAGCCGCCTGGAAAAAAGATTTGGATTTTGCCGATCGGTAGCCCGCCGCCGTCACGGCGACCGCGTGCAGATGCCCTCTGTTGATCGATTCCTGGATTCTTGGAAAGTGGATGTTGTGACTGAGCAGTGCCCTCAGCGGTGAATTGTCCAGCAAGGATCTGGGCATGTTTACCAGGGTGCCGCCAGTGACGATTGCACCCAACCAGCGCAGGCTGCTTTTTAACATTGTCAGACTGTCAGAACGGAATACCTGGTTGCTGTGAAAATGCCCCCAGACTCGTTCCAGCTCCGCGACCGCTACCCGGAAGCGTCTTGCTTTGCTCGCCAGAACGACGGAGTTTATGGCTCCTGCGGACGTCCCGCTTATAATAGGAAATGGATTCTCACATCCGTGTGGACACATTTCAGCGATAGCCCGAAGCACGCCAACCTGGAACGCTCCACGAGCGCCTCCGCCGGGCAGAACCAGCGCGGTCATGCTGTTTTCCGGATGAATTTTCATAAGTATGGCGTATTATAGTCCGAGCGGAACAACTGCCAATTGCGGTTGTCCGAATTACACGAATGGGTCACAACCGCATTGTGGCGAATGAGGGCTGCGTCGTGAAAAAAGTTTTTTTCTTGTTTTGCATGACTCCTCTGTTGCTGTTTGGCAGCACAATCAGCGGCGCGGAGCAGGTGACCACTGGAGAAGCCGCACCCGATTTCGAGCTCGTCGACCAAAATGGAACCATGCACTCTATAGAAGATTATCGTGGTAAATGGGTTGCGCTTTATTTCTATCCGAAAGATAACACGCCAGGCTGCACGACCGAGGCATGCGAATTTCGTGACAATATTTTCGCTTTCAAGAGTGCGAACTGCGAGATCCTTGGCGTAAGCCTGGACGACGCCGAATCACACAAAAATTTCGCCGAAAAACACGGCCTGCCGTTTCCATTGTTGGCTGACACCGAAGGCACGACAGCTGACGCGTACGGTGTCAAATCGAGGATATTTGGCATGACTTTAGCGAAGCGCCAGACTTTCCTTATCGATCCCGACGGAAATATTGCCAGGCATTACGAAGAAGTGGATCCGGAATCACATTCCGCGGAAATAATCGAAGACCTTGCCGCACTGCAGATGAACTGAAGCCAAGCGGTGGTAAACGACTGGGACACTCTCGCAAGTTGTATTTAAATTCAGTGTAAGCACTTAATGCCGCGATCAAGACCGGCAAGTGTCAGTGGAAACATTCGATCGTCCATCAGTTCGCGTGTTAGTTTGACGGAGGGCGTGAAATCCCACCGCTTCTCCGGCTCGGGGTTGAGCCAGATTGCTTTCGGATATGCATCGAGCAAGCGCTTGATCCAGACAGCGCCCGGCTCTTCGTTCCAGTGCTCGACGCTGCCGCCGGCATAAACAATCTCATAGGGGCTCATTGTCGCGTCACCGACGAATACCAATTTATAGTCTTGACCATACTTGTGCGTAATTTCCGAGGTTGGAATTCGCTCCGCATGTCGACGTCGATTGTCCTTCCACAGACTTTCGTAAATGAAGTTGTGAAAGTAGAAATACTCAAGGTGCTTGAACTCTGTCCTGCTGGCAGAGAATAGTTCCTCGCACACCCGGACGTGATCGTCCATCGATCCGCCAATATCGAGCACGAGCAGGACCTTAACGGCGTTGTGGCGCTCAGGAACCATACGAATATCCAGAAGGCCCGCATTCCGGGCGGTCTTGTCTATCGTGTCTTCCAGGTCGAGCTGATCGGCGGCGCCTTCACGTGCAAATTTGCGCAGCTTTCTCAGGGCAATCTTGATATTCCGTGTGCCAAGCTCAAGACTGTCGTCTAGATTCTTGTATTCACGTTTGTCCCAGACCTTGGTCGCGCGCCGATGCCGCGAACCCTGTTGGCCGATTCGTACGCCTTCGGGGTTGTAGCCGTATGCGCCAAAAGGTGACGTGCCGGCCGTGCCAATCCATTTACTGCCGCCCTCGTGTCGCTCGTCCTGTTCGTTAAGCCTCTCCCGCAACGCTTTCATCAATTCCTCGAATCCACCCATTGCCTCGATCTGTGCCCGTTCTTCATCTGACAGGTAGAGTTCGGCCTGCTTTTGCAGCCAGTCATCAGGCACTTCCCCTGCAAGCGACTTGAACGCATCCTCGATACCATGGAAATGCGCCGCAAAGATTCGATCGAACCGATCGAACTTGGTTTCGTCTTTGACAAGACATGAACGCGACAGAAAATAGAAATCTTCGACGCTGTGCCCGGCCAGTCCGCGTTTCATCGCCGCCAGCAGCGTCAGGAGTTCAGTGATAGACGGTTTTAGCCCGCCTTCCCGAAGCATGAAAAAAAACCCGGTCAGCATGACAATCGAATGCTATTGATTTGAGCGCCGATCAAGAAACACCAGTTGCTCGAAAAGGTGCACATCCTGTTCGTTCTTGAGCAATGCACCGTACAACGGGGGTATCGCATTCCGGGCGTCGCCAGGACGCAGCGCCTCGGGAGGAATATCCTCGGCAACGAGCAGCTTGATCCAGTCGAGCAACTCAGACGTCGAAGGTTTTTTCTTCAGGCCGCGCACGTCCCTGACCTTGTAGAAAGACTCCAATGCCTCCGCGAGAAGATTCTTTTTCAGATTCGGATAGTGCACGCCCACAATCTGTTCCATCGTTTCACGATCCGGAAACTTGATGTAGTGAAAGAAACAGCGTCGCAGGAATGCATCCGGCAATTCTTTCTCGTTGTTGCTGGTGATAATCACAATCGGGCGATAGCGGGCCTTCACCAGCTCCTTGGTTTCATAGACAAAGAATTCCATGCGATCCAGTTCTTGCAACAGATCATTCGGGAACTCGATATCCGCTTTATCAATTTCATCGATGAGTAATATGGGCTGCTCATCGTTTGCGAAGGCGTCCCAGATCTTGCCGCGCACAATATAGTTGGCTATGTCGTGAACCCGGTCATCACCGAGCTGAGAGTCTCGCAGGCGCGCCACGGCGTCATAGTCATAGAGGCCCTGCTGTGCTTTTGTCGTCGACTTGATGTGCCACTCGAATAGTGGCCTGCCAAGCGATTTGGCAACCTCAATGGCCAGCTGCGTTTTTCCGGTACCCGGTTCACCCTTGATCAAAATCGGCCGTTCCAGCGTAACGGCGGCATTCACCGCCATTTTCAGGTCGTCGGTTGCGATATAGGAATCGGTACCGGTAAATTTTCTGTCAGTCATAGTTATTTCCGCAGAGTGATTTGCGTCCGCGCCCGGGGCATGGCGACGATTTCGAGTATTGTCGTTGCTTCCAGTCGTTACAAGTAAATTTGACTACTTCGTCAGCGAGTGGCTCGCAATGTCAGGGTGTGAACCGGGGTACCAGGCAAAAAGGATGATTTTCGCCCCTCTACCCAGTCATCGTGACCGGCTGCGTAGAAATCCGATAACGGGTGGCCGCTTTGACCTGCAGGCATGTGCAGGTAGCCGTTTTCTTCGTCACCTGGCGACACCGCGAATCGTTCAGACGCACCGAACGCCGGCCATTGGACGCGTGGCATGTCGGTCGCACCTGACATTTCTTCAGCGGGCATATCCAGCCATGTGGCGAGGAACGGCACAGCGTTTGACAGAGGATGACGAATTCGGGCGGTATTGCGCTCACCCCAGGTTCGATTCTCGAGACCATCATCATATTCCCGGGCATACTCGTGTATGACCGTATCCACTGACTGCAGCAACAAATCGTTCCAGTCCGAATAATTGTCACTGATCAAATGCGTTGGTTTCTGATTGACCATCTCCCAGAGAGGCGCTTCGAACTGCTTGCTGACCGGCAGGTAGGTATCAGGACCAAATTGTTCCCTGATCGGGTGCATGAGCATATCGACGACTCGCTGCGCGGCCTCAAGACGAAATTCGTTAACAAGACGATATCCGACCGCCTCATCGAGCGCCCGCGGCGTCCAATCAACGAGCAAGTGTCTGAACGTAGCGCGCTCGTCATTGTCAGTCACGACATTGGGCGTCAGGATTTCTAGAAGTAGATCGCGCCACCGACTCAGGAACACGGCGCGATCGTCCAATTGAATGGACAACATGTCGTCTATCGATAATTCGTCGAGTGCAAACAGGTCATCACGAATTTGTTGCGCTCTCGCACCGAGCACGTAACCTCCGTCACCGATAGTATTCAACGCTTCGCCACCCACAACGCGAGCATTCGCCGTCCAGATTCGGCCGGATTCGGGATTGACGATGCGCGGAT
>JBPCYD010000055.1:0-4660 GCA_051007895.1 Woeseiaceae bacterium
TGCGGCTCGTCGTCAACAGCATGACCTGGGAATCTGCGCCGTGTTCCGCCTGGGACAATAAATCCGCAGCGACAAAAGACGGATCGGCGGTCTCATCAGCAATGACAAGTACCTCGGACGGCCCCGCTGGCATATCGATCGCCGCGCCCGTCGGATCGCCGGCAATGAGGCGTTTCGCGGTAGTGACCCAGGAATTGCCCGGGCCAAAAATCTTGTCGACTTTAGGCACCGTCTCGGTCCCGTATGCCATCCCCGCGATCGCCTGGGCACCCCCGATTTTGAATACATCTGTTATACCGCTTCGTTGTGCAGCAACCAGCGTTGCTGCATGGACACGATCGTCCTTACCGGCGGGTGTGCACAGTATGCGGACAGGGCAGTCCGCGATTGCAGCAGGGATCGCCAGCATAATTGCTGCTGATGGCAGCGGTGCAGAACCTGCGGGAACGTAGAGTCCCACAGCATCAATCGCCTGGTTACGTCGTTCGCAGCGTATGCCCGGTCCGGTAACCACATCCAGCTCAAGCGGCAACTGCGCTTCATGGAAGCGCGAAACGTTTTTAATTGCCGAATCAATCGCTGCAGTTGCCGCAGGACTCAAGACCGCTTCAGCATCGACGAATTCCTGTCGCGTTACTTTCAGCGTCTCAACGTCGCGGCCTTCGAACTGCCTTGTAAAATCGAATAAGGCAGCATCCCCATCGCGGCGAACGGCGGCAATGATCCGGGATGCCTGATCGTTGATTTCCTGATCATCAAGAAGTGCGGGACGTTGCAGAAGCGCAGCCTGCGCGTCAGGCGCTAGTTGAGACCAGGTTTTAATGTCTGCAAACATGGCTGTCAGGCGAGCATCTTCTCGATGGGAAGCACGAGAAGTGAACTTGCGCCGGCGCGTTTGAGATTCTCGAGCGTCTCCCAGAAAACATATTCACGACAAACGGCATGGACAGCCACCTTGTCGTCATCCCCGCCGAGACCCATGATTGTCGGTGACTCCGATCCCGGCAGCAGATCGACGATTTGATCCAGGGCGGACCGGGGCGCATGCAACATGACGTATTTGCTTTCACGGACCTGCTGTACGCCCTTAAGTCTCTGCAATATGCGATTTACCCATTCCTGCCTCAGATCCGACAACGGCGCGCGCGTTTGAATAATGACCGCCTCGCTCTTCAACACTGTCTGTACTTCGCGCAGCTGATTGGCGGCCAACGTCGAGCCCGTGGAAACCAGGTCACAGATGAAGTCCGCCTTTCCCAGCCTCGGTGCAATCTCCACTGCGCCGGACAGGTTGACGATCTCTGCATCGATACTTTGCTGCCGCAAGAACTCGTTGAGCATCGCGGGGTAGCTTGTCGCGATGCGACTATTCTGCAGGCATTGCGCTCAATGGTAATTAACGCCCTCCGGAGCTGCGATCGCCACTCTGCAGTGACCAAAATCCAATGCATAGATTTGATCGAAGCGTGCGGGTTTCGCCTCATTCTCCAACGCCAGCCGTTTTTCTTGAATAACATTCAATCCGGCAATGCCCAGATCGCACACATCGTCACTGACCAGTTCAGGAATATCGTCGTCACGTACAAGCAGCAGATCAATCGGCATGTTCTCGCCATAGCAAAAAAGCTGGTCTTTGCTTTGCCTGATTTTGAGACCGCAGCGAGCCAGGAGGTCCAGCGAATGATCTGTCAGACGGCCGGATTTCTGCAGCGCAATTTGTATGCGCTGCTCGGAAGTTTTCATAGGGTAGTCCTTAGTGAGTAGCGCTTTTCTTGTCGGTGGGATGCTTATGGCCGCTACGTTCGATGGCGGCCGCATAGCCGCCGAATCCGTCTGTCAGAAATCGCGCAACCCGGCCGATCGTGGTGACACTGACGCCGGTCATATCGTGAATACGCCGATAGGGAATGTCTTGCTGCAAAAGCCCCACTACCTGCCATCGATCAACCAGCGCCTGCAATTCAGCGGGTGTGCACAAGTCTTTGAAAAAGTTACGACATTCATGAATGTCCTGCAGCGAAACCACCGCTCTGAAGAGGTCGTCTTCATTACGCTTGCGCTGTCTGTCAGTGTCGTTTCGGTTGGGTTTCATTGCTTTGGGTTGTGATTTAGTGCATTAATGTAATAACACGCTAATACATTGGTGCAACATGTGCAAGCTAAATTTTCACAGCAATCACAACGAATGAACCTGCGCAGGCGTAGCGCTTTTGGGACGTGTCAGGTGTCAATTCGACTATGCGGGAAGGATGCCCGCCGACAATTGGCTACAGCGACTGCATGGTGCATCCCAAGGACACCGTTGTTCCGGAACGGGGCAGCGATTGAAAGTCGTTATTTTTCGGTCGTCGGATCGATCTGACGAAATACGCCGCTCGCCGAGGTGGACTGAATCGCCAGGCGATCCTGGTCGAGCGCTTCAATCGGTCGAGTGATTGCTTCGCCAGGCGTACGCCGATCGTTTGTCCTGAGCAGCCGAAGCAGCATGTTCCAGTAGATTCTCAATGTTGGCCTGATGTCTTTTAATGCAAGCGTCGAAAAGAAGTCGGCGCGGATTGCATCACGGCAAATCGTGCCAAGCCAGGTGAGCGTCTGACGCGAATCGATCTCCTGGTATACGCGTGCCTTGCGTAGCCCCTGCAAATCGTCATGTAAGCAGTGGCGCAGCTGGTAGAAACGGTATTGGTCATCGACATTCAGCGCTTCGTTGCTACAGGCGTTCACCGCAGCAGCGGGCATGTTCATTCCGCATCCGACTGCAAGCGAGATCGCGGCGCCGGAGCGTGGATTGACCTCGAGGAAACACGTCTCACCGGTTTCCGGATCTCGAAGAAACTGGAAAAGCGCCAATCCTGTGTAATTTAGCGCTGCAACCATACGCTCGCAGAATTCTCTGTGAAGTGGAGTCGGCGGAATCGACCGGTCAAGGACGCTGTTGCCGGCATAATCCAGCTGGTCAGTCCGCAATATTTCCGCTTCAAAGTAAACCTCAATTTTTCCATTTTCGGCTACAAGATCGCAATTGTGTCGAATCCCAGCAATTTCATTTTGCACGATGATGTCGGATTCTGTCGCTGGCCAGTTACGGCAGAGCAACTCCAGCTCGTCCGCCGTGCGTACGAATACGCATTTCTTTTTGAGCAGCAGACTGGTGGACTCCGCTGGTTTTGCGATTGCAGGCAGGCCAAGTTCTTCGATCGCCTGTCGCAGTTCAGAAGCCGTTCGCACGGTGCGCGTTCCTGCTGTGGGTACACGGCATGCACGCGCCAGCCGATTCGAACTCTCCTTGTTCAAACAGCGGTGAACGGCTTCATTGCCCGGCATCACGACAGTTACGTCGCACGGCAGTCGATTCCTGATGCAGGCAAGTCTGCGAATGTCGTCTTCGCCTACAGGAAAAATGGCATCGGTATTTGAGTTATCTTCCAGGTAGTCCAGAAGTGCGGCATCAAAATCAGCCGGCTGGTCGACGATGTGCGGGTGTTGCCAGGTTGAGGCGACAAATCGCGACCGATGGACGTAGCCTTGATCAAGCTGTTCTGGCGTGACGCCGAGAATGACCTGGTGACCAACGCGGGCCAGGGATCGTGCAATGGTCAGGGTGTGTTCGTAACAGCCCAGGACGAGAATCCGTTTCGACATGGTGCCTGTTTTTCTTGTTTTTCTTATGGATGCGACACTTTATATGCCGGTATTAGAAACTGTCTAGGTTAGTCACATAAATATTTGATTTTTATATAGCAAACTGCATTATGTGACATGCACCTGCGGAGGCTGGTATGACCCTGGAGATTGGCAGGCAGCTGATTTCTGAATAGCGTAGCCGACGGACAATTCCGCAATGCCTTCAGGTACCGGTCTCAGCCAGGATCGCCTCGATCGACTGAACCAGTCGCTCGTTCTTGCGGTCATCCAGCGCATCAGGATGCGGCGACGCAAACTGCCCGATATCGTTGTCAAAATACTGACCGGAAGCATCTGCAAATTCGTCACTCAAAGCAGCACGCACGAGAATGTCGGCGCCAATGCCGAGGTCATTTCCAGCAACGCCGTAGGCATCCTTTACCATCTTGCTGGCCAGAAGCGACGCGGGATTGACGGCGATGATTGCCGGTCCTTTGTTTCCCAGTGTTCGCGCCAATTGAAATGACCACATCGTGATCGCGAGCTTGCTCTGGGCGTAGGCCTGGCTGTCATTCAACTGACGCTTGCCGGCGAGCGCGTCGAGCTTCACGGGAGACTGTGCTGCCGACGACAAATTGATAACTCGACCATTCGATGGAATCGTTGGCAGGAGTCGTTGCGTCAACAAATATGGCGCAACGGTATTCACGACGAAGCGGATGTCGAATCCGCCTGCAGTGATCGTCTCTGGCGCATTGTAGACACCGGCATTGTTGATCAGTACGTCGAGCTGCGGATGTTTTTGGGTAACTTCATCAGCCAGGGATTCGACGTCGGAGAGCCGGGACAAATCGGCCTGATAGGACTCGATTGTCTGTGCGCCGCTGATGCCCGATAACATCGATTGGGCATCGGCCAGTTTGGTTTTGCTGCGGCCGTGTATGAGTAAGGTGTGGCCCAGTCCTGCCAACACCTTTGCTGTTTCGAGGCCGATACCATCAGTCGATCCGGTGAGTAGAATTGTCTTCGTCATTGC
>JBPCYD010000056.1:0-16141 GCA_051007895.1 Woeseiaceae bacterium
GGCCAGTAGCTCAATTGGCAGAGCGGCGGTCTCCAAAACCGCAGGTTGGGGGTTCGATTCCCTCCTGGCCTGCCAAGTCTGAAGGAGCGCGATTCCGGACGATTGGCATGGTGGTTTTAAACATAGCTAGCGATCGAGGGTGAATGACCGCGGGTCGTTATAGAGACGGAACGAAAGCCGCGATGTTGAACGAGGTTTTTCGAAGGTAAGTTAATGGTGTCAGGCACAACACAAAGCGAAAGTCAGTCGGGTGTTATCGACATTTTAAAGCTGTTGATTGCGGCCGGACTGATCGTGGGCGGCCTCTATGGCTATTACTACCTTATTGAGTGGTCTCTTCCGCTACGCGCGCTTCTCGTTCTGGGTGGCCTGATCGTGGGGATCGGCGTCGCGATGACCAGCGTACAGGGCCAGCGTCTCTGGGCATTTATTCAGGGTTCGCGCGTTGAAATTCGCAAAGTTGTCTGGCCAACGAAACAGGAAACGACGCAAACTGCAATTGCCGTGTTTGTTTTCACCTTCATCATGGCTATGTTTTTCTGGGGCCTTGATTCGGCACTGCTTGCGTTGACGCGCTGGCTGGTGGGTTAGCCCTTCGGGCCAAGAAGAGATTAAGAGGATTAGTGGGTGTCACAGCGCTGGTACATAGTCCATGCCTATTCCAACTTCGAGCACAAGGTTAAATCCTCGCTCGAAGAGCGCATCAAGCTGATGGGCCTGGAAGAAAAGTTTGGCGATATTCTGGTTCCGACTGAAGAAGTGGTCGAAATGAAGGAAGGGCAAAAGCGCCGTAGTGAGCGCAAGTTTTTCCCTGGCTATGTTCTCGTGCAGATGGAGATGGATGACGAGACCTGGCACCTGGTTAAGGAAGTGCCAAAAGTACTCGGATTTATCGGCGGCTCCAGTGACCGTCCGGCGCCGATTACGGAGAAAGAGGCAAACCAGATCCTTAACCGTGTGCAAGAAGGTGTCGATAAGCCGCGACCGAAAGTGTTATTCGAGCCTGGCGAGGTCGTCCGGGTCATCGATGGGCCGTTCAACGATTTCAGTGGTGTCGTCGAACAGGTCAATTATGAAAAGAGTCGCCTGCAGGTTGCCGTCCAGATACTGGGCAGGTCGACGCCGGTCGAGCTGGACTTTGGACAGGTCGAGAAAGGCTAGGCAACAGTGAAGAGTAGCGTCTGACACAGATTTTTGAACAAAACGTAGGAGGGGCTTAAGCCCCGATTCGCGGCGTCTTAAGGATTCCGCAACGATGTAACTGATTGGACGTTTGTGCCTACAAGCACAGCCGCTCCTACTGTCTGATAGAAATACGAGGAGGCTGAATAAGCCGTTTGAACTCGAGAGGAATTGCAAGATGGCTAAGAAAGTAACTGGCTATATAAAGCTGCAGGTGCCTGCAGGTCAGGCCAACCCGAGTCCGCCGGTGGGTCCCGCACTGGGACAGCACGGCGTCAATATCATGGAATTCTGCAAGGCATTTAATGCCGAGACGCAGGGCACTGAACCCGGATTGCCGATCCCTGTGATCATCACGGTTTACAGCGACCGTAGTTTCACGTTTATCAGCAAGACACCGCCCGCAGCTGTATTGCTGCGCAAGGCAGCGGGCTTGAAAAAAGGCTCCGGAACCCCGAACACTGAGAAAGTCGGCAAGGTCAATCGTGCGCAACTCGAAGAAATTGCGACGACTAAAATGCCGGATCTTACTGCAGCAGATATGGATGCGGCGGTACGGACGGTCGCCGGCACTGCCCGAAGCATGGGCATTGAGACTGAGGGAGTGACCTAATGGCTGCCTTGTCGAAGCGTAAAAAGAGTGCCCGTGAAAAAGTAGACGGCAACACTTTTTATCCGATTGATGATGCCCTGGGGCTCGTAAAGGAACTGGCGACTGCCAAATTTCCGGAAAGCGTTGATGTTGCGGTCAACCTTGGCGTCGATCCGCGAAAATCCGATCAGGTTGTTCGTGGATCTACGGTGCTCCCGAATGGCACCGGTAAATCAGTGCGAGTCGCTGTGTTTGCCCAGGGTGAAAATGCTGACAAAGCCAAGGCGGCCGGCGCAGATATCGTCGGGTTTGAGGATCTTGCCGAAAGCATTAAGGGCGGCGAGATGAATTTCGAAGTAGTCATTGCGACGCCGGATGCGATGCGCGTCGTCGGTTCGCTGGGTCAGATACTTGGGCCGCGGGGCCTGATGCCGAACCCGAAAGTCGGCACGGTGACTGCGGACGTGGAAACGGCCGTCAAGAATGCCAAAGCGGGGCAGGTACGATATCGAACGGACAAGGCAGGGATTATCCACTGCGCAATCGGCCGTGCCGATTTCGACGTTCCCGCCTTGAAGGAAAATTTAGAAGCGCTGCTGGTTGATTTGAAGAAATCGAAACCTGCAGCGTCGAAGGGTGCTTTCATCAAGAAAATGACTGTGTCCTCGACCATGGGTCCCGGCGTAACAGTGGATCGGGCATCGGTCGATGCGTGACGGCACGATATAGAAGTTGAGTACTGGGCGACGGATGTCGTCCGGGTGAAAAATTTGCGGTTTAGCCTTCGGGTGAGATCGTGATCGAAAGACCGGGGTGAAATCCGGTCATCGTCGAAGACCGCAGGTGATTGGCGTAACACCCGATCTTAATAGATGCCTGCGTAGATGGTGAAGACCTGAGTCAGAGTAATCTGGTGACGGTTGCCCACTGTCGACGGTCGTCATCGACTGGAAGCAGAGATCATTCTGTGTCCAGTTGATACGGCAAATTGGGGAGTGAGGTAAGTCCCTCACTCAATGTGTGTAACCGTAAGCCAGGAGAAATTCATGGCACTGAGACTCGAAGACAAAAAGAGATTTGTCAAAGAGGTAAGCGCGGTTGCGGGCGAGTCCCTGTCTGCTGTAGCAGCAGAGTACAGGGGATTGTCTGTTGCAGAAATGACGGAGTTGCGGAAGGAAGCCCGCAACGCCGGCGTATACCTGCGTGTCGTAAAAAACACGCTGGCCCGTCGGGCCGTCGAAGGCACTGATTTTGAGTGTATGAAGGATTCGCTCAAAGGGCCAATTTTGCTCGCGTTTGCGAAGGAAGATCCGGGTGCCGCTGCCAGGGTTATTGAGGACTTTGCTAAAGAGCATGAAGCTCTTTCAGCAGTTTCGCTATCTGTAGGCGGGCAGCTAATGCCGGCTTCTGATTTAAGTAAGTTGGCCGATTTGCCAACGCTTGATCAGGCAAGGGCAATGCTGCTTGGCGTAATGATTGCACCAATGTCCAAACTGGTACGGACTCTCGCTGAGCCTCCGGCAATGCTCGCACGGACTATGTCTGCGCGTGGTAGCCAGGAAGCGGCGTAAAGCTGGAACAATTATTTAATACCTGACTTAAAGGTTCAGAAAATTTAGAGGAATAGAAATGGCATTATCAAATGAAGATCTGCTCAAAGAATTGAGTGCAAAGCCGATCATGGAAGTTGTAGAGCTCGTCAAGATGCTCGAAGACGAGTGGGGCGTTTCTGCCGCTGCTCCGGTCGCGGTAGCTGCCGCTGCCGGTGGTGCAGATGTAGGCGAGGCTGCTGCTGAGAAGACAGAGTTTGACGTTGTACTCAATAGTTTCGGCGACAACAAGGTTGCGGTCATCAAGGCCGTGCGCACGATTACAGGGCTTGGCCTGAAAGAAGCCAAGGACGCTGTCGAAGGCGCTCCGTCAACCGTCAAGGAAGGCGTATCAAAAGACGACGCCGAGGGCTTCAAGAAGCAGCTTGAAGAAGCAGGTGCTGCAGTCGAGCTCAAGTAAGAGCTTGATCTTTAAGTCTGCGATCAGGGCTCTCGAAACTTCGGTTTCGGAGGCCGCAAAGCTAGAAGCAGCCTGCGGGATTTCTGCCGGCTGCTTCGATGCACCTGCACACTTTGTCTGTGCAGGACGTTATTTGCATTTACGTACTTAGACAATGGCAATAATGACGATGGCTGTGCGCTTGACTGGCAGCTCACGCTATCTCAATTGAGGACATACTCGAATGGCCTATTCATTCACAGAGAAAAAGCGCATACGCAAGAGTTTCGGGAAGCGACCGACGATTCTCGACGTACCCTATCTTCTGTCGATTCAGCTGAATTCCTACAGCAAGTTTTTGCAGGTCAATAAAGAGGTAGAAAACCGCGACGACATTGGTCTGCACGCCGCTTTTCAGACCGTCTTTCCGATCGTCAGCTATTCTGGAAATGCTGCGCTCGAGTACGTAAGTTATCGGCTGGGTGAGCCCGTGTTTGATGTGAAAGAATGTCAAATGAGAGGTCTGACCTATGCCGCGCCAATTCGCGTCAACGTGCGCCTGGTCATTTATGACAAAGAGGCAAGCGGAACGCCGAAACCGGTCAAGGATATCCGGGAACAGGAAGTCTACCTCGGTGAAATGCCGCTGATGACCGATCATGGCACCTTCGTAATCAATGGCACGGAGCGCGTCATTGTTTCTCAGCTGCACCGGTCTCCAGGCGTGTTCTTTGATCACGACAAGGGCAAGACACATTCATCCGGCAAGCTGTTATTTTCGGCAAGAATTATTCCCTATCGCGGTTCCTGGCTCGATTTCGAGTTCGACCCAAAGGATTCCGTATTTGCCAGGATCGATCGCCGCAGGAAACTGCCAGTCACCATTATTTTGCGCGCGCTGGGTCTCAATAACGAGGAGATGCTTGACCTGTTCTTCGATATGAATGATTTCCACCTGTCGAAGAAAGAAATTCGCATGACCCTGGTGCCGGAGCGACTGCGCGGCGAAACGGCTGCATTCGATGTCAAGCTTGGTCGCAAGCTCATCGTCGAAGAAGGCAAGCGGATTACCGCGAAGCACGTTCGCGACATGGAGAAATCCACCGTCGACAAACTCATCGTGCCAATCGAGTACGTGGAAGGCAAAATCCTGGCGCACGATATTGTCGATCAGGAAACGGGTGAGCTTCTCGCAGCTGCAAATGCAGAACTTACGCTGGAACTGATCGAGCAACTGATCGAGAAGGACGTTGATGACATTCAGTGTCTATACGTAAATGACCTGGACCGCGGACCCTACATCTCGAACACGCTCAATATCGACCCATCAACCACGCGCCTTGAGGCGTTGGTCGAAATCTATCGCATGATGCGACCCGGTGAGCCGCCGACCAAGGAGGCAGCGGAAAATCTGTTCCAGAATCTGTTCTTCAACCCGGATAGGTACGATCTCTCCGCCGTTGGCCGCATGAAATTCAATCGTCGCGTGGGACGTGATACCTCAGAGGGCATAGGCATCCTGGACAACGATGACATCCTCGACGTACTGCAGACACTGATTAACATTCGGAACGGATATGGCACGGTTGACGATATCGATCACCTGGGTAACCGGCGCATTCGAAGTGTTGGCGAGATGGCCGAAAATGCCTTCCGCGTTGGTCTCGTGCGTGTGGAGCGGGCAGTCAAGGAGCGACTGACCCAGGCTGAAACAGAAGGCCTGATGCCGCAGGAGATGATTAACGCGAAGCCGGTCGCTGCCGCTGTAAAAGAATTCTTCGGCTCCAGCCAGCTGTCCCAGTTCATGGATCAGAACAATCCATTGTCTGAGGTAACTCACAAGCGGCGAGTATCGGCGCTTGGACCAGGCGGCCTGACGCGTGAACGTGCCGGGTTTGAAGTGCGTGACGTTCACCCGACGCATTACGGTCGTGTGTGCCCGATCGAAACGCCTGAAGGACCAAACATTGGCCTGATCAATTCGCTGGCGGTGTATGCTAGAACCAACGAATACGGGTTCCTCGAGACGCCGTATCGAAAAGTGAACAAAGGCAAGGCGACCGCGGAAATAGAATATCTTTCGGCAATCGAAGAAAGCCAGTACATCATCGCTCAGGCAAATGCTGAGCTCGACAAACTGGGTCGATTTGAAGAAGAGCTGGTAGCCGTCAGGCACAAGAACGAATTCACGCTCGCCGATCCGAGTTCGATAGACTACATGGATGTCTCGCCGCGGCAGATCGTTTCAGTAGCGGCATCATTGATTCCGTTCCTTGAGCACGATGACGCCAACCGCGCGCTGATGGGGTCCAACATGCAGCGCCAGGCAGTTCCAACGTTGCGAGCGGAAGCGCCGCTGGTCGGCACCGGCATGGAACGGGCCGTGGCTGTTGATTCGGGTGTTACGGTAGTGGCGAAACGTGGCGGATACGTCGATTCAGTCGATGCCTCGCGCATCGTTGTCCGCGTCAATGATAACGAAACGGATGCATCAGAGTCCGGTGTCGATATCTATAACCTGACCAAGTACACACGTTCGAATCAGAACACCTGTATCAACCAGCGTCCGCTGGTCAAGGCTGGAAATTCGATCTCGAAGGGCGATGTTCTCGCTGACGGACCGTCGACCAACCTGGGCGAGCTCGCGCTTGGCCAAAATCTGCTGGTCGCTTTCATGCCCTGGAATGGCTACAACTTCGAGGACTCGATTCTGATTTCAGAGCGGGTAGTCAAAGAGGATCGATTCACCACCATTCATATCGAAGAGCTTTCCTGTGTCGCACGCGATACGAAGCTTGGCTCCGAAGACATCACCTCGGACATTCCGAACGTTGGTGATTCTGCGCTGGCGAAGCTCGACGAGTCGGGAATTGCGTTTATCGGGGCGGAAGTCAATGCAGGAGACATCCTGGTTGGTAAGGTGACGCCCAAGGGTGAGACGCAGCTTACGCCAGAGGAGAAACTGCTACGTGCAATTTTCGGCGAGAAAGCGTCTGACGTTAAAGATACGTCTCTGCGCGTGCCGCCAGGAATGGACGGTACAGTTATCGATGTTCGCGTCTTTACCCGCGATGGCGTGGAAAAGGATGCGCGGGCGTTATCCATTGAGAAATCCGAACTGGAAGCAGTCCGTAAGGACCTCGATGATACGCTGAGGATTCTCGAAGAAGATATCTACGATCGCGTAGAGCGTTTGCTCACCGGCAAACTGGCACAGGGCGGACCGAACAAACTCAATTCCGGCAGCAAGATCACCAAGGCTTATCTCGATGAGGTGCCGCGCGAGCAGTGGTTTGAGATTCGACTGAAGAATGAAGACGCAAACCAGCAGTTGGAAACAGCGGCAGAGCGCCTGAAAACGCAGCGTGGTGAATTCGATCGTCGCTATGACGAGAAGAAAGAGAAGATTACCGCAGGTGATGATCTCGCGCCTGGCGTACTCAAGATGGTTAAGGTCTATCTCGCTGTCAAACGTCGCATTCAGCCGGGTGACAAGATGGCCGGTCGCCATGGCAACAAGGGAGTTATCTCAACGATCGTGCCGGTCGAAGATATGCCGTATCTCGACAATGGAACGCCTGTGGACATCGTACTCAATCCGCTGGGTGTGCCATCTCGAATGAATGTTGGCCAGGTTCTGGAAACGCATTTGGGAATGGCAGCAAAGGGTATCGGGCACAAGATCAACACGATGCTCAAGGCCCAGGAGTCGACGGCAAAAATTCGCCAGTTTCTGGAAACCGTTTACAACACGACCGGTGGAAAGATCGAGGACATCAAGTCTTTCAATGATGAAGAGGTGATCGAGCTGGCGCGAAATCTGACCAGCGGCGTGCCGACGGCGACGCCGGTGTTCGACGGGGCCACTGAAACCGAAATCAAGACTTTGCTGGCCCTGGCCGATATTCCTGAGACAGGACAATCTCATCTCACAGACGGTCGAACAGGCAAGTCTTTTGATCGCGATGTGACCGTCGGCTATATGTACATGCTGAAACTAAATCACCTGGTCGATGACAAGATGCACGCACGTTCAACCGGACCCTACAGCCTGGTTACCCAGCAGCCACTGGGCGGTAAGGCGCAGTTTGGCGGTCAGCGGTTCGGTGAGATGGAGGTCTGGGCGCTGGAGGCATACGGCGCTGCTTACACCTTGCAGGAAATGCTGACAGTCAAGTCCGATGACGTCCAGGGACGTACCAAGATGTACAAGAACATCGTGGACGGGGAGCACGAGATGGACGCGGGTATGCCCGAATCCTTCAACGTGCTGGTCAAAGAGATTCGTTCTCTGGGCATCAACATTGAGCTGGAGACAGAGTAATGAAAGATCTTCTGAAGCTTTTTAAGTATCAAAATCCGGTCGACGATTTCGATGCGATTCGCATCGGCCTGGCGTCGCCAGACATGGTTCGTTCCTGGTCTTTCGGTGAAGTCAAAAAGCCTGAAACCATTAACTACCGGACCTTCAAGCCTGAGCGCGATGGCCTGTTCTGCGCCAAGATTTTTGGCCCGATCAAGGACTACGAGTGCCTTTGCGGCAAATACAAGCGACTCAAGCATCGCGGCGTGGTTTGCGAGAAGTGTGGAGTCGAGGTTACGCAGACGAAAGTTCGTCGTGAACGAATGGCACACATTGACCTGGCTAGCCCGGTGGCACACATCTGGTTCCTGAAATCGCTGCCGTCGCGAATCGGCCTGATGCTCGATATGACGCTCAGAGAAATTGAGCGTGTTTTGTACTTCGAGGCATTCGTTGTGGTCGAACCCGGCATGACGCCGCTGGAGCGTGGCCAGCTAATGACAGATGAGATGTATCTCGATGCCATCGAGCAGTATGGCGACGAGTTTGATGCTCGTATGGGTGCCGAGGCGGTCCGCGAAATGTTGATGACGATTGATTTGCAGCGCGAAGTGCTGCAGGTCCGTGAAGACATTGGTGCGACTAAATCGGAAACCAAAATCAAGCGCCTGTCGAAGCGATTGAAGCTGCTGGAATCTTTCATTGAGTCGGGTAACAAGCCCGAGTGGATGGTCATGACCGTTCTGCCGGTGTTGCCGCCGGATTTGCGCCCGCTGGTTCCGCTGGATGGCGGCCGTTTTGCGACGTCGGATCTCAACGATCTTTATCGGCGCGTGATCAACCGTAACAATCGCTTGCGTCGACTGCTTGAGCTGAATGCTCCAGACATTATTGTCAGGAACGAAAAGCGCATGCTGCAGGAATCCGTCGATGCGTTGCTCGACAATGGTCGACGCGGCCGTGCCATTACGGGTACCAACAAGCGTCCCCTTAAATCACTTGCCGACATGATCAAGGGCAAGCAGGGCCGTTTCCGTCAAAACCTGCTCGGCAAGCGAGTTGACTATTCCGGGCGATCGGTAATCGTCGTCGGACCTACGCTTCGTTTGCACCAGTGCGGCCTGCCAAAGAAGATGGCGCTTGAATTGTTCAAGCCGTTCATTTTCTCCAAGCTACAGCTGCGCGGCGAAGCAACAACTATCAAAGCGGCCAAACGACTGGTTGAGCGAGAAGGCGCTGAAGTCTGGGATATTCTCGAAGAGGTTATTCGTGAGCATCCGGTCATGCTGAACCGGGCACCGACGCTGCATCGACTGGGGATCCAGGCATTTGAGCCGGTCCTTATCGAAGGCAAGGCTATTCAGCTTCACCCGCTCGTCTGTACCGCGTTTAACGCTGACTTTGACGGCGACCAGATGGCTGTTCACGTGCCATTGTCAATCGAGGCGCAGCTCGAGGCGCGCGCCCTGATGATGTCGTCGAACAATATCCTCTCGCCGGCGAACGGTGATCCTATTATCGTTCCCTCACAGGACGTAGTGTTGGGTCTATATTACATGACGCGTTCGACCGTCAATGGCAAAGGCGAGGGCATGGTTTTCTGTGACATCGATGAAGCCCGCCGTGCCTATGAGAATAATATTTGCGACCTGCAGGCGAAGGTAAAAGTTCGTGTTCCGATGCACGAGCAGGACGATGAAGGTGAGATGGCGACGAGTGTCAAACTTGTGGATACGACCGTAGGTCGTTCGCTGCTGTCTACGTTGCTGCCACAGGGCCTGAGCTTCGACCTTGTCAATCGTGATATGTCGAAGAAGGCAATCTCGAATGTGATCAATGCCTGTTATCGAAATCTCGGTCTGAAAAAGACCGTCGTGTTTGCGGATCGCCTGATGTATACCGGCTTCCGTTTCGCAACTACCGCTGGTATTTCGATTGGCGTCAACGACATGGTCGTCCCGGAAAACAAGGAATCAATTCTGGCTGGCGCAGAAAGCGAAGTTAAGGAGATTCAGGATCAGTATTCATCCGGTCTCGTGACGGAAGGTGAGCGATACAACAAAGTTGTCGATATCTGGTCGCGCACGAATGACCAGGTCGCCAAGGCAATGATGGACAAACTCGGATCCGAAACGGTCTTGGATGCACAAGGCAAGGAAGTCGAGCAGGAGTCATTCAACTCGATTTACATGATGGCGGATTCCGGCGCTCGTGGCTCGGCGGCCCAGATCAGGCAGCTGGCAGGAATGCGTGGCCTGATGGCCAAGCCGGACGGTTCGATCATCGAAACGCCGATTACGGCGAACTTCCGCGAAGGACTGGACGTATTGCAGTACTTCATCTCGACTCACGGTGCCCGCAAAGGATTGGCCGACACCGCGCTCAAGACCGCGAACTCAGGCTACCTGACCCGTCGACTCGTTGATGTTGCGCAGGACCTGGTCGTCACGGAAGTTGACTGCGAAACCAGGAACGGCGTTGCAATGGCACCGCTTGTTGAGGGTGGCGATATCGTCGAGCCGCTGCGTGAGCGCGTACTTGGGCGAGTCATCGCCGAGCCGGTACTGATACCCGGCACTGACAAGATCGCATTCGATGCAGGCACAATTCTTGACGAAGATGGCGTAGCACGCCTGGAAGAGCTTGCTATTGACCATGTCCTGGTTCGCTCGCCAATTACCTGTGAAGTCCGCTACGGCGTATGTTCGCAGTGCTATGGCCGAGACCTTGCGCGCGGCAAGCGCATCAACATCGGCGAGGCGGTAGGCGTTATTGCCGCGCAGTCGATTGGTGAGCCGGGTACGCAGCTAACGATGCGTACCTTCCATATCGGCGGTGCAGCATCCCGATCTGCCGCTGCCAACAGCATTGAGATCAGGAACAACGGGGTTGCCAAACTCAATAACATCAAGACCGTCAAGCATCAGAAAGGCTACCTGGTTGCAGTGTCGCGATCTGGTGAAATTTCTGTCGTTAATGAACACGGTCGCGAGCGAGAGCGTTACAAGATTCCGTATGGCGCGACGATCAATGTTGAAGACAGTTCGAAAGTTTCGCAGGGCCAGATTGTTGCCAACTGGGATCCGCACACTCACCCGGTTGTGACAGAGGTTGCAGGAACCTTGCAGTTCCAGGACTTTGTCGACGGCGTGACAGTAACGGAGCAGGTCGATGAATTCACCGGCCTGACCAGCATCGTGATTCTCGATCCCAAGACACGCGGCCCGTCTACCAAGGACCTGCGCCCGGTTGCCAAGCTGGTTGATAAGGATGGCGAGGACATCTTTTTTGCGAATACTGAAATCCCGGCAGTCTACGCACTGCCGACCGGCGCCATACTCAGCATGGGCGACGGCGCCGAAGTCTCGGTAGGTGACATTATTGCGCGAATTCCGCAGGAGTCGTCGAAGACTCGTGATATCACCGGTGGTCTGCCTCGTGTCGCCGATCTGTTCGAGGCGCGCAAACCGAAGGAATCGGCAATCATGGCCGAGCATACCGGTACGGTCAGCTTCGGTAAGGAAACAAAGGGCAAGCGTCGTCTCGTCATCACGGATGAGAGCGGCGAAAGTCACGAAGAGTTGATCGTGAAATGGCGTCACCTGAATGTGTTCGAGGGGGAGCAGGTTGTCCGCGGTGAGGTCATTGCCGACGGTGAACCGAATCCGCACGACATTCTGCGACTCCAGGGCGTCGAGAGCCTGGCTGACTATCTCGTCCGCGAGATTCAGGACGTCTATCGACTGCAAGGCGTGAAAATTAACGATAAGCACATCGAGGTTATTATTCGCCAGATGTTGCGCAAGGTTATCGTTGTGAATGCAGGCGACAGCAACTTCCTGCGTGGTGAGCAGATTGATCGCGCCCGGGCCTATGAAACGATTGAGCAGCTTGAAGCGCAGGGTAAGGAACCGCTGCAATTCGAAGCGATTCTGCTGGGTATTACCAAAGCATCGCTGGCAACGGAATCCTTCATATCGGCCGCGTCTTTCCAGGAAACAACCAGGGTATTGACGGAAGCGGCAGTGCGGGGCTTGAGCGACAATTTGCGTGGCCTGAAAGAGAACGTCATTGTGGGTCGCCTCATTCCGGCTGGCACCGGATACGCGCATCACGCCGAACGCCGCCGGACCCGCGAGCAGGATCTTGCCGACCAGCTCAAAGAGCTTGAGGAAGATACACAAGCTACTGAAACAAAAGAAGAAAACGCTGCAGAGGAGGTTTCTCCCGAGGCTGCAATTGCGGCAGCTATCGAGGCTGAAGCAGCGGCCGACGGCGATGAGCCACCGGCGATTGGCTGATTTGGAAAATATCGGTGCGGGCGGGGCGCGGATGCCTTGCCCCGCCGCGTTTTCCATTGCTTGACAGCCATCCGTGAGCATCAATACAATGCCCGCCCTTAACCCGGGGGCTGGTGATTCACGGGCCCTACAATTTTACGAAGAGATGACAGGTTAACCCTGATTAATCAGGGAGTTACAACCGGTCGTCGATCCAGCAGGCTGGACTAGGAGTGGTTCGGCCGTTGGGCGCGCGTATAGATCGCGCGCTTTTATTTTTGCGATTCACAAAAAATTGAGAGATGAGAAGGCCTATGGCCACAACTAATCAGTTAGTACGAAAGCCACGATCTTCGAAGGTGGTCAAAAGCACGGTTCCGGCACTGCAGGCCAGTCCGCAAAAGCGCGGTGTCTGCACTCGCGTCTACACCACGACGCCGAAGAAGCCAAATTCTGCAATGCGTAAAGTGGCTCGTGTCAGACTGACCAACGGATTCGAAGTGACCAGTTACATAGGTGGCGAAGGTCACAACCTCCAGGAGCATTCTGTTGTTCTGATCCGAGGCGGTCGCGTCAAGGATTTACCTGGCGTTCGTTACCACACGGTTCGTGGCACGCTGGATTGTTCCGGCGTAGGCGATCGCAAACAGGGTCGATCGAAGTACGGGACGAAACGACCCAAGTCATAGTTACCGGCGGGGTCAGTCAGGCAGCGGCGAGTACCTACGCATTAGGCAGGTATGACGCGAGGTCGACCCGAATTGCAGGCAATTGTATAAGTACGCGGCCCAGACTAAGTATTTGAGGCGCATTTTCAGAGAAACGTAATGTCAAGACGAACACAAGCACCGAAACGCAACATTCTGCCCGATCCGAAATATGGCAGCGAATTGCTGGCAAAATTCATGAACATGATCATGAACGATGGCAAAAAGTCCGTTGCAGAGCGCATCATTTACGGTGCGCTGGATCGCATCACAGAGAAGGGCTCCGCCGCTGAAGGCGGTCAGTCACTGGAAGTGCTTGAGCAGGCCCTGGAGAACGTAAAGCCCGTGGTCGAGGTTAAATCTCGCCGGGTTGGCGGTGCAACCTACCAGGTACCTATTGAAGTCAGGCCTGCACGTCGCCAGACGCTCGCCATGCGCTGGGTCATTGAGGCTGCAAGAAAGCGCAGTGAGAAATCCATGGCTCACAGGCTTGCTCACGAGCTGATGGATGCGGCAGACAATCGCGGTACGGCCGTGAAGAAAAAGGAAGACACACATCGGATGGCGGAAGCGAACAAAGCTTTCTCTCATTACCGTTGGTAGTCCTTTTCTAATATAACTCCCAAGGTTTAATTTCGTGGCACGCACAACTCCAATCGAGCGTTATCGCAATATCGGCATCATGGCACACATCGATGCAGGTAAGACGACGACGACAGAGCGCGTCCTGTTCTATACCGGCGTATCGCACAAGATCGGCGAGGTGCACGATGGTGCCGCCACTATGGACTGGATGGAGCAGGAGCAGGAGCGTGGCATCACGATCACATCTGCGGCGACTACCTGTTTTTGGTCAGGCATGGACAAGCAATTTGATGAGCACCGGATCAACATCATCGATACGCCGGGGCATGTGGATTTCACGATCGAAGTCGAGCGAAGCCTTCGTGTGCTTGATGGTGCAGTGACGGTTTTATGTTCTGTTGGCGGCGTCGAGCCACAAACTGAGACTGTCTGGCGCCAGGGCAATAAGTATCATGTTCCGCGGATGATATTTGTCAACAAAATGGATCGTGCTGGCGCGGATTTCCTGCGTGTTGTCGAGCAGGTTAAAGAGCGACTCGGTGCGAATGCAGTACCCATTCAGTTGCCGATTGGCGCAGAAGAGCATTTTGAGGGCCTCGTCGACCTGATTCGAATGAAAGCGATTTACTGGGATGACACCAACATGGGTACGAGCTACGAGGCTCGTGATGTACCCGACAGTATGCAGGCGGACTGCAAGAAATGGCGTGAAAAAATGGTTGAGGCGGCCGCTGAAGCCAATGACGAATTGATGGAAAAGTTTTTTAATGACAGCGATTTGTCGGAGGAAGAAATCCGCACTGGCCTGCGCGAAAGAACGCTTGCTGGTGAGATTGTTGTCACGATGTGCGGCTCGGCTTTCAAGAACAAAGGCGTGCAGGCGATGCTAGATGGCGTCGTCTCATACATGCCTTCGCCCGTCGATGTGCCTGCTATCAAGGGTATCCAGCAAGACGATTCCGAGGGTGAGCGCTCGGCGGACGACGACGCCCCGTTTGCAGCGCTGGCGTTCAAGATTGCAACCGATCCGTTCGTCGGTAACCTCACTTTCTTCCGCGTTTATTCAGGCGTGCTGAACTCGGGCGATACGATTTACAACCCGGTCAAGAGCAAGCGCGAGCGAATCGGTCGAATCCTGCAAATGCATTCAAACGATCGTAAAGAGATCAAGGAAGTGCGGGCAGGTGATATCGCAGCAGCGGTAGGACTGAAGGATGTCACCACCGGCGATACGCTGTGTGAGCTAAAAAACGTTATCACACTCGAGCGGATGGAATTTCCAGAGCCAGTAATCGCTGTCGCTGTTGAGCCGAAAACCAAGGTTGATCAGGAAAAGATGGGTATCGCGCTGCAAAAGCTGGCGAAAGAAGACCCATCATTTCGCGTAGCGACCGACGAAGAGTCAGGACAAACAATCATATCCGGCATGGGCGAGCTGCATCTGGATATCATCGTTGATCGCATGAAGCGCGAATTCAAGGTCGAAGCAAACGTCGGCAAGCCACAAGTCGCCTATCGCGAAACCATCCGCAAAACGGTCGAACAGGAAGGCAAATTCGTGAGGCAATCAGGAGGTCGCGGGCAGTATGGCCATGTGTTCCTGAAGATCGAGCCACAGGATGCAGGCAGCGGCTATGAGTTCGTCAATGCGATCGTTGGTGGCGTAGTGCCCAGGGAGTACATCAACGCGGTTGACAAAGGCATCAAAGAACAAATGGAAAACGGCGTTGTTGCCGGTTACCCGGTAGTCGATGCAAAGGTTACTCTGTACGACGGTTCGTACCACGACGTCGACTCCAGCGAGATGGCGTTCAAGATTGCCGGTTCGATGGCATTCAGAGAGGGTGCAACCAAGGCAAACCCGGTAATGCTTGAGCCAGTCATGAAAGTCGAGGTGGTAACGCCCGAAGATTATATGGGTGATGTCATGGGTGACCTGAATCGCCGCCGGGGCCTACCGCAGGGCATGGAGGACTCGCCATCCGGCAAGGTGATTCGCGCCGAGGTGCCGCTTGCGGAAATGTTTGGATATGCAACCGATCTGCGCTCGATGAGTCAGGGTCGCGCTGTCTATTCAATGGAATTCGAGAAATATCAGGAAGTACCGCAGAGTGTTGCGGACTCCGTGCTCAAAAAAGCTTCGTAGGTAAACATTAGCTAACAACGACATAATCGGATAGGAATTGGAATAAAGTCATGTCCAAAGAGAAATTTGAGAGGCGCCGCTGCTCGGATTTTTTAGGACTGGGATTTGGAGGTGCGGCGCGCGAGTTGCTGCACGGAAAACAGATAACAACGACATAATCGGATAGGAATTGGAATAAAGCCATGTCCAAAGAGAAATTTGAAAGAAACAAGCCGCATGTAAATGTAGGCACGATAGGTCACGTTGATCATGGTAAGACGACGCTGACAGCTGCATTGACGAAGGTTATGGCGGAGAAGCACGGTGGTGAGGTATCGGCTTACGACCAGATTGATAATGCGCCGGAAGAGCGTGAGC
>JBPCYD010000057.1:0-12861 GCA_051007895.1 Woeseiaceae bacterium
CTCTGATCAGCCTGTATCGGGAACTCTCAGTGACCAGCGCGATGAAGATCGAGAATGGGGAAGACGGGTTCTCGACAACCATGCTTGACCGGCCGCTCGAAGTGAGGCGCAAGAAGGCGTCGGGCAATATCGAAAATTCTCTTTACCTCAGCGCTATTGACGCCGGAATTCGTGACAAGACGATAATGAACCTCGCCGGTATCTTTGCGTGGGACGTCGATTTTGTACTCGATATTCGAAGTGGAGATAGTTACCGAATTCTTTATGAAGAGCTCTATCAGGGCGGCGAATATATCGGCGACGGGGAAATCATCGCCGCGGAATTTAACAACGACGGACGGACAATTCAGGCGATTCGCTACGTTGACAAAAATGGGCGAGCCGACTATTTCACACCGGACGGCAACAGCATTCGCAAAGCCTTCCTGCGTGCGCCCGTCGATTTTCGCGTGAGTTCGTCTTTTAACCCGAATCGACGACATCCGGTCTTGAAAACAGTTCGCCCCCACCGTGGTACGGACTACGCTGCGCCGAGAGGTACGCCAATCAAGGCAGCCGGCGATGGCAAAGTTATTTTCCGCGGCGTCAAATCGGGCTATGGCAATGTTGTCATTTTACAGCACGGCGGCAATATCTCGACGCTATACGCGCACATGTCGAAATTCGCGACAAAAGTCCGCAATGGCACACGCGTACGGCAGGGTCAGACGATTGGCTACGTGGGCAAGACCGGACTAGTTACGGGAGTGCACCTGCATTACGAGTATCGAGTCAACGGTGTCCATCGTAATTCACGCACCGTGTCGCTGCCTCAAGCTGACCCGATCAGTACAGAATACCGCAGCGAATTCCTAGCCTCCGTCGAGCCGCTTTTGGCCGAGCTCACAGACGACAACGCCACCCCAGTCGCCACTTTTAACGCCGACTGATCTCGATGCCTTCGCAGTCTGACTCGCCATCGCTTTATGTGGGGCTGATGTCCGGCACCAGCATGGATGGCGTCGATGCGGCACTGGTTGAGTTCGGAAATCGCACTTGCCGTGTAATCGAAGCAAAATCCATTGCGTATCCGGAAAAACTTCGCGCTGCGTTGTTTTCCGCATCCCGAACGCCTGGAAAATGCACAGTCGACAGAATTGGCGAACTTGATCATTGGGTTGGCGAATGCTTTCGTGATGCAACACTTGAACTCCTTGCGGAGGCGGGTGCCGATGCAAAAGTTGTTGCTGCGATCGGTAGTCACGGCCAGACGCTAAGACACCAGCCGCAGGCTGAGCGTCCCTTCACGTTGCAGATCGGCGATCCTAATATCATCGCCGCCGGCACCGGCATCGCAACTATCGCTGACTTCCGGCGTCGTGACATTGCTGTTGGCGGACAAGGCGCACCCCTCGCTCCTGCTTTTCACCGCTGGCTGTTCTCGAGCAAAGATGGCGCGCTTTGCATATTGAATATAGGCGGCTTTGCCAATGTGACCATTCTTCCAACAGAAGACGGGCACGTTTCGGGTTTTGATACTGGACCCGGCAACTCGCTGATGGATAGCTGGGCTAATGCAAAACTTGGCGTCAACTTCGACGACAATGGCGATTGGGCGAAAAGCGGACGCGTTTCTGAAACATTATTGTCGGCAATGCTGGAAGACAGTTATTTCGGGAAGCCGCCACCAAAAAGTACCGGATTTGAATACTTCGACGTTAACTGGATCGAACAGTGTGTTCTGTCTTCAGGGATAACCGGTATCGAAGATGCCGATTTGCAAGCCACGCTGGCCGAATTGACTGCACGGACGATCGCCGATGCGATTCGAAGCAGCGCCGACGATGTCACAGAAATCCTGGTTTGTGGCGGCGGTGTGCACAACTCGCACCTGATGCAGCGACTGCGTTGTCAGCTCCCCGACATCACCGTGAATTCAACCGAGAGTCGCGGTCTTCACCCTGACTGGATAGAAGCAACGGCATTTGCCTGGCTGGCCAAGCGCTATCTTGACGGTAAGCCCGGCAATATTCCGGCGGTTACCGGGGCTTCCCGACCCGCGACCCTTGGTGCACTCTATTCCGGATGCGGTTAACACCCCCGCAATAATTCGATTGGTATAATATTCGATCCGCACTGCTCCGGATTGCCAATTGGACGCGCCAGCCTCACCACCCGTCGATCGATACATCAATCGCGAGCTCAGCCTCCTGGAGTTCAATCATCGCGTGCTCGCCCAGGCGAGTGACCCGTCAATTCCGCTGCTTGAACGGCTGCGTTTTCTGTGCATTTCGTGCACCAATCTTGATGAGTTCTTCGAGGTTCGCGTTGCTGGCCTCAAACAGCGATTCGAAATTGGCGCGAAGTCCCCTGGGCCCGATTTGATGCAACCGCAACAGCTACTTGATGAAATCCGGCAACGGTCGCTGACATTAGTAAATCAGCAGTACAGCCTGCTAAACAATATGATTTTGCCGGAACTTGCGGATGAACAGATTCACTTTATCCATCGCATGGACTGGACCGAGCAGCAAAGGGATTGGCTGAGTCAATTCTATACGGACGAAATCGTACCGGTTCTAACACCGCTGACGCTCGATCCTTCGCGGCCATTCCCGCGGATTCTCAATAAGAGCCTGAATTTCATCGTACGCCTGAAAGGAAAGGACGCATTCGGGCGCAAACGACACCGCGCCGTCGTGCAGGCACCGCGTTCCTTGTCACGAATCATACGATTACCGCAATGCCTGACGAATCCAGGCGCAGTAAGTTATGTATTTCTTTCTTCGATCATTCACGCGAACGTCGACAAGTTGTTTCCGGGAATGAAGATTGAGGGCTGTTATCAGTTCCGAGTTACCCGGAATAGCAACCTTTATGTGGACGAGGAAGAAGTTGAAGACCTGGTGCGTGCGCTGGAAGGTGAGCTCGCCGCCAGTCGTTACGGCGCAGCCGTAAGGCTGGAAATCAGCGACCAATGCCCGACGGATCTGTCCGAGTTTCTGCTCGACCACTTTCACCTGGATCGTGCAGACTTGTTCACGGTAGACGGGCCAGTCAATCTGAACAGGCTCGCGCAGGTGTGTGGCATCGACGAGCGGCCGGATTTGCTATTCACGCCGTTCACACCAGGCATGCCGGAACCGTTGCGCACAGACAGCAGCGTATTCTCGGTGCTGAAACAGCAAAACGTCTTGTTGCATCATCCCTACCAGTCGTTTGCGCCAGTGGTTGATTTCGTCCGCGAGGCCGCAATGGATCCAGACGTTCTGGCCATCAAGCAGACGTTATACCGGACCGGTGCAAATTCACCGATAGTTGACCAGCTCGTGCGTGCAGCGCGAACCGGCAAAGAGGTCACGGTCGTTGTCGAATTAATGGCGCGTTTTGATGAAGCCGAGAACATCAGCTCCGCAAATCGGCTACAGGAGGCTGGCGCTCACGTCGTATACGGACTGGTCGGATTCAAGACTCATGCCAAAATGTCAATGGTCGTGCGTCGGGAACCCGATGGAATTGCGCGCTATGTGCACCTGGGCACGGGTAACTACCATCCTGGTACGACCCGGGCTTATACAGATTACGGTTACATGAGCAGTAACAAAAATCTTGGCGAAGATGTACACAAGATATTCATGCAGCTGACGAGCCTCACGGAGGCAAACGACCTGGTTAAGGTGATCACCGCACCGTTTGGTCTTTTTGATGCACTGGTCGCAAAAATCGACAGGGAAATTGAATTTGCGAAAGCCGGCAAGGAAGCCAGAGTCGTTGCAAAGGTCAACGCCCTTATCGAACCAAAGATCATTGATAAGCTCTATGAGGCGTCGTGTGCAGGCGTCAAAATCGATCTAATTGTCCGTGGCATCTGCTCGTTAAGACCAGGGGTACCCGGACTGTCGGAAAATATCCATATTCGCTCAATCGTTGGGCGCTTCCTCGAACATTCGCGCGTTTATTACTTTCGAAATAATGGCAAAGAGGAGTTTTATTGCTCGAGCGCCGACTGGATGGATCGTAACTTCTTTCGCCGCAATGAGGCGTGTTTCCCGATCAAACAAAAGCCGCTCAAGGAGCGGCTATGGGCGGATCTCGAACTGTTTCTTAGCGACAATACCGATGCCTGGATTTTGCAGGGAGACGGTACGTACGAGCCGCTGGTTCCTGGCGACGATATCCCCGTCTCTGCGCAGGAATCTTTTCTTGAGCGATTCAGTAACTGACAGGCAATGCCCATAGTCTATGCGTATTCCAGGTGATAACCGATGGTTTTCACAAATGCCTGCTCCCTGTTTAATTCGGCAATCGTTAATGGGTTATCGCTTAACCACTTCTTTGGAAACGACAGTCGCAAGACCTTGTCACCGGCAGACGCCTTTATCCCTGTCAAATCCAGCGGTCCACGACTCCGATTCAGCAGCACCGCCAATCTGAGTAAAACCGACAATTTGCGCGCATGGTCCTGCCAGCTCTTGGGTAGCAATCGTAAAAGAGACTTGTCGAATGCGGATCGCTGGGTAGCGACTAGCCATGCCAGGAGTTTTTGTTCGGAATACGGAAAACCCGGCAAATCCGCATTTTCGGCGATGTAGGCGCCATGCCTCTGAAATCCGTTATGCGAAATGTCCAGCCCAATCTCGTGCAATCGGGCCGACCAATCGATCATATTCTGCGACAGAGGAGTTCTCAGATTCCAATCGGCAGCAACCTGTCGCAACAGTTGGCGTCCGGTATGCGCCACCCTGGCCGCCTGTTCCTGGTCGACATTGTAGCGATTGGCAAGTGCAAAAACGCTACGCTCGCGCGCATCCTCGTGCTGGAGCCGGCCCAGATGGTCATACAATAGCCCCTCCCTGAGCGCCCCGTCGGAAACGCGCAGTTGCTTGATACGTAAAACCTCCAGCAACTCCAACAGAATGGCGAGCCCACCCGGCCATACCTGTGCCCGTCGTTCCGAAAGTCCGGGCAATTTCAGGTTAGAAATATTATCGAACTCGATTACGCGATTGATGAGCTGCTCAATGCTGGCAGACGTGAGATCGCTGGACTCAATAATGCCTGTTTCCCGAGCAACGCGTTCAGACGAAATAATCGTTCCGGAGGTGCCAACAACCTCGATGCCCGCCACGTTGCGAAAGAACGCTTTGACCGGTCGAAGTCTGAGGCGCGCCGCCAACCTGGCGTCGGCAAAATTAGCGGGACTCAGAACACCTTTAGGAAAGTGCTGCTCTGTCATCAGAACACAACCCATATGCAGGCTTTCGAGTGCACGCGGTTTTTCGCCCTGGCCAAGAATCAATTCGGTACTGCCGCCGCCGATATCCAGCACCATTCTCAGTCCGTCGTGTGGCGGCAGACTATGGGCGACTCCCGCATAAATCAGACGCGCCTCTTCAATGCCGGAAATAACCTCGATCGGGTGGCCAAGGGCAAGTTCCGCCTCTTGGCGAAATTCTCCGCTGTCACTCGCACGTCGCAGCGCACTGGTGCCCGCAGTTCTGACGCTGGATGCATGCATATCGCGAAGCCGCTCGCCGAATCGGGACAAGCAATCCAGCGCGCGTCGGCGCGCTGCCTCCGATAGGGTGCCGCGTCCTTTGAGTCCTTCGGATAGTCGCACCGTTTCTTTCAGGCGATCAATAATGGTGAGCTGTCCATGGCGAACCTCTCCGACAATCATGTGAAAGCTGTTTGAGCCGAGATCGACGGCTGCTAGAACCTGGGGCGGTGCCCCATCAACCGTTTCAACGGCATGCGTGTCTGCGGTAGTACTGGTTATTTGCCCGAGCCCTGGATGTTCCCGCCGGCGACGCGGCTATACAGTGAAAGAGGAGCCGCAGCCGCAGGTCGTGGTCGCATTCGGATTTCGAATAACGAATTGCGCGCCCTGAAGGTCTTCCTTGTAGTCGATTTCCGCGCCCATCAGATACTGCACACTCATAGGGTCAACAACCAGCGTTACTCCCTGATTCTCGACGCTGGAATCGCCCTCTTCCTTGCTGTCGTCAAAAGTGAATCCATACTGAAACCCGGAACACCCTCCGCCGGCTACGAATACCCGTAACATCAATTCAGGGTTATCTTCTTCCTGAATTAACTCACTTACTTTAACGGCAGCTGCGTCGGTAAAAACGACCGGTGGCGGTGCCGCGGTAGTGCCAATGACGGGTGTTGTTGTGTTCATAATAGCCTGTAATCTGTGGGTAACAACTTGATAATCAAGTAGCCGGTGCAACGTTCGGTGGCGTCTCCACATCGCTGTCGGCCTGTTCCAGTAAGGGTACTCTGCCTTCTGGCTGATGAACAAGCTTGCCGTTAATTTCCGCACCGATCGCCATTTCGATGAGATTATAATATACATTACCAATGACCCGGGCAGTCGGCCCGAGTTCCACTCGCTGACCAGCGACGAGATCCCCTCGTACAATGCCGTTCAATACGACATAAGGAACTGTCACACCGCCTTCGACGGTGCCGTCTTCAGAGATACTCAGCGCTGAATTGCTGTCGATATCAGCACTCACGTTACCCTTTACAGTTCCATCTATATGGCAGCCTCCAGAAAACGTGAGATCGCCATTGACCTGAGAATTTGATCCTACCAGCGTGTCAACGACACTATGCCTGCGTTGTTTCTGCCCAAACATTTTACACCACTCCTGTTTTAACTCTGTCCCGCAATCCAATCGAAACTCTGCTTGACGCTCGCGATTGATTTTGTCCTTGATATGACTTCAACATTGATTTTCGATGGCGTAAACCCGTCAGGAATAACCAACACTCGTTCAAAATCCTGAAAGTAGCGAAACGCAAACGGCCAGCTGCTACTGCCGTCCTCCGGCAGCAGCTGAGACAGTTTATAGGTGGTGGCGACGCCATCGATTTCACCATCTATACTGAAGTCCACTTCGCCCTTTACGCTACGATCGTGTTGCATCACCTGCACCAGGACCAGCCGTAGATTGTAATGCTGTTCGTCTCTGCCTCGGGTCAGCCTGAGGTCCTGTACACGCAAGCCCCTGCCGCCATCTTTAGGCGAAACAATGCCGCGGTAGAATGCGATGGCTTCCTGTTGTTCCTGGATCTTGCGTTGCAATGCGCTTAGATTTGTCTCGACAACCTGGTAGGCCTCTTTCTCGATGACCTGGGTCGTCTCCAACTGAGCAATTTCCTGCTTCAACTCGGCGATTTCATCATCCAGCGCGTCGATCTGGTTTCTGAACTCCTGCTGTTCCGCCTGCGCGTCAACGATGTTGTAATTCGCCTGAATACGGCCAAACTCGAATACCAGGTAGCCACCGACGACGATTGCGACGACAATCGCAGCCCGCATGCCATTGCTCCGCCCGGTGCCGGGCCTGTGTGAGCGTGAATTCATCGATAACTCGTTGATTTATTTCAGTACAGTTGCGTTATGTTACGCGCGGACCGCAGCAAACAGAAGTGCGGCATGTCACGGAATTGGTTATAAGTCTCACGATCAGTTAATTATCGGCGATCTGGTATGATTTTGAGGACGATTTGAATGCAGCTGTCAGCCGCTTATTTGTGGATTAAGGCGTTGCACATTGCTTTTATGGTGACCTGGTTTGCGGGTCTCTTTTACCTGCCTCGCCTGTTTATTTACCACACCGACGCCAGTGATAGCGTGAGTCGCGGCACGTTCGAGATCATGGAGCGCAGGCTGTATATCATCATGTCCATCGGCGCCGTCCTGACGACGGTTTTTGGCCTAATACTGCTGTATATCAATCAATCTCTTATTCGCCAGGAATGGTTTGGCATCAAACTGCTGTTGCTGGCAGGACTTGTTGTCTTTCACTTTCGTTGCCGGCGCTGGATTGCAATTTTGAAGTCCGGCGAGTTTCCGGCAGACTCCAAATGGCTTCGCTGGTTTAACGAGATACCGGTGATTTTTCTTCTAGGAATAGTCATCCTCGCGATCGTGAAGCCAGGTTGAATTCCTGGCTGGGGAATCATCTTGCTGGCGATCGTTAAGCCGATTTGAAATAGCTACTGTGACTCATCTACATTGCCACGCTCTGCCCGTCCGGATTGATCGCGCTTACGACTTTTGTTAGCGCTGAAGAGATCCTTGTCAAACATCGCTCGCCAGCGTTGCGGCCACCAGCGAGGTTGCGGCGGTAACCCGTCGGGATATAGGTGCGGGCCCAGCTCTTGGAGCGCACGCGCGTAGACGCGCCGTTTGAAGTAAATAACTTCATTGACGGGTCGCCAGAATTCCACCCAGCGCCAGCGATCGAATTCGGGCGTATCTGACTGGTCAAATCGTACACCGGCGTCTGAACCAGTCATTCGGAGCATGAACCACCGCTGCTTCTGACCGATACATAACGGCGTGCGATCATGGCGCACAAAGCGCTTTGGTAATCGATATCGAATCCAGCCGGCAGTCGAACCAAGAATCTCTACATCTGGAGCCGAGAGACCCACCTCCTCGTGCAGCTCGCGATACATTGCGTCCTCCGCACTTTCTCCTTCGAGCATCCCTCCCTGGGGAAACTGCCAGCCTTTGCTGCCCACGCGACCGGCCAACAGCAGCTGGCCGTCGTCATTGGAAAGAATTATTCCAACGTTGGCCCGGAAGCCTTCAGCATCGATGTGGTCGTTGCTCATAACCCGATTACGCCTCAATACAAGTCGTGTGCTTCTGTCGCCACCCGTCCAGAAACCATGGGCCGGCTGTAGGGCTGCCGGCCACATCTCAAGTTACGCTGATTTTTCGCACAGTGCATTACCGATACCTTGCACGTTCAATCAGCTTTAACGCATCCTCCTGCAGAAAACCTATGCTCGACAGGCTATCGGTATTACGAATATTTTCTGCTCGAGACTCAAGGGCCGTTGCGATGGGTGATGCAGCGTTTGCCGGAAATTCAGTCTGCCTGATTGCGAACAGTGCATTGCCGTCACGAGTCGTCAGCCACTCCAGCAGCTTAACCGCTGCGTCCGGATTAGCTGCATGCCGGCTCACGCCGGCCCCGCGGACGTCTATCAATAACTCGCCGCCATTCTCGAACCAATGCGCGGTGAGACCGGTTTGTGACGATCCGCCGGTAACATTCTGCAAGATGCTGTTGTCTACAATTCCAATAGCGCAGCGGTCCGCAGCAAATGCTTCGAGAAGGTCGGCGTCGCTCTGGTAAACAGAGTCGCCAAAATTCGCACGCCACCGGCGCACGATTGCTTCCGCTTCGCTAACGCCGTGCTGTCGGATCAGAAACGCGACCAGCGATCTGTTCCCGGCGACGCGAGAAGAAGATACGCACAAGCGATTCTGCCAGACTGCATTCCCGAGGGATGCGTAGTCCTGAACAGCATCTATTTCCTCGGAGGAAACGAGTGCCGCGTTATAAACAACGAGACGCACGCGGGCAGACAACGCGCTCCAGCGAGACTCCGGATCGCGAAGACTGTCGCGGATATTGCCGGTTATCGCATCTGAATAAGTGGGCCGCAGGCCGTCGTCTTCCGCAACCGACCAAAGTTCCGCAAGACTGCTCGCGATAAAGAGATCCGTTTTGGGCAGTTGCCGGGGTGTATCGAGCAGATTGGGCGATCGCGCCTCCTCCTCGGCGAGAATCTCGTACTGCGAACCCGTCTCAGCCCGATACGCATCCAGAACATCAACCAGTTGCCCCAATCCGCTGGTCGCATAAACGACAACGGGCCCGACGGGCTTAACCTCAGCGGGAGGCGCATTTGCAGACTGAACGTCGACAACAGGTTGGGTTTCGTCCTGCCCGCAACCTGCTGCGAGGCACAGCACAATGAGCAGCAGGCAATAGCGCGCAGGCATGGCTAACGCCGGGTCGCCAGGTATTCCCGGCCCTTCTGCATCAGAGCGACGAATCCCGCTTCGTCTCCCGATTGCACCAGATCGCGTATTCGCCCGGCAGAATCGCAAAGCGCATCGAGCGGGCTCAGTCCGAAATCATTCAGATGCTGAATTTCAAAATACATATGCGGATTATCGTGGGCAACCGCGCCGGAAACCAGTAACTGTGCATCAAACGTTGTAGATGACAACTGCGCCAGTTTTGGCGCTGCCTCTCCGCTTTCAGCCAGTGCGGTAAAGAATGCGATATTAAGCGCGTGCGACAATCCCAGGACATACGCAATCAAGCGATCATGATCATCGAGGCCCATTTCCAGTTCCTCTACCATCGTCGCAGCGAACAGGTCTTTCGCTTCGCTGGTTGCCTCTGCGCAGCCCGCATCAACGAAAATTAAGTGCCGACCGGACAGCAGTTCAGTGTCGGGGCCGAACATCGGGTGGACCGAAGCGACTTTGCAGCCCGCGTCGCGCAGCGCCGCGATGCCATTCTTTAGCGGCGATTTAAGCGATCCAATGTCGAAAACCAACCCTGCCGGCTCGAGCTTTGCCAGGTCCGCAAGTATCTGACCTGAAATTGCCATCGGCGTAGCGACAACGATGACGTCGTAGTCGATGCCTGCCTGGCGCCAGTCCCTGCATTTGCCGGGCCCTGGCTGGACGTTGGAATCCGCAATGACCGTAAGGAAGCCCTGAGAACTGAAGAAATTAACAAACCAGCCGCCCATTTTACCGGCACCGCCGATGATCAGCGCTCGTCGTCCGTCGCCCCGGCCTTCAGCGACCACCCGACTTCGCTCCTGGTGGGTCAGAGAGGCCCGGATAAGGGTCGTCATCACCTCATCGGCGAGCTTCGGATCGACACCGAGCGCCTTGGCCCGCGCCCGCGCTGTCTCCAGAACATCCCGCTCCCTTTCATAGTCGCGTGTTGCACGTCCTGCGGACTGCTTCGTATTGCCGATTTCATCAACAACGGCCTGGCGGGCAGCGATCAATTCCATGATCTGCTGATCGATTGACGACAGGTCGTCGCGAAGATTGTTGAGAGACATTTTGCTGACTTCTTGCTGGCCCCAGGAATGCAGACTCCCTTTTACCGCAGTCTCCAATTGAACGCCAAGTCCAATGTTGCCAATTGGCGTGCGGGAGTTTGTCGCGGTCGGTTCAATCAATGAATGACAGGACTTGAACGACCTCTTTGGAGTTACCCTTTGGCCGGTTTCATGCGAATATGCGTACCCGCTAATAATTCCAACATCTGAGGACGATAGAACAATGAAAACGCGTGCCGCCGTCGCCTGGGAAGCAGGCAAACCTCTGGAAATCGAAGAACTTGATATTGAGGGACCGAAAGAAGGCGAGGTCCTGTTGCGAAACGTCGCGACGGGCGTGTGTCACACCGATGCATTTACGCTATCAGGCGAAGACCCCGAAGGTATTTTTCCTGCTGTTCTTGGCCATGAAGGTGGCGCCGTGGTAGAAGAAATCGGCGGCGGCGTAAGCAGCCTTAAATTGGGTGACCATGTTATTCCGCTGTACACACCGGAATGTGGCACTTGCAATTTCTGCACCTCCGGCAAAACCAATCTTTGCCAGGCCATACGGGTTACGCAGGGTCGCGGTTTGATGCCTGATGGAACCTCGCGATTTTCAAAAGACGGCAAGCAAATATTCCACTATATGGGTACGTCGACCTTCAGCGAGTACACCGTCTTGCCGGAAATCGCGGTCGCAAAAATCAGCGAATCTGCGCCCCTTGAAAAAGTCTGCCTGCTTGGTTGCGGTATTACGACGGGCATAGGCGCTGTACTGAACACTGCCAAAGTCGAACCTGGCGCTACGGTGGCTGTGTTTGGTCTGGGCGGCGTGGGACTCAGCGCCATACAGGGTGCGACGATGGCAAAGGCCGCACGCATAATTGCAGTCGATATCAACGAGGACAAATTCGAGCTGGCGCGGCAGATGGGAGCAACAGACACCGTTAATCCCAACGACCACAGTGATCCGATCCAGAACGTATTGGTCGATCTTACCGACGGCGGCGTCGATTACTCGTTTGAATGCGTCGGGAATACAGACCTGATGCGTGCAGCCCTGGAGTGCTGTCATAAAGGTTGGGGCGAATCTGTAATTGTCGGCGTTGCCGGCGCGGGACAGGAAATTTGCACTCGACCGTTCCAACTCGTTACCGGGCGCGTGTGGCGCGGCACGGCATTTGGCGGTTGCAAAGGGCGATCGCAGTTGCCTGGAATGGTTGACCAGTATATGGACGGTGATATCAAGGTCGACGAATTCATCACGCACACGATGGGACTCGAAGACATCAACAAGGCCTTCGACCTGATGCATGAAGGAAAAAGCATTCGCTCCGTAATTCACTTCTGATCGGAATTAGTCTCGCCCGGTACAGCTCGGGTGAGAGTGCTGACTAATATGGCCACGAATGCCAACGACATCGCTGTGGCAACGACGTCTCAATTGGCCGCAGACGCAGCCGCGGAAATTGCCGACCTCGGCGGCAATGCGGTCGATTGCGGTATCGCGGCAGCTATGTGTTCGATCAATACTCAGCCCGGCGTCTGTGCGCTGGCCGGAAGTGCGTTCGTTACTATCTGGCCGCCTGGCCAGAAACCAATAACCATCGATGGCAATGTAGCGGTGCCCGGCGCCGGATTGCCGACCAACCGGGCAGTTTGTGCCGAGCCTGTCGAACTTGAGTACGGTGGGGGCGTTCGCACCCTGGTCGGGGCCGGCTCGGTTGCTGTACCCGGCACGCTCGCCGCCCTGCACCTCGCATCGAAACGTTACGGCGAGGTCGCGTGGTCGGACCTTCTGCGTCCGAGCATTCGGGCAGCTCGCGACGGCTTCCCACTGGCGTCGGCCTGTCATCATTATCTTGAGTACTCCGGCGACAGTATATTTGGCCGCAGCGCTGACGGGCACGGCGCACTGCACAACGACGATGGCAGTTTGCGGGAAGCCGGCACTGCGATCGTCGTACCGCACCTGGCAGATTCGCTCGGCGC
>JBPCYD010000058.1:0-23582 GCA_051007895.1 Woeseiaceae bacterium
TTGCCATCCTCATCGGTTCGGAGCGGGACGCTGAACACGCTCTGGAGCAACGTTTGCCGGATGAGTCTCCTACTATCTGACGCCGCAAGAATGACAACAAATCCGTTTATCGTCATGTGTGCGCCAAACGGCGCTCGAAAAACACGCGCTGACCATCCCGCACTGCCAATTACGCCAGCAGAACTCGCAGACTGTGCCGCGTCCATTCTTGACGCGGGTGCCGCCATTATTCACCTGCACGTTCGCGATCAGAACGATGGCCACTCGTTAGACACCGATCGATATCGAGATGCGATCGACGCCATTCGTGACCGCGTGGGCGACGAGCTTGTCATTCAGGTTACGACAGAGGCCTGCGGCATTTACACGCCGCGGCAGCAAATGGCGATGGTGCGGGAGTTACAACCGGAGGCTGTCTCCCTGGCGTTACGAGAACTGTGCTGCGACGACGCAGCGGAGTCAGAGGCGGGCGCATTTTGTCAAGAGCTTAAGGAACGACAAATCCTTGCGCAGTTTATTCTGTATTCGCCGGACGATGCAGAACGTTTTGTCACGCTGCAACAACGAGGCGTTGTTCCGGAGCAATCGGCATTCGTCCTGCTCGTGCTTGGTCGTTACAGCGACGACCTGACCGGGGAGCCGCAGGACCTTGACGGTTTTGCAGCTGCTTTAGGCGGTCACGCGGATTGGGCGGTATGCTGCTTCGGACGGTCAGAGCAGGAAGCTGTGACACGTGCCGCGGCGATGCAGGGTCATGCCCGCGTGGGATTCGAGAACAATTTCTCCCTGCCCGATGGCAGCGTGGCAAAGCACAATGCGCAGCTCGTCCGGCTGGCTGCCGATGCACGAGGCGACAGGCCACTCGCGACGGCCAACGACGTTCGTCGACACTTTGCTTACCCAAAATAGTCGGGGGCGTTTCCTTCCTGCCATTTGATACTGCATCCGATGCTGGGTTTTTGCTGCGGTTCGATATTGCTATTTGATAAGACGGCGTCGATTGCTGTTCTTAAATCGCTGCCGTCGACGGGCAAATTGTTTGACGGGCGACTATCGTCAAGCTGCCCGCGATAGACCAGTTTTTTGGCTCCATTAAAGAGGTATATATCCGGAGTGCACGCGGCCCTGTAGGCTTTGGCGATGCTCTGGTCCTCGTCAATTAGGTATGGAAAGCGATAACCGTATGTTTCTATCTCACGCAACATCATTGCGGGACTATCGCCCGGGTAACGGGTTGCATCGTTACTGTTTATGCCATAAACAGCGACATTCTTCGACAGACAGTCGTCGCCAAGCCGCGCGAGCTCCTCACGTATATGCTTGACGAACGGGCAGCGGTTGCAGATAAACATCACGACATAGGCGCTGGCGTCGTCACGCAGCGAGTAGATGTTGCCTTCTGCATCGGGCAGGGAAAACTCCGGCGCCCGGGTTCCGAGTTCCAGCATCTGCGAATCAGCCAGCGCCATATTCAATCTCCACTATCAGACCTTGATGTGTTGCCATTTCCGACCGCGCCACATTGAGACGAAAAGAAACGCTTGAAGTGCGCGGCTGCCACCTTGTATTAGCCATACCGCAAGCAGGCCGAATCCAAGGACCGGGCCCAACAGGTAAGCTGTCGGCAGAAACAGGAGCCACTGCGTACCGATACTGACCTGCATAACCCTGCGTGCGTCACCGGCCCCAAGCAGTCCATGCATGAACGCAAAACTAATGGCTTCGAGTGGCATCGTCAGACCCATGACGCGCATCGGCCAGCGAGCCAGCTCCCGCGTCGACGGTTCGTGGATGAAAATCGAAGATACCAGGTCAGGCACCAACCACATCGGCAAGCCTAGCACTGTCAGCAACGCAACAGTTACCTTGCTGACGTCCCAGGTCCACTGATAGGCATCGTCCGGATCAGACTGCCCCAGCGCCTGGCCAACCAGGGTCGTGCAGGCGATACCCAGTGCCAGGCCTGGGAGTATTGCAAACAGCAGTACGGTGATCAGGACATTTGCTGCGGCGAGTTCGGGTGTGCCGATCTTGCCAATGATCCAGAACATGGCGACAAGCCCGGCTGCGAAGAACATTTGCTGGAGCCCGGCCGGCAGGGAGACACGAATCAAGCCACCTGTTTCCGCACGAGTAGCGAGGCGTCTTAGGAAACCATCCTTGGCAACGTGGCGAAAGCCCAGGAATATGTATATCAGCGTGCCTATGCCCATTGAAATCGCGCTGGCCATACCGGCGCCAGTCACGCCGTAGGCCGGCGCGCCAAAATTGCCGAATATCAAGATGTAGTTCAGAACGATATTGCAGGCGTGCATCATGATCAGCGTGTTCATATAGACGCGCGACATGTCCAGTGCATTCCAGTAGCCGCGAAACGCGAAGTTCATGCCTACGAACACGATGGCACCAAGGCGCCACTCAATGTACGGAACGCCGAGTGCGATGACGGCGGGATCATCATTCAATCGGGGGTAGGCGCTGTCCGCCATCTGAATCAGGATAACGGAGAATATCGGCGCGATGAGCAACACCACGAGGAGCGCGGTGTTCAGGACAGCGGCCGCCCGGTCAGTGCGACCTTCACCTTTGCGCCGCGCCGCTGTCGTTTGCACGCCGGTCGAAATGCCCAGGATCAATGCCTGGCACATAAATACGACAAAGCCACCGAGTCCGACTGCGGCCAGCGCTGGATCTCCCAGGAAACCAACCATGGCAGTGTCGACAATATTGAGCAGGTTCTGCGATACCATGCCCCCAATGATGGGCAGGGCCAGCGCGAGAATTCGACCGCGGCGCTCAGGGCTCAGATAAAACAACAAACCAATTCCTTTTTTTTTCTTCTTTCCCGGGGCGGTAACAGCATGACTTGGATCACGACTATCTCATATGAAGCAGCCGAAGGGGCGCTCAAGAAACTCTACGATCGAATCAAGGGTCCTGACAACAATGTAGATAACATCATGCTGGCGCACAGTTTGCGACCGCACACGATGGAAGGGCACATGGCGCTGTATAAATACGCGCTACATCACCCGCGCAACCGACTGCCAAAGTCCTATCTTGAGACGATCGGCGTCTATGTAAGTCTTCTCAACCAATGCCCCTATTGCGTAGACCACCACTATTCGGGGTTGTTGCGTCTGCTGGACGATAATGAGCGTGGCGCGAGAATCAGAGCCGCGCTGGATGCCCGGAACCCTGCCGCTGCCTTCGACGGCAGTGAGCTCGCCGGCCTCTGCTACGCCGAGAAACTGACGACACATCCTGCCAGCGTAACATCGGAAGACATCGCTGCTATGCGGGAGGCCGGGCTGGATGATGGGGAAATCCTGGAGATTAACCAGGTTTGCGCCTATTTTGGCTACGCTAACCGTACGGTACTCGGTCTTGGAATCAATACCGAGGGCGACATTATCGGCTTGTCGCCGGGTGATTCGAGTGATCCGGAAAATTGGTCGCATGCATAGAGAATCGCGACTGAAGTCGCTCCTACGGTCAGGGATCAATGATTTGATTATCGCGGCTAAAGCCGCTCCTACAGACTTTGAACGACACCGTATGAGCGGCTTTAGCCGCGATGTTCAGAACAAATAATTGCCATCCCAATAAAACTGCACTAAAGATCAATTCTCACCGACCATATTCGTCCTAACGAAAACCGCGGGACAATTGGACTTCAGTCGCGATTCCCTACCCCAAACTCGATCTTACGTTTTTAACTGCCGCGAGAACCCTGTCGACGTGATCTTCGGTGTTGTATACGTGCGGTGACATTCTCAAGCCACCGGCGGGGGCTGTGATAATACCCGAATCATCGTATACCTCGCCGACCAGTCCTCGCGCGTTTTCCCTCGGCGCGCGCAGGATGATCACACTACTGGCGAAAGCCGGGTTCAACGTTGAAACGAACGGTACATCCAGGTCGACAAGCCCTTCCCGTAGTCTGCCGGCGATCATCGCCGATCGCGTTTCGATTCCAGCCGGTGTCATTGCTTCGTGAAATGCGACAGCGTCCCCGAGTGATGCAATCGCGGCGTCATCCCGCTGCCCCAGTGCATCAAATTTGCGTGCTCCTGCTGGCGCATCGTCAGCCGTACGTCCCCATGGAATGCTCACGACATTTGGCCAGATTGCATCAATATGTTGTTCACGCACATACAACAGTCCGACTTCCCGCGGACCCATAAACCATTTATGCGCGCTGCCGCTGAATGAATCCGCCTCGATCGCGCCAAGATTGATATCAACTGCACCCCAGGTTTGTGCACCGTCCACGTGGATAAAGACATCGCTTTTCTTCTTTCGCAACGCGGCACAGATTTCTGTCGCAGGCGTGCGAAACCCGGTGATATTGGATATATGGGTAAACGATACAACCTTTGTATTGTCACCCATGGCCGCTACAAACAGATCAACGACTTCATCAATGCTGCCCGTGTCTATCGGAATCGAGAAGCGCCGCACAGTTGCACCAACCCGGGCAGCCTGTACGTCCCAGGCCACGCTGTTCGATGGGTGATTCTGATCCCACAAAACGACCTCATCACCTGCTTTGAGAGGCACGCCCTGCACAATTGTATTGTTGGCTTCAGAGGTGTTGCGAACGATCGCCAGTTCGTCTGCCGATGTGCCCAGCATGCTCGCAAGGCGACCGCGGGCATCCTCTTTAAAGCTTTCAATGGTTGAGCGACTCGCGGGACTCAGAGACAAGTCCAGCGCCTGGGCGTAGCGTGCATGTGCTGTCGTCACGCTGGAGGGCATCGGGCACAGATTCGCTGCATTCATGGGGACATTGTCATCCGTGAAGCCGAATGCTAACGATCCGGGCACGGCTGCCGCCGCTGGCGCACCAAATGCGGTAATACTGCCGGCAACCGATGCGCCCCCAACCACTTTCAAGAACTCACGTCTCGCCATTGCCATGCTGCTTCCCCCATTGTGGTGTTTATCATTGTATTCTACGACTTAATCCGATCTTTAATCCGGCTTTTTTTTGCCCATGAACCTGTTTGACCTTGAGCACACCACGATTCCAGTGGCCAATGCAGAAGACGAGTTTCCGGTCAGGCGCATTTACTGTATTGGCCGCAACTACGCAGCCCACTCTCGCGAAATGGGCCACAATCCGGACCGCGAACCACCGTTCTACTTTATGAAACCTGCTGACGCCGTCGTGGTCGGAACGGCAACGATCGACTATCCCCCGCGCACCGCCGACCTGCATCATGAAATCGAGTTGGTGGTGGCAATCGGCAAGGACGGCAGCGATATAGCGGTGGATGCGGCGCTGGAGCATGTTTTCGGCTACGCAGTTGGCATCGATCTCACTCGCAGGGACCTGCAGAAGGAGGCGAAGAAGCTCGGTCGCCCGTGGGACACAGCCAAGGGTTTTGACCAATCTGCCCCGATTTCCGCTATACATAAGGCCACCGACATCGGTCACCCGTCGTCCGGGCGCATCTGGCTCGCTGTGAACGATGAAATCCGGCAGCAAGGTGACCTGAATGAGCTAATATGGGGCATTGCCGAGGCAATTGCCGAGCTCTCGACATTGTTTGAAATCAAGCAGGGCGATATCCTGTTTACAGGTACACCGTCGGGCGTCGGGGCAGTGATCGCCGGAGACCGGCTTACGGGTGGAATTGAAGGAATTGACGAAATACAAATAACAATTAAATAGAGAATCAGAAAAACTGATAAGGGGCATTAACATGGATCGCCGAAAGTTTCTGAATAACTTAAGCGTTACCGCCGCCGCCAGTATCGCCGGCGCAGCGACATTGTCTGGCAAAGCGGACGCGCTCGAAGAAGCCATGGAAGAAGAACTTGAAAAAAAGTTTCGCCGCGCGAAGCCGGGTCACTGTTTTGTCGACGGTCGACCGCCAAGAGATCCTGACGACAAACGGCCTTACTATCAGCACAACGAGCCGCTTCTGCCGAAGATGCCAGAAGCACCAACGCTGATGGATTTCTATCAACTACGCTTCCCTACCAACCACGTAACTCAGAGTGCTCGCCTCGCCATGAAAAATGGCAGCAGCGAAAAGGTCATCCTTGCCTGCTTGATGCACGACATCGGGCTTAACATCATGGGTACCGACCACGGTTACTGGGCGGCACAGCTAGTGCGGCCGTATGTTGACGAAGAGGTTTCCTGGGCGATCGAAAAGCATCAGGCACTCAGGTTTTTTCCGGATCTTGAAGTGGGATACGAGTATCCGGTCAAATACATCGAATATTTCGGCGAAGACTATGTGCCTGAGCCGTACCTGAAAAAAGAACACGACCGTGCGAAGAATCACAAATATTATGGATCCGCACGCGAAATAACGATTCACGATGTCTACGCGTTCGATCCTGACCTGCAGGTCGATGTCGAAATCTTCACAGACATCATCGGGCGCAATTTCAAACAGCCGAAAGAGGGCCTTGGATTCGATGGCAGCCCGACTGCGCACATGTGGCGTTCAATAATCTGGCCGAATAATTTCCTGTAGCAGCGGTTAGAAAGCATTAGAAAGGGTCGGTTTTGGCAACGCATATTGGCAGTGACTTCACGCCACCGGACATTACCGGCAAGGTAACGGGCGCTGCCAAATTCGCAGAAGATATACGAGTCGACGGTCTCGTCTACGCGCGTCTCCTCACTAGCCCGATGCCACACGCCCGCGTACGAAACTTAGACGTGAGCGAAGCGCTGGCAATGGAGGGAGTCGTCGGCGTTCTCACGGCGGATGACGTACCGGCAGCGGCGCCGCCGCGTGCGGCAATTCTGACCAATGAACCGGTTTTTGTTGGCGACCCGATTCTGGCAGTTGCCGCTGTCGACGATACGATCGCGTCGAATGCCCTTGCGAAAATTCATGTCGAGTACGAGTCACTGCCGTTCTGTGTCGATCCACTTGAGTCCCTGTTGGCTGGCGGCCCTGACGCTCGGCAAGAGGGGAATATTTACGCACCGGCTGGGTTTGCTGATCGCAGCGCGAAGCCGGAGCCGTTCAAGTGGACGACAGCGGAGTTGGAGGGATTTTTGCAAGGCATACCGCCGGAGGGCGATACGCCGATTCAATGGTCGGTAGGTGACCTCGAAGAGGGCTTCCGGCAGGCAAGCTTTGTCATCGAGAAGAATTTCGTTACAGCGGGCTATGCCCACCACTCGATGGAGCCGCGCTCATCGATGGCGTATTGGCAAAACGGAAGATGCTTCCTGCACGGGCCGTCACAAAGCCAGAGTTCGATGCTGCCCGGACTGGCGCAGATGATCGGTATCGGTCTGGACGAGCTGGTATACATCAACGAGAACTGCGGCGGTGGATTCGGATCACGCAGTACTCCGTATCCGATGTTGGTTCTGCCCGCACACTTTTCGCGCAAGATTAACCGGCCGGTTGCAATGCACTTAAGTCGCGCTGATGAATTTTACCTCGGGAAAGCACGCTCGGGGTTCCAGGGCAACGTCAAGATCGGCTTTCGTGACGACGGCCGAATAGCGGCAATGGATCTTTTTATTGTCCAGGATATCGGCTGCCAGACCGGATTTCCGTCCGCTGCCTCCGCTGCCGGGGCAACTTCGCTTGTGTACCAGCCCGAAACGATGCGCTTTCGCGCCATTCCGGTGATGACAAACACGACACCCAAGGGTGCTCAGCGCGGACCCGGACAGAATCAAATCGCATCTGCAATTGAGCCGTTACTTGACCAGGCGGCGGTAAATCTCGAGGTCGACCGGCTGGAGATTCGCGTCAAGAATGCGCCGGACAACGATGCGCTGCACGGCCCAAGTCAGGAGCCGATGACCAGCGCGTACATCAAAGAGGCGATTGCCAAAGGTGCAGAGAGATTTAACTGGGTTGAAAAATCGCGACGCAGCGGCCAGAAACGCGGCTCCAAAGTAACGGGGATCGGTGTCGGACAGGCCTATCACTCTGCAGGCAGAGATGGCTATGACGGGCTGCTGCGGATTACGCCTGACGGGAAAATCCATATTCATAGCGGCGTCGGTAATCTCGGCACGTATTCCTACGCATCAACGACCCGCCCCGCAGCGGATGTGTTGCGCTGCAACTGGGACAACGTCGTGCTTCACTACGGCAAATCCACAGAACATCTGCCATGGAGTTCTGCGCAGAACGGCAGTAACACGACGTTCACCCACACCCGGGCAAACTATGTCGCTGCACTGGATGCCGTCGCTAAAATTCGCGAAATCGCGGCAGCGAAACTGGGTGGTTCACCCGATGACTACGACATCGCCGACGAGCGTGTGTTCGCCAAGGTGGACCCGAACACCTCGCTGAGTTTTGCGAAGGTTGCCCAGGCAGCGATGGAACTTGGCGGTCGCTTCGACGGTTCCGAAGTGCCCGAAGAGATCCATGAGGTCACCAAAGCGGCGGTCAGCGGTATTCGTGGCAGCGGGTTAATCGGTGTCGCAAAGGACACCCTGGGCAGACGCGGCGCTGTACCGGGCCTGGCGGTCGGCTTTGTGGAAATTGAACTGGACCTGGAGACGGGCAAGTACGACATCGTTGAATATCTCGGCGTTGCCGACTGCGGCACCATTGTTCATCCAATGGGACTGGCGAGCCAGGTAAGAAGTGGTGCCGTTTGGGGTTTCGGCATGGCCGGTCTTGAACGCCACGTTTACGATCGCCAGAGCGGCATTCCGGCAAACGTCGGTTTCTACCAGTGTAAACCGGCAACCTACCTGGATCTGCCGGATAAACTCGATTGGGACGCCGTCGACTTACCTGATCGCGATAACCCGGTTGGTGCCAAAGGAATCGGTGAACCCGTCATGGGGTGCGCCGCTGCGGCGGTTCTGTGTGCGATAACGGATGCGCTGGGCGGGCATGTTTTCAATCGCGTGCCCGTCACGCCGGACATGATTCTCAACTACGTCTCTGGCCAGCCGCAATCGACTGATACCATGAGCACGAATACATTCTAACGATTAGTGACGTCGATCAGGCTTCCGCGTATTCGTCGAGTGGTTCGGTATCTTCGATTTGCTCGAGAAGATTGATGGCGACGCCGACGAAATCGGTATCCGTAATGATGCCATGCAGGTCGCCATCCGTGACGACCGGCAAACAGCCGATGCGATGCTTCTCGAGAAAGAGGGCCGCCTGCCGCAGACTTGCGTGCACGTCCACGGATATGACGTTTCGTACCATGATGTCTTCAACAACAATGTCGGCGGCGTGAATACGATTTTCCGCGTCACGCAAAACAGAGTCGGTTGCAGCAAGTACATTTGTTAGTGTAACCAGGCCGACCATTTTTTGATCATCGCCGAGAACCGGCAGGTGATGAATATTCTTGTCGCGCATAATGTCACGGGCAGTCGCCAATGTGTCTTTGGGCGACAGCGTAATGAGGTCTGTGCTCATAATTGTTTCGAGATTCAGCATGTCTGAACGCCTCTGGTAACTGCGGTACAAAACCAGTGTAGTTGTCTCCGCGGCACAGGCTATTGCGGGTTTCACCTATGCAGACAAAGAGGGTTGCCTGGCAAGCATCGATTAGGTACTGACAACGGGCGCCAGCTACGTTAATTTCGTAATGGACGATTACATAAGCGACCACTACAGCAGGAGCGGAATAATGGGTTCATTCAGGGTAGCGTTGACGTCGTGTTTTCTTGTCGCGATCGTAGGCTGTGCCGAAGATGGCACGAACGTCGAACAGAAGACCGGCGCGGATCTGATCCTCACCAATGCACGCGTGTACACACTGAATTGGAATGAGCCAGCACCTGATGGTTCGTTAGATCCCAGTGCGCCAAACGATGGCGGCCGCTGGAGTCCGGACGCCGAAGCGGTAGTCACCGAGGGTGGCGACATTGTGTATGTCGGTAAGACCAAAGAAGCCCTGACGTTTCGCGGAGAAGCAACCCGGGTTGTCGACCTTGCCGGGGCCACCGTTATTCCCGGGTTGGTCGATTCACACACGCATGTGTTCGGGCTTGGCGCTGCACTCGACCGCGTAAACCTGGTCGATGTCGCGACAGAAGAGGAGGCGGTTGCACTGATCGTTGAGCGGGCGAAATCGGTGCCGGCAGGTGAGTGGATCGTCGGTCGCGGCTGGGACGAAGGCGCATGGGCAAATCGCTATCCGGACAAGGCGCTGCTGTCCGAGGCCGTGCCCGATCACCCGGTTTTCATGGGTAGCCTGCACGGATTTGCAGGGTGGGGTAATCAGATGGCTCTCGACGCTGCCGGCATCACCGCGGCAACCGAGGTTCCGGTAGGTGGCGAAATGCATACGGGTGACGACGGCGAGCCAAACGGGTTGTTCCTGAACAGGGGCGTGCAGCTCTTGAGTTCGGCGATACCTGAGTCGTCCCGGGAAACGTTGACGAACCAGCTGTTGCTTGGGCTGAATCAGATGGCAGCCGACGGCTATACCGCGGTTCACGACGCCGGTCTTGGCACGCGTGCGATGGACATTCTTGAGGAACTAGAAGCGACGGACAGATTGCCGATTCGCGTCTATGCAATGCTGTCGCTGCGTGACGAACCGCTGGTTCGCAAATGGATCGATAAGGGCCCCGATACGGACTCTGACAGCATGCTGGTGACGAGAACGGTGAAAGCCTACTACGATGGTGCGCTCGGATCCCGTGGAGCACGATTGCTATATGACTATGCCGATCAGCCCGGACATCGAGGCATCAGCGGAGATAGCTATGGCTTTAACCAGGCGCTCAATGCCGAGGCGATGCACGCCGGGTTCCAGATTGCCATTCACGCGATCGGGGACGCAGGCAATCGCGAAGCAATCGATATCCTGGAAGGTGTCTTCAAAGAGAATCCAGCAACGGCACGAAATCGCCATCGCATCGAGCATGCGCAGGTGATGAGCCCGGAAGATATTCCCCGACTGGGACAGCTCGGCATCATCGCCTCGATGGAACCACCGCATGCCATGGAAGATAAAACGTGGGCAGAGGAGCGACTGGGGCCGGACCGTGTTGTGGGCGCCTATGCCTGGCGATCGCTTAGAGAAGCCAATGCGCGGCTTACGTTCAATTCAGACAACCCGGGGTCTGACCACAATATTTTCTACGGACTGCATTCTGCAATAACGCGACAGGACAAGAACCAGCAACCTGAGGGTGGTTGGTATGCCGACCAGGCGATGAATGCGGACGAGGCCGTGCGCGGCTATACGAACTGGTCGGCTTACGCCAGTTTTCGTGAAAACGAAACCGGAGTTCTGGAGGCAGGACGATGGGCCGACCTGACAGTAATGGATGTTGATCCTTTCGTGCTTGCCGATGAAACGCCCGGCGATATTCTGAACGGCCGAATTCTGATGACAATCGTCGACGGAAATATTGTTTACGAGCGAGACTAGCCGACGGATTTCCGGACAGCGAGTCGCTCCCGGCATGGTAAATAGCTGCCACTAATGTTTGCGGAAAACCGACATTGTTGGCGGTGCAGGTGCGTGAAATACTAGGAATTATTCTCTCTAAAATACGAGTTTGCCAGTGAATTTCCGTCCTATTTTCACTTTCTTCCTGTGCGCTGTCGTTACGACAGGCGCCGACGCGGCAGCACGCGACGCAACGCAAATCATTCGTGATGCCCTGAATCACTGGCGCGGTCTTTCATCGACGAGTGAAATGACCATGACCATTCACCGCCCTGACTGGGAGAGAAGCATCTCCATGCGGTCCTGGACCGAAGGTGAGAAACGCTCGTTGGTTCGAGTGACGGCACCGCGCAAGGACCGTGGCAATGGCACGCTTATTGACGACAACACCATGTGGACGTATTCACCAAAAGTGAATCGAGTCATCAAGGTACCGTCTTCGATGATGAACCAAAGCTGGATGGGATCCGATTTTTCGAACAAGGACATTTCACGCACGGACGAAATCGTCGAAGAATACGACCATGCACTGCTGAGCGAGACCGAAGTCGACGGGATTGTCGTCTTCGAAATCGAGTCGATACCCCACGAAGATTCCGCGGTCGTGTGGGGCAGGGAGGTTCTGTCGATACGCGCCGACAATGTCCTGGTCGGACAACGTTTTTACGATCAGGACGGTGAGTTGGTCAAGACACTGCAGACGCTCGAAATAGCGGAAATGGGCGGACGGTCCGTTGCCGCGGTGCAACGAATGGAGAAAGACGAAGCGCCCGGCGAGTGGACAGAAATCAGGCTCGACGCCGTCGAATTCGATGTCGCACTTCGCGAGAGTATTTTCTCGCTGTCAAATCTGCGGAATCCTCGCGACTAGATAGCGGCCATGAATATTACGCTGCGACTTGCCTGGCGGAATCTATGGAGGCAGCCCCGCCGAACGTGGCTAACGATCGGTGCGATGGTCTTTTCGAATGCGCTCCTGGTTTTCTTGATCTCGCTGCAGTTCGGCATGTACGACCTGATGATAGATAACACACTGCAGGCCTTTACCGGGCACATGCAGGTACAGGCACCGGGATATAAAGATGATCAGAAAATGCGGCAGGTTGTTCCTGCCGTAGATTCCCTGGCGTCAAGTATTCGACGCAACACCGGTCTCGACAGTGTGGCTGTGCGATCTGCGGCGTTCGCGCTGGTATCCAGCGAGGACAGAAGTTATGGCGTGCAGGTCTTTGGTGTAGATCCGCAACATGAAGCAAAAGTGTCAAGCTTGCCTGGCCTGGTTCGAGACGGCCGCTACCCCGAGGACATCAATGCACAGGAAATTGTCGTTGGATCCGTCCTTGCGCGAAACCTCAGGGTAAAAACAGGCGACGAACTGACGCTCCTCGGCAGTGGCCGTGACGGTTCGTTTGCTGCCGCGGTTGCATCGGTAAGTGGAATTTTTGACAGTGGCGTGAAAGATCTCGATCGAAATATTGCGGAGATACCGCTGGGCTTTTTTAACGACGTGTTTTACATGGAAGACGCCGGTCATTCCATCGTTGTAGTCGCGCCGAACCTCGATGAAGTCGATGCTTATAGATTGAGCGTCGAATCCTTGCTGCCGGTCAATGGCGACCTGGTCGTGCACGACTGGAATATATTGCAGCCTGGACTGAAGCAGGCAATTCAGGCTGATTTGGGTAGCGCTTTTTTCATGTACGGTGTGCTGGTAGTCCTGGTTGCATTCAGCGTTATGAATACGCAATTGATGTCCGTACTCGAGCGTACCCATGAATTTGGCATCATTATGTCTCTCGGGCTTACGCCCGGGCGGCTGGGACGATTGGTATTGCTGGAAACCGCGTTGATGGGCCTTGCCGGCATGGTTCTTGGCGCGCTGGTAGGTGGCGCAATAACACTTTGGTTTTCCTACAACGGATTCAGCTATCCAGGTATGGACGAGCTGGCGTCGAATTTTAATCTGCCGAGTCGGTTTTATCCGCAGGCAACGCTACTGACACTATTCGCCGGACCGGCTGTGGTTTTCGTCGGTTCCATTCTTTCGGCAACATATCCCGCGCTTCGATTGCACTGGTTGCATCCTGTCGAAGCGATGCGCGCTGTCTGATGAGGCGCCGCTGATGAACTACGCTGGCATTATCATAACCCTGGCCTGGCGCAACCTGTGGCGCAATCACCGCCGTACGATGATCATGGTAGCGGCCATCAGCATCGGTGCATGGGCAATGATATTCATGACGTCACTAATGCGTGGCATGGTTAACGATATGCTGCGCGATGGAATCCGTGTTCTACCGGGTCACGTGCAGGTGCATCATGCGGCGTATCGCGACGATCCCAGTGTGAATAATCTGCTTGCGATGAGTGCGCATGAGGTGCGCACAGCATTCGCCGCAGCCGGAATCGAGCGGTATACAGCTCGGGTGCGCGTTCCAGCCATTATTTCCAGCGAACGGGAGTCCCGCGGCATCACGTTCCTTGGCGTAGACCCAAAACAGGAATTACTACTCGACGCGATTGGCACTGCTCTCGTGGAGGGTCGAACCCTGTCGGGACCCGACGACAAAGGTGTGATTATCGGCCGAGAACTGGCGGAAAAGCTGGACACCCGAGTTGGCAAGCGCGTGGTCGTGATGAGCCAGGACCCGGAGAACGAAGTCGCGGACAGAGGCTTTCGTGTGGTCGGTCTTTATGAGGCGAACCTGGCAATTCAGGAAGAGACATATGCCTTTGCAGGAAGAGAGATAGTGCAAATGATGCTGGGTATCGGCGACGGGATCAGCGAAGTTGCCATCTCCGGAGATGATTATCGGGATGTCTCGCGGCTGCTCGCTGAAGTCTCCGGCGCGATGGACGAACAAGACGAGGTATTACCCTGGCAGGAACTGGATACTTATCTCGGCACTATGCTCGGCGTTATGGACGGTTTCGTCCTGGTCTGGGTCATTGTAATTTTTCTTGCGCTGTCTTTTGGCCTGGTCAATACGCTTGTCATGGCCGTTTTCGAGCGTGTCCGTGAGATCGGTTTGATGCTTGCGCTAGGTATGCGGCCGTCCAGCATCCTGGCCCAGATCATCGTTGAATCGATACTGCTGCTCGTCATTGGCCTGGCGATCGGCAACGCGCTGGCGATCGCCAGCATCGCGCCGTTGCAGGGCGGCATCGATATATCCATCGTTGCAGAGGGTATGGAAATGTTTGGCGCCTCTAGCGTGCTCTATCCGGAACTGCAAATGCAGGATGTGATCCTGGCCAACATCGTGGTCCTCGTGCTGGGCTTCCTTGCCAGCCTGTCGCCCGCCTGGCGTGCGTCAAGGTACGAACCCGTCGAGGCAATTACAAAGGTATAAAGATGACTGCAGTTCGTTGTATTGATTTGTGCAAGACGTACCGACAGGGTGATCAGGACATCAAGGCACTCGATCACGTCAGCCTGGAAATCGCCGAGAAGGGTTTCGTTTGCCTGTCCGCGCCATCCGGAGGCGGCAAGACGACGCTGCTCAATGCGATTGGTGGACTCGACATTCCGGATAGCGGCGAGGTCTGGGTGGCCGGTCAACGCATTGACCAATTGAGCAAGGGCGCCCTTGCGTCATTGCGTCTACAGCAAATTGGTTTTGTCTTTCAGGCCTACAATTTGATCCCTGTGCTATCCGCACGTGAAAACGTCGAGTTTGTAATGCAAGTGCAAGGCGTTACCCCGTCGGGCCGCAGGGAGAAATCCATGGCAATACTGAAGGAGGTTGGTTTGGCCGGACTTGAGGACCGGCGGCCGGCCGAAATGTCCGGCGGGCAGCAGCAACGCGTGGCAGTTGCCCGGGCAATTGTGTCGAAACCTGCACTGGTACTCGCTGACGAACCAACCGCCAACCTGGATTCAAAAACATCGGACGAGCTGATGGAGTTGTTTGTCGAGCTTAACGAACATCATGGCACCACGTTTGTTATCGCTACACACGATCGACGCGTTATGGGCTACGCAAAGCGGCTGGTCAGGATGTTGGACGGAAGAATTGTCGACGATATCAATCAACGGGCCGCGTAGTCTTTTCGTTATCGCGACGTTGGTCGCGTTTTCAAGCGGCGCAGCAAGGGCGCAAGGCGCGAATTACGAACTTGGCGGCCATGTCAAGGCACGCGCCCTGGCAGATTATTTTCCCGACAACAGCGTAATCGGTCAGACAAGCGGTTCGTCCTGGTTTGATTTGGAATCCGATCTGCGTGTGAATTTCTCCGCCAGGCAGGGTGCCTTTGAAATTGACGCGGACTGGCAGCTGTTCGCATCATACGGAGACCGGGTCGAGCAGTCGCAGACCTTGTTACCGGCGGGCTTGCCTGGGTTTGTCGGAATTCCGACCGACGATCGACGTTTGATGGATCTCACCGATACCATAAAGGATGGCGACCGTTTCCGGGCACTGCACCGTCTCGACAGATTGTCGGTGGGTTACTCGTCGGAAAAGCTTGTGTTGCGGCTCGGCCGACAGGCCATCAGCTGGGGTAACGGATTGATCTTCTCTCCGATGGATATTGTCAATCCGTTCGATCCAACGATTGTTGACACCGAGTACAAGATCGGTGACGACATGGCCTACGGACAATTCCTGCTAAGTAACGATGACGATATCCAGTTCAGTCACGTTTTTCGCCGCGACCCGGTGTCCGGCGATACCGATTCGGACGTTGCGACAACGGCGCTCAAATATCATGGCATCCTGGGCGACGCTGAAATCGACCTGCTTGTTGCACGCAGCTACGATGAGACAACCTTCGGTATTGGTGGCAACAAGAGTGTCGGCGGTGCGGTATGGCGCGGTGATGTGGTTCTATCGGATACCGCGTCTGGCAACAGATTGCAGCTGGTCACCAACTTCAGCTACTCGTGGCAATGGGGTGGCAGGAATATGAGTGGCGTCGTCGAGTATTTCTTCACAGAGTTCGGGCAGAAAAACGGTCAGTATGACCTGCCGAGTGTCACGCAAAATACAGCACTTACCAATCGATTGGCGCGCGGTGAATCCTTCACGCTTGGGCGGAACTACCTGGCTGGCGGCATTACGATAGAAGTAAATCCGCTGTGGCTTGTGACGCCAAATTTGTTTGCCAATCTCGATGACAGCAGCGCGCTCCTGCAGGTCACCACCGTTTACAGTATAAGCGACGACGCAGAATTCCTCGGCGCTATCAATCTGCCGATAGGACCGGACGGAACGGAGTTCGGTGGCATTCGTGTTGGTCAGGACAATCTATTCTATTCGACGGAGTTGTCGCTGTTTGCACAGTTGGCGTGGTATTTCTAGCCTGGAATTTTCACCGAACTTTCGGTCTACCTGGCTAGCTGCAGGCCGCCAGTTCCTGGATGCTTTCGACCAGTCGACCAAACTTGTTCTCAACGGTGGCGCCGAAAACAGGATCGGGTCGATGCACGAAGGTCGCCGCATCGATTTCGTCGTGTCCTGATTTGATCATTTCGTCGAGACGACGAAACAGATCCAGCTCCTCCCATTGCATGTGACCCCGCATGGTATTGACGTAGCGCAGTGCGTCGGTAACGATCTTGTTCCTGTGCACCGGGTTACCGGCCGCTACTGCCGCAACACTGTCGCGAAGGGCCATGCTCTGCTCGGCAATCTGGCGATGATCCAGCGTGATTCTGTCAAAACCCTGTGACAGGTCAGGACGAACTGTCCTTAACTCTGCGTATAGTCGATCTTCCTTGGGATGGTGTACCGCGTCCGGATAGACAGTCATGTAATGCATGATATCCGTCATCAGTTCGTAGTCCGGCTCGCCACCTTCATAAATCTGATTGGATTCGCGTTCAAGAAGATCGATCATGATCGCCATATTTCGATGATCGTTGCGAAGTTCTTCGAGGACTTCTGCGGCATTGTTGCTCATGTGGGTGTTGCTTCCATACGTCGCTAATTCACGGGCGGCTGATTCGATTATTCGGACAATCAGTATTGTCCGATTGCTGATTCGGCGAAATTCGGAATAACACCTATGGCGCCCTTGAGAATCAAGACGTTACGTGAGTTTTGGCGAGACAGAACCGCCCGGTGCGGTCGACCTGCTCAGCGTCTCAGGGCAGATCGACTCCAGAATTCCTCGAGTTCACCTTCGAGCGCCAGGGCGCGGAAGAATGAATAAGGATCGCAGTCTATTTTCGTAATGACGGACAGGCTGAAATTCTGGTCGTATACACGGCGAAGATGGGGCGGCCTGGAATAGTTTTCCGGATCGTGAATCCACATGTCCGCATGCAGGTAGCCCTTGTCGTCGTAGTAGAAATGTTCTGTCGTGTATGCATCTGCCGAGACCGGTTGTCCCCGCGTACTCATGAAGGCCGGATTGAGCCGGGTTGTGGTTACAACCAGGGTTTCGCCCTGCCACTCGCCAACCGAAAATCCGAGGGAAGAACTGCTGCCCGTTTCGGGGAACTCGCGTCCATCGAGATAGATGCGACGCGCATAGTCGGCACCGTATACGATGACGATGTAGTTGTCTGCGTGCAAGATTTCCATCGGGTAAGGAAGTCCCGAAGCAAGGACGAGCCCCGGAGACGCACAGCGACTATTGGCGTTGTCCATTTCAAGATATTCGTCAATGATGTCCTGGCCTTTCTCCGTCATAGTGAACTGCAACTTTCTGATCGCGCCAAGTCCCGAGGCGCGGTTGTATACGCCGCTCATATCTACCGGGTCCGGCTCGAGACCAGCCAGATCGGGCAGCGGTGTTGCACGTGCCGCTGTAAACGTTCCGTCACCCCATGCCCGCCCGAGGAAATTGGTGGCGCCATGGTGCGTCGTATCACCGGACAGCGTCCCGTCGTCATTGAGCCTGCCGCGAAATGTACTCAGGTATTCTTCGTCAAACCCGCTGGCCCAATCGATGTCGATTTCGAATTGTTCACCGTCAACCCGCAGCGCCGCCGGACCGTCGTAGATATACGCCACAAGATCTCCATCCTCGCGCTCGATTGACAGATCGACATACGAGGTCGTGGTGCCTACAAATGAGAACCCGGTCGTAACGAGCATCCAGTCTCCAACCAGGTCGTTGTCCTGTGCGGTTGCGGTAACGCCCAATGCCAAGAGCGATGCGAGCGTAGCCAGCTTGATCAAGGTCTTTGTCATGATTCCAATCTCACTCACACTTCGTTGCGTGCTGTTTTGGCGGCCGCAGCACTCTCATCCGTGCTGCCGTGACGGAACTCTATCTCGATATTCAGCACGACCGTATCGGATACGACCGGGACAAACCGGTCGAGACCAAAATCGGATCGGCTCAATGAGCCTGTCGCTGAAAAGCCCAACACCGGTACTTCGAGAACCGGGTGTACAAAGCCATCGTTAAACGTAACCGCAAACTCAATCGGCTTCGAAATGCCGCGAATGGTGACGTCGCCATGCAGGATTCCCTCCGAATCGTTTGTTGGTTCATAACGATCGGTAGTGAAGGTGATGTGTGGAAACTTCTGGGCGTTAAAAAATTTGCGCGATGCCAGTTCCTTATCAAAATGAGCAACATTGGTGCGAATCGAATCGGCAGCAACCGATACGTCGATCTTACTGTTGGTCATATCGTCGCCGTCGTATTGCAATTCTCCCATCACGTCAGTTGCACGTAACAATGGATACGATAATCCCTGGTGCAGGTACGAGAACGACAGGTACGTATGCAGGCGATCAACCGCGTAAATTCCCGAGGGCACACTTTTGCTTCCGGCTTCACCTGCCGGGGGCTCTGACTGACCACAACCTGCCAGCCAACTTGCAGCAATCGACGCCGCGATAAGGATTCGCATCATTTTCATCGCGCTGTTTCCTCAGCAGCGTCCCGCGATTTCTGAAACTCGACCTGTATATTGAGCGCGAGTTCATCGTCAACCCAGTCCGAGAATTCGGTCATCGCAAAATCAGACCGGTTGATCGTTCCATTTGCCGCAAAGCCGATCATCTCTCGCCTGTTCATCTGGTTCATGGCGGCCGCGTTGATAGTGACGTTCAGCGTCGCTGGCTTGGTGATGCCGGCGATCGTCAAATTACCCGACAGATTTCCGGTTGTCTCGGACGTTTCAGCGTAGCCAGTGCTGACGAAGGTGATATCCGGGTGATTGGCAACGTCGAGGAACTCCGCTCCGCGGAGACGTTCTTCAAACTCGGGCACCGCAGCGACAATACTTGCGGCATCAACCGTAATCGCGACTTTGCTTGCAGCCATATTGCCGCTCTCCAGATCAAGACTTGCATCGAAATCGGCAAACTGCAGCTGCGGCTTCGACAGCCCCATGTGGTCATATGAAAAACCGAGATACGCATGCGTATCGTCGAGTTCATATTTCCCCGGCGAAACATTCGACGCCAGCGAATCGAATTTACTCGTTGTCGAATCGCCTTTTGCACCAGCTCGGGTATTGAGATCAGCGTTCGTTTCGGAAATGCCGCGCTGCGGACTAATGACACGTCCATCTTCGTGGGTTACGACATTGATCGACATCCGCTTGGTGTTGTCGCGCCCGAGTATGCCCTCCACCTTGATCTTGTCGCCTACTTTTAGCGTATCCCGGGTCCAGCCAACGCGACCAAGCATCATCAGGTTCATGGTCTGGAGATCCCACAGCTCGGTGTCGCCATCGTCGTTGACTACTTCGATGTAATAGCGCGCATGGGGGTTCTTATAGATTACTTCAGTAATCGTGCCCTCGATGACGCCTTCATTGCCGGCCTCATAGTCAGCAGCAAACGCATGATGCGCGTCGGCTGTCTGGATACCCGCGAACGGCAGGCTCAACAGCAGTAATCGTTTCAACATAAGTGTCCCCCACGGTAGCTCCGGCCTTGTGGTCCTGAGCGCACGAATTTCCTGGCGAATCGCGTATCGACAGTTTGATTATAGAGGCAAAATCAGGCGCCAGCTGGCAGGCTCTCGAAATCTGTTGCGCCGTGCGTATCGAGCAACGCATCGGAGAGTGCCGCGAGGAGACTCTGGCACGACAGATAAAACTCACGATTCACGTTTAAAAGTGTAGAGATCTGTACCTCGTTCAAACGGTTCAGCGCAACCTCTTTGTGAATTTTGCTGTGCAGGTCGGCATGAATTTCCTCGTTCCTGCTCTTCAATTCAACCAGCATCTCGAAGCGATGCGACGATGAACTTGCAGACTGCAGTCCAGCCAGCGTGTCGTAAAAGCCTTCCGCCGACGCGCGAAAATAACCAAACCACGCATTGTAGTGATCGTCGACTGCATCCCGAAACGACTGCAGGTCATGGTGCGTGTCTTTCAAATATTTCGCCGCGTGAACAGCGTTGCGAATCGCGACGATAACCTGTCCCAGGCGTTCGGACTCCTCGGAGCTCAACCGTACTTCCTGCAAACGGATGGCGTACGAAAGTATTTCGCCCTCTAACTGCTTGATGCCGTCATAACCGGCGGCGTAGTCGGGTGCGGAATCAAACAAAGCAACCCCAGCCCGATCCTTATCGCTGTCGTAGAATGACTGCGTCAGTGGCAGATCGAAGCTTAGACGATTTAATGCAATGGCCTGGTCAATGAGCCGCAGTGTCTCACGGCTGACGTTTTCTATCGCGGCCTCGGGAACTGCAAGATCCGATTCCTTGATATGTCGCAACGGCGAATCATCGTCTTCGCGGAAGCGTTTCGCGAGCTGCCTGCTCAGCACGCCGACAAGCGGCAGGAACAATACGATGCCGATGAGGTTAAAAAGGCTGTGAAATGCGACCAGCGACAACAGCGGATCCGTGATATGAACTACGTCGCTGATGAACCTGAGTAAAGGCTCCAAAGCGGCAAATGCGATTGCATCAGTGACCACATTAAAAACGACAATTGCCACGGCAACCCGTTTCTTGTCCAGCGACCCGGCCAATGCACCGAGCAAGGCCGTAATGGTTGTCCCAAGATCTGCGCCAATGGCGACGGCAGCGGCCGAGGTAAGCGGAATAGCGCCGGCATAGAGTGCACTCAGCGTGATCATGATGGTTGCCGAGCTGGACTGTATCAATGCCGTCACGAACAAGCCGACCAACAGGAAAACGAAGGGCGGATAGGCGGCAAGTGTCGCGGGGTCGAACAGCGACGTTGCACTGGTTGCCCCTGCCTTCATAAATTCGAGACCCATCAGCATCAGGCCAAAGCCCGCAACCAGGTGGCTGAATCCGCTGGTGCGACTGCCGGACCGAGACCAGACGACACCGAGCCCGCCGAGCGCGATCAACGGCAGCGACAGAACCTCGATATCCAGCTTGAAGCCGATCGTGGCGACGATCCAGCCAGTCGCGGTGGTGCCAAGATTCGAACCAAACACAATGCCGATAGCGCTGGCCAGCGAAATGATGCCCGTGCCGACGAATGCCAGGACGATAAGGCTCACGACAGAGCTCGATTGCAGTGCAGCAGTCGTTACGGCGCCCGCGAGCACGCCTTTCAACGGATGCGAGGTATGTTCGCGCAGAAATTTCTTGAACGGACGCCCGGTAAGGTGTTTGAGTGACTGCTCGAGCTGATCCATGCCAAACAGGAACAAGCCAAGTCCTGCGGCCAGGCGCCAAAGGTCAAATTCCCCGTTCAATTCTGAGACTCCGCCATGCTCGAGCGCTGATGACAAAACTGATGCGATAGATAATGATGCACGATTCTGCCTGGTCGTGCGCCGGTTAAAAGGGGAAATCAATTGACAGACGGTCAGTTCATCCGGGTTGTTCGCCGCAAGGAAGTATTGGCGCTTTCATTTGGCGCGATGATTGGCTGGAGCTGGGTTGCTCTCACAGGAACCTGGATTGCCGGCGCAGGCAGTGTGGGCGCTATGCTGGCTTTCGCACTGGGTGGCGTCGTTGTCGTGTTCGTCGGCCTCACCTATGCGGAGCTGGCTTCGGCGATGCCCAAAGCCGGCGGAGAACACGTTTACTCCCGGCGGGCACTTGGACCTACCGCTTCGTTTATTTGTACCTGGGCGATACTGCTCGGTTACGTATCCGTAGTGGCCTTTGAAGCCGTCGCCCTGCCAACCGTCACAGATTATCTGCTACCGGGATTCAGCCGGGGTTATCTCTGGACAATTGCCGGTTGGGACGTCGAGTTGACATGGGTCCTCATTGGCGTTGTCGCTGCGCTGGTCATGACCACAATTAACGTCATTGGCATACGCACCGCAGCGCGTTTGCAACTCATTGCAACCGTCCTGATTATACTGGTCGGTACATTGCTGCTTAGCGGCGGCTTGCTTGGCGGTGCGACAGACAACATGGCGCCGCTTTTCAGCGACGGCGCGCATGGATTCCTGAGCGTGCTTATTATGGTGCCGTTCATGTTCGTTGGCTTCGATGTCATTCCACAGTCGGCAGAGGAAATTGACATCTCGTTTGCCGACATCGGCAAGCTGCTGATGGCGTCAATCGCAATGGCTGTAATTTGGTACATTGCAATGATCTGGGCAGTGTCGACGGGTCTTGCGAGCGCTGAACGGGAACTCTCGGCGCTGCCGACGGCGGACGCCAGCGCGGCATTGCTGGGTGGCTCCTGGGGTGGCAAGCTCCTGGTGATCGGTGGTATCGGCGGCATTTTGACGAGCTGGAATGCGTTCTTAATTGGTGGCAGTCGGGCGGTTTATGCACTCGCCAGGGCAGGTCAGCTGCCGGCATCGCTCGGGCGTCTGCATCCGAAATTCAATACGCCGCACCGTGCTGTTCTGCTCATTGGTTCATTGTCGGTACTGGCCCCGTTGTTCGGCCGTCCGGCCCTGGTGTGGCTGGTTGATGCAGGCGGACTGGGAATTGTCACGGCTTACGCATTCGTCGCCTGGTCATTCATCGTATTGCGTAAACGTGAACCTGAAATGGAGCGTCCGTACGTTGTCCCGAACGGCATGTTCGTTGGCTACATTGCGCTGGTGTTGTCAGTGGCGATCGCCACGCTGTACTTTCCGTGGAGTCCAGCCGCCTTGATCTGGCCTTATGAATGGATGATTGTCTTTGGCTGGATATTCACCGGTATCGTGATGTTCCTGTTCGCCAAAAGAAACGGCGGGACCCGGTAAGGGCCCGCCGCGCCGATTGAGTAGCAATCTAAATTTCAATGCATAAGAATTCGAATCTCTTTCTACCGTTTTCGACCTTGGATTCAGTCCATAGGTATTCTTATTTTTTGCCCGGGATATATCTTGTTCGGGTCTGAAATG
>JBPCYD010000059.1:0-10528 GCA_051007895.1 Woeseiaceae bacterium
CTCAATTTCGAGAATCGTCCGTTGCCATCGCCGCCGCAAATCTCGGTGCAACAAGGTGGGAAGGAGCAGTGCGCGATAGTCGCGCCCGGCGTTAACGCTGTTGTTCGCTGGAGCGACTTCACGGAGGGACGCGCCGACCCGAATGACATACTTGATGACCTGATATTCGTCATCCTGACTGACGCCGACGGCAACAGGGTGGCGCACAGTGGCAGGCCATTCGAGGACCGACCATATCTTGACTTTGCGAGCGAGAATTTCGTCATTGATGGCGACCTTCTGTTGCCAGAACAGACCTATACACTGAGCGTCGAACACGCACTTCTCGATGACACGACTCGTCTCGATACAGTGCCGGCTTTCACAACCCGTGCGGTCACTACGAAGTTCACTTTGCATGCCGGACCATCAGATCAGGAGTCGTGTATCCCGATGACCAATATCCCTTCTCTTACCTCTCAGGTAACGATGTTCTACTACAAAGATATCGAACCGGCCGCCTATTTTTACGGCGAATTGCTGGGATTGGAGAAGACGTTCGACTTAACGTGGGTAAAGTTTTACAAAACGGGACCTGCAAGTACCGTCGGTCTGGTCACTGAGGGCGACGGTGGCTGGCACAAGGTCCAGGATACCAATGCGGTCATGTTGAGCCTCGTGACCGAAGAGGTCGATGCCTGGTACGAACGACTCAGAGACAAAGAAGACCTGACGATTCTTAAGGAGATTGGAGACGGAGGTCCGGTCCGTAGTTTTCTCCTCGAGGATCCGGGCGGCTATACCGTCGAATTTTTTGAGTGGCTCGAGGCGCAGGAATAAACCATGGGCGCAGTAGCCCAGGAAAGAAGCGATTGGTCCGGCCGGGCCGGATTCCTGCTGGCCTCCGTTGGCGGGGCGATCGGCCTCGGTAACCTGTGGCGGTTTCCGTATATCGCGGGAGACAATGGCGGCGGCGGGTTCGTCCTGATCTACCTGGCGTTCGTCTTTCTACTCGGCGTTCCGCTGGTGGCAGCCGAGATGCTGCTCGGTCGCCGTGGGCACCGCAGCGCTTTAAGTTCAATCTCGGCACTGGTGCGCGCGGAAGATGCGAGTGCTTTCTGGAAAACCATAGGCGTGCTGAGCATGCTGATTCCGTTCACTGCCTTAAGCTATTACGCGGTTGTTGCCGCATGGGCGATCGACTACCTGATGCTGTCAGTCACCGAAGGTTTTAGCGGTCTTGACGGGGCTTCCTCGCAAAACACGTTTAACGAAAGAATCAGCCGCCCGGGCTACCAGGTCATGCTGCACGGGGTCTTCATCGCCATGACAGTCTGGATAATCGCGAACGGCGTTAACAAGGGAATTGAGCGCGCCGCCAAAGTCTTCATGCCCGCATTATTCCTGGTGATCGTAGTGCTGGTGGTTTACGGCATGCTCAATGCGGACTTCTCCGCCGCCGTCGATTTCCTGTTTCGCCCCGACTTCAGCAAGATAACCGGGCAATCTTTTCTCATCGCGCTCGGCCAGGCGCTGTTTTCCCTGGGAATCGGCGTCGGCCTGATGATCACCTATGGCTCCTATATGCCAAAAGAGTTTTCGCTGCGAACGTCCGTAACTATTATCTGCATCGGCGATACCATTGCGGCGATACTGGCCGGACTGGCGATTTTTCCAATCGTCTTCGCCAGCGGCCTCGACCCTGCCGAAGGTCCGGGGCTGATATTCGTTAGCCTGCCGATCGCTTTCGGAGGTATGCCTGGCGGCCAGGTGGTGGCGGCGCTGTTCTTTCTGCTGCTGTTCTTCGCCGCTTACACGTCGGCGCTGGGCATGCTCGAGCCGGTTGTATCCTGGCTGGAAGAGCGCGCACCCGGTAAACGCAAACAGATGTCGATAATTTCCGGCTTCGCGATCTGGGTGATTGGGCTTGGCTCCGTATTCTCTTTCAGCATACTGGCCGACTTTCGGCCGCTCGGCTTTCTCGGTGTCGACAAAGGAATATTCGGGCTGTTCGACTATACGATTGCCAATGTCCTGGCTCCGTTCAACGCATTGTTAATCGCACTCTTTGCCGGCTGGGTTTTACGTAGACAAGTCGTCGACGAAGAATTCGCCGGGGATCCGCCTGCCTGGAAATCGTACTGGCGCTTTGCCAATCGCTATCTGACGCCGGCAGCACTGATCATCGTGCTAATCGATCTGGCTATTGGCTGGGAACGCTTAATTCCAGGGTTTTGAAATCGGCAGATACATCGCTGAGGCGACAGTTTGACGACGATGGAATTGCGCAGGAATCTCCGTGCTGCAGTTGCCATCGCCGCGATCCGCCATTATCCAGGTTCGCAGTTCCTTTGAGGACAAACAGGAATCGCAAGTCGCCATCGTGGTCGAGCGATACTTCGGCTACAGGTTGATTAAGGCGCCAAACAAGCAGAGACGCGATGCCATTGGTTGCGTTATCAATGCCCGTGTCCTGATACTCGATGCCCGCAACCTTCCCTGCCTGCCATTCGGTTTTCGCGGCCCTGTGAAATACGAATCTCTGTCCACCAAATAAACGATCCGGCTTCAGGTTCGGTGTCGGCAATGTCATCTCGTGGTCGACGCAGGTTTCATGTTCGGCAGGACAGCCGATTTCAACCACTTCCATCTGGTCGGAGCACTCCAGAACGCGATGGCGAATGTGCGGTGGCTGCAGAAAACAATCACCGGCTTCCATCAGCATGGGCTCGCCCTGGTCTTCGTACACGACGCGAACCCAGCCGTTGACACAGAAGATGAGCTGGAACTGTACGTGGTGATGATGCACGTAGTCCGGAACCGGCCCACCCGACGGTATCTGAATGTGCGATGCGATAAAACGACCCCCGTAACGCCCTGGAATGAGATCACGGTACTGCATGCCAGCTCGACCCTTGCCGAAAGCACTGCGGTCGCTGCCGCTTTGTACGACCAGGGACGAAACCAGAGTGGGTAGGATGACCTTCTGCTCGTCGACCACGAATTCAATTTTCGTTCCGTTTGGCGCCGTTCGTGTCCGAATGTCGGATGGATATTCGTCGGCATGGATTCTGATTGATCCGGGCTCACCCTCTGTTGTCGAATCGAGCCGCAGCCTGACGCCATAAGCGGAAATCACTGCGACCTGCGGCGCGTCAGCCGGATAAATCATTTCGATACGAAAATTCAGATCTTCGACAAAAAAAGCAAGCGTCTCGTCAAGAGACTGACACGGCACGACGACCTCGGCGACATTTGCGTTTTTCATTGATGGTGACCGCGTAGCTCTAGGTGTGAGCAAGTAATGTCTTGCGAATGATCTGACCGACGATAACGTCTTCACCATCATCCATGACGGTCGCCGACAGCTGGATTCTGCCGGCAGAGAACAACATCAGGCGAATTTCGACTGCTGGATTGTGATCGCGTAGCACCTCGATAAACTCCTGGCGGGTTAAATTGATGATGCTCTCATCCCAGTCAATATCCAGGTAGAGCTCCTTGGCGTGTCCTTCAGCGACGAAGATCCGGGTTGATACGCCCGGAATATCGGTGATCGCGTCGGCAATCACGTTAAAGCGTTCCCGCTTGTAGGAGAAATCGTCTGTCTCTGAGATTTGCAGCCCGGTCTCGAGCGCGACCAGCATGCCGAGATATTCCTCTGACGACACCTTCATGCCGCGCCCGATCGAAACGTCGTTGGGCGCTGAATGTCGGCGCGCATAACGAATCAGATCTTCCCGTCCCAGCAGGAGTCCGGCGCTGTACGGGCCACGCAATCCCTTCCCCCCTGAATAGCAGATCAGGTCGAAATCTTTGCTCACGCCATCGACAACGTTCATCGCGGGTGGCGTCGTCGTGGCAGCATCGCAAAATGACGGGATACCCAGCTGTTTCGCAAGCGCCTGGTATCGGTCGGCGGCAATATCGTCACCCTGCTGCGTAGGCAGCAGAAAAAACATCATCGCAGTTCGATCGTTTATCTTGCGACGGACATCGTCCTCAGACGCAACCTCCACCAGCGTCCCGCCGGCAACGGTTAAGGCCCGGTCATAGGTATAACGGTGTTTCTTTTGGATAATTATTTCGTTTCTTAATCCCCGGGTATCGGGAAGTTGCCGCATCTTCTCTTCATCGCCCAGCGTCATGCAGGCGGCAGTCCCGAGAACCATCGCCGCTGTAGCTCCCGAGGTCACCATCGCCGACTCACTGCCAACCAATGACGCAATACGGGCGCCAACTGCATCATGTAGCTCGCGCATTTTCACCTTGTGTGTTGCCGCGTAACGCATTGCCGCGATAACTTCGGGTCGCATCCTGGCGCCGCCGTAAGCCGAATACGCGCCGGCAGCATTGATAAAAGGCGTCAACCCAAGCTCTTGAAAGTAGTCTCTGCCGCCGACTGCGGTGGATTCGCTGGCCGATACCTTACCCGCCAGTCCAAACGGCACCACGCTCGCTATGCCCTTCAGGAAGGACCGTCTGAACATTACGCTACGGACCTTCGGTACAGGTGTAGCAATTCGGTAACCCGTTGTGTGACAAGCTCTGCCTCGCCTGGCTTCAGCGCAACCGCGGTCAGGTGCAGCTGGTTGTTCGAAAGAAACAGCGCCCGAACTTCGATTGAAGGCTCGCCGTCTCGCAGCGCCTGCTTCAGATCGGCAACGCTAATAGAATACCTTGCAGGATCCCATCGTACTTCCACGTAGGGCTCGCGAGCCTCGGCACCCGGAACCTGAATGTCGACCTGCACGCCGCCCACTGCGGCAAGATCGCGCGCCATTGCGCTCACGATACCCAGCTGGCGCTGATACTCCGCGTCTTCGTCAAAACTGAGACTCTTCTCAACCGCAACCATCATGCCGAGATACTCTTCTGGCGCGACTTTCATGCTGCGGCCGTACGCCCGGTGATTTGGCGATCCGTTCATTCGCGCGTAACGTACCAGGTCTTCGCGTCCCAGCAACAGGCCGGCGCTGTATGGGCCGCGCAGACCCTTCCCTCCGGAATAACAGACCAGGTCAAACCCGGCCGCCACGGTAACCGCGATATTGCCGACCGGCGGCACGGTCGTCGCCGCGTCGCACATGATTGGAATACGCAGTTCTTTTGCAAGGGCTATGTACTCAGCAACATGAATCTTGATGTCGTCCGGTCGATTTTGAAGATAGAACATCATGGCGGTTTTCTCACCGACTGCGGCACGAATATCGGCAGCCGTTTCGACTTCGACCAGCTGCGCACCGGGCGCCCTGATCGATCGGTCGTACAGATAACGCTGACTCTTGAGAATGATGATCTCGTTCGGCATGTCGGCGGCATCCGGCAGCCGCTCCATTTTTTCTGCATCCCCCATCGTCATACACGCAGCGGTGCCGAGAATAATCGCACTGGTCGCTCCGGCCGAAACCATGGCAGCATCAGAACCAGTAAGCTCAGCAATCCGTAAGCCAACCGCATCGTGCAGGTCGGTCATGCGCACCTTCTTGCGGATCGCGTAATCCATCGCTTCGATCACTTCCGGCCACATTTCTGCTCCACCCAATGACGAGTATGGGCCGATGGCATTGATGAACGGCTTTACACCGAGCTGAGCAAAGTAGTCGGGCTGCGGTTCGCCCGGCAGGTTTGCAGCGGCCGTTGCAGTCGAGGAATAGAAACTGAGTGGCGCGGCCGACCCCAGTGCTGCAACCAGTTTTCGACGATTCATTTTCAACAAGGCTCACACTCACATTGCAGGCATCGGGGTATGCCGAGAATAGCGTATACATGGCCACCGGGCCGAATACGGTCATTCTAACAAGCGGCCCATGCAGCCGCATTCGGATACTCGGGAGACGTTTTCGGTATATGAAACAGCCGATTCTCACTGACATTGTGGAAGCTTCGCCCTATGCCATACTGGGAATTGGCAGCTGTCTCGCCTGGGTCGATACAGCCATGGTATTGAGGAAGCCGTTATGTTCCATTGGAAAAAGCCCGTAACCGTCTTAACGCTGTCATTGCTGGCGCTGCTGTCACTGACTGCGCGTGCGCATCACTCCGCAGTGGCCTTCGACAAAACCGAGTCCACGACCATTAAAGGTACGGTGACGAAATTCGTATGGCGTAACCCGCACTTGAGCATCAGTGTCGATATCGACGGTGAGATCTGGAAGATCGAAGGTGGCAGCACAACCGAAATGGTTAACGCCGGGTTCACCCGGGACTCGATTGTCGTCGGCGAAGAACTGACGGCACTGGTCCATCCCCTTCGATCGGGCCGACCCGGCGGACTGTTGCAGGGCATGACGCTGGCGGACGGCTCGACATTTGGTATGGAATATCCGGATGCTCCGACTACAGTCGTATCCGAACGACAGCTGCCATCGCTCACGCCCTACGTGCCACCACCTGCTGGCGACACCTGGCAGAAGCGCGAAGCTCGTACGCGACCGCCTGTACTGCCGCTGCCACCTGCGAACGACATTCTTCCGGTGGGTGCACTTGACGCAGAAAACCTGGCGAAGCCACGACCGAAGCCCGCGTTCGACCTGACGGGCACGTGGGCATTCCGGGGTGAACGGTCGGAGCAGGCCAGCTACGGCCAGTACGAGTTCAAGCCCCACCCGGAATGGACGGAAAAAGGGCAGAGAATTTACGACGAGTATCAAAGTTACGCGCAAAGAGGCGAGCGCTATGCCGAACCGACAGCGTTCTGTTACCCCGCCGGCATGCCACGCCTGATGACTCGCTACGGTTCGTTAATGATGCTGCAATACCCGACCGCAATTTTCATGCTGTCGAGACTCAATAATGAGTATCGAGTTGTTTATCTTGATGGCCGTGAGCGTCAGCCAGACAATTTGCGGGATCCAAACTGGAACGGCGAGTCTCTTGGTCGCTGGGAAGGTGACACCCTGGTGATCGAAACCGAAGGGTTCACAGATGAAAATCACCTTATTCAGCAAGGCGTCTTTACCGGTAACCAGCTTAAGATTACGGAGAGAATCTCGATCATTAATGATGGCAACACTATGAAAATGGATTTCACGCTGACCGACCCGGAACATTGGGTAGGTGAATGGAAACACACGAAATTCCGCGATCGGATGTTGAGCGGCGACGTTAAAGAAGCGAACTGTCTTGCAGAGGACAACCTGGCGCTTCCTGGCATGGGGAACTAGCAAATGATCAAGCGCATACTGTCATTTACGGTTCTAACGATGGCGATAGCGCTGCCGTTAAGCAGCGTTGCTCATCATTCGCACGCCACGCTCGATATGAATGACGTTCGAATCTACAAAGGCGTTGTGAAAAAATACGGCTGGGCGATGCCGCATGTTTACCTGAAAGTTATGGCACCAGATGCGGACGGCAACATCGTCGAATACAGCATTGAAATGCAGCACCCACCGGCAATGGCGCAGGTGGGCTGGAGCAAGACGACGTGGAAGCCGGGCGACCGCATTATCTGGGAAGGCCCTCACGACAAGAACCCCAATCGGCATTACACCGGCCTCAACTGGGCAGAAACTGGCGATGGCACCCGGGTTGGCGTTACGAAGGATGGACCCCAGGAAGTGTCACCCTCCACGGACTTCACCGGCCTGTGGAAACGCTCCGATCCCGGCGGCTTCAAGCCGCATTACACACCGCCGACAGACTGGCCACTCTCTGATAAAGGCCAGGCGCTGGTCGATAATTTTCACGAGGATCAGAACCCGATGGTCACTTGCGGTAATCCTGGTCCTCCCAAGGCGATGATCGTTCCCTATCCGGTGGTCTTTACGAGACCCGACGATGACACCCTGGTGATGGAACGCGAATTGATGGAAGACCTGCGAATCGTTCATTTCAATCATGACGCGCCGGTCGGGCCGCCGTCAAAAATGGGCCATTCGATCGGCTACTTCGAGGGCGATACCTTGGTCGTTGAGACCCATAATTTTATTGACGATGACTGGGGAATACACACAGGCATAAGTTCCAGCAACGAGAAGCAACTGTTAGAGCGCTTCACTCTCTACAACGACGGCCTGAATCTAAAAGCGGAGATAACGGTTACAGATCCTGTGTACCTGAGTAAGCCGCACACGTTCGCGCACCACTGGCGGAAATTACCTGACCGGCCGGTAATCCAGGCGCCCTGCACCATGGAAGCAGCGACGCTCTATCTCAATGCTGGCAACGAAAAAGAGTAAAGTTCGGCATTAATGCCTCGGAACCACCCCGGGCAGTATTTCTAGAGCGCCGGCACGATCGGGGTTCTGCGGCATTCCGGTTTCACCAGCAGTACCTGGATATTGCCGATGGCGCGCTCCGTAAATGCGCCCTCGCAGTAGCAGAAATAGTATTGCCACATGCGCAGGAACTGTTCCTCATATCCCATTGGCCATATCTTGTTGAGATTTGCGCCGAAGCGCTCGCGCCATTGGCGCAGGGTTTCAGCATAGTGCGCACCGATGTCCTCGAGATGATAGACACGCATGTTGGTGGATTGTGTGACGGATTCAGCCAATGCGGTAACCGAAGGTAGAAAACCGCCTGGAAAGATATACCGTTGAATAAAGTCGACGGATTTCAGTGCAGCTTTATAACGCTGATCCGCGATAGTTATTGATTGCAGCAACATCATCCCGTTCTTCTTCAGCAGTCTGCTGCACTGCCCGAAGTAGGTATTAAGGTACTTGTGACCAACTGCTTCTATCATCTCAATAGAGACGATCTTGTCATAAACGCCGTCAAGGTCCCGGTAATCCTCCAGCAACAGCGTCACCCTGTTCTGCAGGCCGGCTTTCTCGACGCGTTCTCGCGCGAATTCGTATTGCTCCCGCGAAATTGTCGTTGTCGTGACGCGGCATCCGTAGTGCGTCGCCGCGTACACCGCGAACCCGCCCCAGCCGGTACCAATTTCGAGGACGTGGTCGTCGGGCGACAGTTCGAGTTTGCGGCATATTCGATCAAGCTTGGCAATGGAGGCTTCTTCGAGGGACATCTCATCATGCTCGAACACGGCCGATGAATACATCATCGACTCGTCCAGCCACAGCTTGAAGAACTCGTTTCCCAGGTCATAGTGTGCAGAAATATTCCGGCGACTTCCTGACCGGGTATTCCGGTTGATCCAGTGCGCCAGCTTGAGGATTGGCGCGCCTATTCTCGAAACACCGCTGTCGAGATTCTCGAGAACGTTGCGATTCCTGACAAGAATCCGGACCACGGCAGTCAGGTTGTCACAGTTCCAGTAGCCCAGCATGTATGCTTCTGCTGCGCCAAGCGCGCCGCCAAACGCGACGGACGAAAAAAAGCGTGGGTCTGCAACCATGATCGACGCATTCAGGTCACTGTCGGTCCCAAAGGAGGCCGCCATTCCGGCATCAGTAATTTTTAGTCGACCGGACTCGATATGTTGCAGGCGATCGTACAACATTTTTTTCGCAACCTTCTGCGCAAAAGACATTGCTTTATCAGGTTCGCATTGCTGCAGCGTATTCGCGCGCGCACGACTCATTGTCCTACTCCTACTGAAGGTTTCTTATTGGGGTGAGCCTCTGGCGGGCATCCCTTGATCCACAGTCTTAGTGCCTGCCAGTGAATACCGAACATCACTTTAAACGTCATGAAGGGATAGCGAATCAAAATGCCCGCAAGTGATCCGGACGTTATTGGCTGACGGGTGAGTTTCAGAGACGCACCGAATAGCAGTTCGTCACCTTTCTGATTATGTATGCGCACCAAGAGATTTTCTGCTGGCTCTGTTAACAGCCAGCTATATGACATGTTCATCCCCATGAAGGGCGAGACATGCAGGTTTTTCTCCACCCGAAATCGTCGGGATTGCTCGTTGCCGGTATTCTGCTCATCGGCTAACACGTAACAGTGACGCTCTCCCCACGGCGTGTTGCTGACTTCAGCGACAACCGTTTCCAGCCGCTGATCGGCAGCGTCGAAACAGTAGTAGAGACTGATGGGGTTAAAGCAGTAACCAAAATAGCTCAGGTTGGTCAGCAGCCGAATCGGGCCGGTGGGGCGAGTGCCGGTCTTCTCCTGGACCAGGTTGCGTACACTCACATGCAATGGCTCGGCCGCATCGCCGAAATAGTTCTCGCGCTTGAATCGCGCCAACGCGGGGCGGGCAGTCGACCAGAGCCAGCGCCCTTCGAAAACCTCGTCAAGCTCCTCCAGGTCGAGGTACATCATGAACACGCCATATTCGAAAGCATGATCGACCGGCGCTTTTCTCCAGTGTTTAACTTGCCCTCTGAAAACGCTGCTGTGCATTTTCGTACCTCGCATTGAAGTGCTCGAGTGCGTTCAGGGCGCTGACAACACCGTCTTCATGGAATCCGTAGCGCCAATACGCACCGCAGTAGTAGGTGCGTTTCAGTCCATTGATTTCAGCATGCCGCGCCTGTGCAGCGACGCTTGTTGCCGTAAACACCGGGTGCTCATACGCAATTGATTCAATGATCGAATCCGGTCGAATGAGGTTACGGCTGTTAAGAGTAACGAAGTAGTTGTCGGGGACCTGCAATCCCTGCAGCGTGTTCAGGTGATAGGTCAGTGC
>JBPCYD010000060.1:0-21311 GCA_051007895.1 Woeseiaceae bacterium
GGCGAAAAATACATAATCAGATTATCGAGAGGATCGATCAGGTAAATACCCCCATCGGGAACATCCCGCGGCCTCCTTGCCGACAGCAATTCAGCAAGGCCCTTGTCGCTTATGGTTATGAGGCCTGCATGCTGGTCGTCAAGAAACACTTTATCCGGCAGAGCGGCACCGTGCAAGAACACCCGGGTGATACGGTCTTTTTCTGCCGCGAGCATAAGACGAATCTGGCGTTGCCGGTGCAGGGCATCCCGACACGCATTGCCGCATTCCCCGCTATTCACATAAACCAGTCGCCACGGGGCTCCAGCGACTTCCGGGATAGTCAGCTCCGGAAGCGCTTCGGCCAGGCTGACAACGGGCTCCAGAAGTTCGCCATGATTAACGCTTTTTGCCGGCTGCAGGCGGCCGGTCGTATACATCCAGGTCGCGAACAAGAGCGGCCCAAAAAAAACCAGCGCGATAATGCCTATTTGCAGGCGCCCCCCTCCGGACAGATTTTCAGTCACGACTAGCCCGCTTCCGCAAATGCCAGAATAGCAATGCGATGACCATGGCCGCCATGGCGAACCATTGCACGGCGTAACCGTAGTGCGTCGCCGGTCCACTTTGGTTTGGCTGCCATCGACGTGCAAAACCGTCATCTTCGTCTGGCCCCAGGAGCAGCAGGATCGGCAAGACCGGTGACCCCAGCACGGCGGCGATCTCATCGGCTCGTGGATAGACAGCAACACGCGGCCATTTCTCTGCTTCGGTAAAGGCCTCTCCCGGCCGTATGGCAACGCGTGGCAAATGTCCGACCAGCCCGCGGATGGTTCTGTAACCGTCTTCAAGTACGACGTCGACATCGGGGTCACCAGGACCTGTTTTCGGTACCCAGCCGCGGTTCACCAGCAGCAGCGGGTCGACGGTGTTCGGTTTGAACGGTGTAATGACGAAATAGCCCGGCCTGCCATTTTGAACAATGTTATCGATCAGCACCTGGTGCTCTGACAGGAACTCGCCGTCAACCTGAATTCGATCGAACTCCCCGAGCGTCGCGTAGTCACTTACCCGCGCGTATGGAGCGTCGCCCTCAAACAAGGCCAGCAGCGCTTTCTTTTCCTTTGCTCTGTCGAGTTGCCAGAATGCGAGCGACACAAAGACGCCAACAAAGACCAGGCCGGCGATCGGCGGAAAATACTTCCGGAACTGAGGCGTCTTTATCAGGTCTTCAATCACGATATAATTCCGATCTATCTTCGAGAGACGCCCGCACCAATGAAACTGACCATCATCTTAATCCTGCTTGCCGTTGTAGCCAGCCTTGGCTCGGGCCTATGGTTCCTGGCCAAAGACACTCAGGGTTCGACCCGGGTCCTGACGGCGTTGAAAATCCGCGTCCTGCTGTCAGCCGTATTGATCGGGTTTCTGGTTTTAGGCTATTACCAGGGCTGGATCGTTCCGCAGGCCGGTCCGGGCTAAACATCTGCACGGAATTGTTGTAGGAGCGGCTTTAGCCCAATCCGCCCGCTCAATCAATCGTGCGACCAGGATTGTTGCGGATTGATCGCGAACATCCCTGTTCGCGACCTTCGCTGAGCGAAGGCGCATACGCGTCCCGACTCGCTTCCTGCGAGTCGGTGATCTCTAGCGGTATCTCCAAAAGTGTGCTTTCTACATCCAATACACAAATACGTATAAGCCAACCCATACGACGTCGACGAAATGCCCAATCCGCCCGCGTCGTTATTCTGGCAATACCGATCGTTGCGGATTGATCTTAAGTGCATACCCAAAAAGAACCTCAATCACATCCAGTAGACAAATACGTACAACCCTACCCACACTACGTCGACGAAATGCCAATACCACGCTGTCGCCTCAAACGCGAAATGTCTGTCCGGCGTGAAATGCCCCTTCATAACCCGTAACCAGATGATGGTCAGCATGATCGCGCCAATCGTTACGTGCATCCCATGAAACCCTGTCAACATGAAGAAGGTCGAACCGTAAATGCCAGTTGTCAGCTTCAGATTCATGTGCTGATAGGCTTCGATATATTCCTCCGCCTGCAGGAAGACGAATACAAAGCCGAGCAGGAAAGTCGCCGCGAGCATTATCTTCAGCAGGTTTCTCTGGCCGTGCAGCAAGGCATGGTGGGCGATAGAAACGGTCACACTACTGGTTAACAGAATTGCCGTATTGATCAGCGGCAGACCAAAAGGACCCATTTTCTCAAATTCGCCGCCGACATTGCCGGGGCCATTCGTTGGCCAGGTACTCTCAAACCCACCCCAGACAAGGAGGTTGGTGAAGAAGTTGTTGCTGTCACCGCCGAGCCACGGCACCGCCATATTCCTGGCGTAAAACAATGCGCCGAAAAACGCCGAGAAGAACATCACCTCCGAAAATATGAACCAGAACATGCCCATGCGAAAGGACATATCGACCTGGTTGTTGTACCGGCCGCTTTCGCTTTCGCCAATAACCTCGCCGAACCAGCCGATCAACATGAATACGACGATGGCCACCCCGGCCATCATCACCCAGAAACCCGAGTCCGCGCCGTTTAGCCAGACAGAAACGCCGACCATGAGAAAAAACAAACCAGCCGAACCAACAATCGGCCAGTGGCTCTGGTGCGGTACGTAATAGTGATCTTCAGCGTGAGACATATCTAAATCCAGGTCTTAGCGTGCACTGTGTGCAGCATCTGCACCGTGTTGCATGTTTTCCGACGTTGCAGCGTCGCCCGAAGCACCGGCTGCGTCGAAGAACGTGTATGAAAGGGTAATCGTGTCAATAAAATCGGGCAGGTCAGAGTCAACCACAAACCGGACCGGCATTTCTTTTTCTTCGCCTGGCTCGAATTCCTGTGCGGTGAAGCAAAAACAGTCGAGTTTCTTGAAATAACTCGCTGCCTGCGCCGGCGACACGCTGGGCACCGCTTGCGCCGTTTTATGCTGATCGGTCAGATTTTTTGCAATAAATGTCGCTTCGTAAAGTCCGCCAGGATGAATCGACATCTTTTCGATGGCTGGTTGAAATTCCCAGGGTGCATACTGATTGACGGTGGTAACGAACTCGAGGTTCAGTTCGCGACTTTCGTCAGTGGTCGCAACCACGTTTTCCGCGGCACGGTCATTGGTTTTTCCTCCCAAACCGGTAACCTCGCAAAACACGTCGTAAACAGGCGGCAATACGAACACACCAAATACGAACATCCCGGCTGCAAACATGAGCAATCGGGCCGTCAGTGCGCCAGTGCTTATCGGTCCAGGTTTTTCTTTACTCATAATCGTCTCAGGCTCTCAGAACGCCCAGCAGGATAAATCCACCGTAAAAACACAGCGCGATGATCGTCAGGATTACGACTGTCTTGCGAATCCCTCTCTTTTGCTGAGCATCAACCATTGCCGCAGCCGCGCTATGAAAACGCGCTACCCGAGGATACTTTCGGTGGCGTATCAAACGTATGGTATGGCGCGGGTGAAGGTACGGTCCATTCCAGTCCCTGTGGGTTATCCCAGACTTCCTGAGACGCAACCGCCCCTTTGTTGCGGACACACTGAAAAACGATATAGACAAAGAGCAACTGGGAAAATCCAAAGCCAAGCGCACCGATACTGGCGATCCAATTGAAGTCGGCAAACTGCGTTGAGTAATCGGGTATGCGCCTTGGCATGCCAGCCAGTCCGAGGAAGTGCATCGGGAAAAATGTGACATTTACGAAAATTGTCGACAGCCAGAAATGTATCTGTCCGAGCCGTTCGTTGTAGTAGTGCCCCGTCCATTTCGGTATCCAGTAATAGACGGCCGCCATCAAGCCAAAAATTGAGCCCGGCACCAGGACGTAGTGAAAATGCGCTACCACGAAATACGAGTCGTGATACTGAATATCGGCGGGCACGATCGCCAGCATCAGGCCGGAAAAACCGCCGATCGTGAACAGGAACAGGAAGCCGAGTGAAAATAACATTGGCGTTTCGAACGTCATCGCCCCTTTCCACATCGTAGCCATCCAGTTAAACACTTTCACACCCGTGGGAACGGCGATCAACATAGTCGCAAACATGAAAAACATCTGGCCTGTCAGAGGCATACCGACCGTAAACATGTGGTGCGCCCAGACAATAAACGACAGGAAAGCAATGCTGGAAGCGGCGTATACCATCGAATCGTGTCCAAACAACGGTTTCCGGGAAAAGGTAGGAATGATCTCCGACACGACGCCAAACGCCGGCAGGATCATGATGTAAACCTCCGGGTGGCCGAAAAACCAGAAAATATGCTGGAACATCACGGGATCGCCACCGCCCGCCGCAAGGAAGAAGCTGGTGCCGAAAAACTGATCAGTCAGCAGCATCGTCACGGCACCTGCGAGTACCGGCATGACGGCGAGTAAAAGATACGCCGTGATAAGCCAGGTCCATACGAACATTGGCATTTTCAACAGCGTCATGTCCGGTGCACGCATGTTGATGATCGTCACGATGACATTGATCGCGCCCATGATCGAAGAAATGCCCATCAGGTGGACGGAAAAAATCAGGAACGGAAATGCGTCACCGGTCTGCAGTACAAGTGGCGGATACATAGTCCAGCCGCTGGCCGGAGCGCCGCCCGGCATGAACAGCGTTGAGGCGAGAATGGTGAAGGCAACCGGAAGAATCCAGAACGACCAGTTATTCATTCTTGGCAATGCCATATCAGGCGCGCCGATCATCAGGGGAATCATCCAGTTCGCGAGGCCGACGAATGCTGGCATTACGGCACCGAAGACCATGATCAATGCATGCATGGTCGTCATCTGGTTGAAAAATGCCGGGTTTACGAACTGCAGGCCGGGCGTGAACAATTCGGTGCGAATAACAAGCGCCATCGAGCCGCCGAAGAAAAACATCGCCAGGCTGAATATGAGGTACATCGAACCGATGTCTTTATGGTTCGTCGCATAAAGCCATCGACGCCAGCCTTTCGCCGGCCCGTGATCATGTTCGCTGCTATCGGTTGCCGCGTGACCGTCCAGTACGGCGGTGCTCATCGTATTTCTCCTTCCACACTGGCAACCGAAGTTGTTGCGCCTTTCTCGTTGTCCAGCCACGCCTGGTAAGCGCCCTGTTCGACAACCTCAACCACGATTGGCATGTAGCCATGATCCATCCCGCAGAGCTCCGCACATTGGCCACGATAGACCCCAGGAACTTCTGCCTTGAACCAGGTTTCATTCATAAAGCCGGGAATAGCGTCTTTCTTGATCGCGAGATCCGGCACCCACCAGGAATGCACCACGTCGTTCGACGTCAGCAAAATGCGAACCTTGGCGTCGACCGGAACTACCAACCGTTTGTCCACGTCCAGCAAATAATTCTCGACCGTTTCGGGATCGATACCAGAGTCACGCCGACGGGCGGCCTGGCTCGAGCGAGCCAGGTTGCTATAGAAAGAAACGTCCTCTCCCTGGTAGCTGTAGTGCCATTTCCATTGATAACCAGTAACTACCACGGTCAGGTCGGGATCACGGGTGTCTTCAAGCCGGATCATCAATTCGGCAGAGGGTACTGCCATCACGATCAGGATGATGACCGGGATCGTTGTCCATATAACTTCTGCTGCCATGTTGTGCGAAAACTTGGCCGGTACCGCGCCTTTCGATTTGCGGTGCATGAACAACGAATAAATCATTACACCGAATACAACGACTGCAATTGCAACACACCACCAGAAAATAACCATGTGGATGTCGTGGGTTTCGGCGCTGAGCTCAGTAACGCCTTTCGGCATATTAAGGGCCCAGTCAGCAGAAACCTCGCCGGCCGCCAGTAGCGTCAGCACGCCGGTAAATATTTTTCGGATCATCAAATTCTCACTCAGGCAGTCGGGCGTGTACCGCTGCGTAAAAGCATTCTCTTGTGTGTGCCCATCGAATCGCAATATGTACTTAGCGTAATCACGACCCTGCCAGTCATCTTCTGACAATCGCTTTCCAGGGAAGTTTAAGCTTACGTGCGGCGCTGGCGTACACCGATCGGAACGCCGCGAATTTTACTGAAAGGGACACTGGCTTGCAAACCAATTTCCGCCGACTTCGAAATATTAAATCTTTCGAAAACAGACAGTTATGTCGACTGGTTCACGATGCAATAATGCCATTGCAGAGTCCGCGGATCAGCGATTCCTCCGCATCGTAATATCCGCCGGATCGAAACGAAATTCGCCTTCAGCCGCTCGCGGCCCGGTGCCCCAGGCATGACCGAAAACCAGCTCAAGGGTGAGTTGCAGCGAGCCATCGTTAGTATCCGCGAACAATGCGTTTTCGGCGCGACTAAGGCGACTTTTCCCCGTAAGCGTCGTGCGCCGCTGGCTTAAGCAATTGCGTGCAGCGCAGGCGTCCAGATCCCGGTAGAGCGCAGCCTTCTCCCGATAGCGCACGGTCAGCAGCTCAACGTCAAGCACCGGGTCCGACAGGCCGGATCTCAACAGAGCATCACCGACGTCATGCATATCCGGAAAAGTCCGCACGGCAACATCGGGTTCGGTCAGTGACCAGGCGCGACGAACCTCGGCGAAACTGTCCGGGCCTAAGGTCGCGAATGTAAATACGCCGCCCTTTTTAAGCACCCTCGCCACTTCGCCAAGGCAGCCCGCTAAATCATCAATCCATGGCAGCAACAGATTCGCACAAACCATATCGAAGCTGCCCGCCTGGAATGGCAGCTCGCCAGCGTCGCCACGCACCTCCGCGGTTCTGGACAGGAACGATCTTTTTTTCCTGGCGACGTGCAACATCCCGGCGGAGAGGTCCAGCGCCATGACGCGACTCCGCGGATACGCTTTGGCGAGTGCCCGGCTCGATCGGCCCGTTCCGGCGCCCAGGTCAAGGATCGATCTTGGTGATATGACGAGTGGCGACATTCTATCCATCAACCCCGCAAAGGCCTGGCGGTGTACGAAGTCTGCGGATTCAAAACTCTGTGATGCGCGATCAAAGCGGCGGCACATGTGCCGCGTATTTATGCTGCTGCTGGCGTCTTTCATCATTGCACTAGCTGTTTCCGCGCTTTCCAATCGAATTTGCCGCATGCATCGACCGGCACCCCGGTTAACACTCTGCGCATGTTTCCGCAGCTTAAAAGATTTCTACTTTCGCATGCCTGCGCATTCTGTGGGCAAGGCAATGGCACCAATCGGGTTTGCCAACCATGCATGCAGATTCTGCCGTGGAATTCTGTTTTTTGTCCGTGTTGCGGCCAGCCCGTACCGGCGGCGCTCCCGCCGGACGTGCCGTGCGCGGCATGTCAGCAGCGCCTGCCCGTATTTTACAGGGGGCGTTCAGCATTCCGCTATGCGTTTCCAATTGATAGTGCGCTCAAGGCAATGAAGTTCGGCCGGCAACTTGTCTACGCACCGGCGCTTGCCGAACTCCTTTTACCGACACTCAACGAGTTTTTCGCGGAGACAGACGTGCTCGTTCCGGTCCCCTTGCATCGTCGTCGGCACATCCGGCGTGGCTTCAATCAATCCGCTGAGATTTGTCGCACCCTGGCGAAGCGTACCGGTCGCCCTGTCTGCGAACAGGCAAAACGCCGCCGACACACAAAGACCCAGTCAGGTTTAACGGCGCCGCAGCGTCGCCGCAATTTGCACAACGCATTCAAGGTTCGTGGGACCCTGGCCGGCAGCCAGCCGTTGATTGTCGACGATGTCATCACCACCGGCACAACCTGCGATACCCTGGCACAGGCACTTCTCGCAGCCGGAGCTGTACGGGTGGGTGTCCTGACGGTGGCGCGCTCGTCAATCAGGGTGCTTCAGTAAGAAAGGTATAGTGCAGAACAATGCCGATAAAAATCACCATGCCGACATAGTGATTGTGCAAAAAAGCCGCGAAGCAACCGCTGGGCTGCCGGTCCCGCGCAAGCCACTGGTGATATCCCATCAACACCGCTGCAACAGCAACTGAGCCGTAGTACCAGGTTCCCAGCTCAGCCATGTCACCAATGAATACCAGCGAAACCAGCATCAGCAACTGCAGTCCGCCAATAACAAAAAGATCTGCGTCGCCGAACAGAATGGCCGTCGATTTCACGCCGATTTTGTGATCGTCCTCGCGATCGACCATCGCATAAAACGTGTCGTAGATAACCGCCCAGATTAGTGCAGTGCCGAATACCAGCCATGCCAGTTGCGGTGCCTCACCCGTCTGCGCCGCGAATGCCATGGGAACGGCCCAGCCAAAAGCTGCCCCGAGGACAAATTGGGGGATGGACACAAAACGTTTAATGAAGGGATAGAGAACGGTGAGGCCAGCCGCACCGGCAGCTAACATTTGCGCCAGGGGGTTGAGCATGGCTGCAAGGCCAATGGCAATTAACGCGAGTGCCACAAACAGCGTCAGCGCTTCAGCCGGTGCAACGGCCCCGGATGCAATCGGGCGCGTGCGCGTCCGTTCGACGTAGGGATCTATATTCCGATCGGCGAAATCATTAAGTACGCATCCTGCCGAGCGCATGACGATCACACCAAGCATGAAAACGAGAAAAACGCCACCATTCGGATGGCCCTGACCCGCCAGCCATAGTGCCCATAGCGTTGGCCAAAGCAGCAGCCATACACCAATCGGACGGTTCAGGCGCATCAGGGCGGCGTAGTTCAAAAGCTGCGTGACGATCCCGGGCGGTGATCTCGGGGCGGGTTTCTGCTGGGATTCGCTATTCAAAAGGTCGGGTCCTGTCGATCATGGGGGCAAAATACCAGATTCAGACTTTGCCGTATTGGTGTGCATCGCCTAACCAGCGCCGAACAATTTGTTGTGCTGCCGACTTGAACCGCCGCTGAATTACTTCCGCGCTTTTCTGCACGACCGGCATCAACTCGGCATCGCGTACCAGGTTCGCGATGCGATACTCCGGCAACCCCGTCTGTTTGGTGCCCAGCAACTCGCCAGGGCCCCGCAGCTCCAGGTCTCGCTGTGCTACCAGGAAGCCATCATTAGTCTGCCGCAGAACGGCGAGTCGATTACGCGCGAGCTGTCCCAGTGGTTGCTTGTACAGCATGACGCAATGACTTTGCTTGGCGCCCCGACCGACGCGGCCGCGCAATTGGTGTAGTTGTGAAAGACCCATGCGCTCCGAATTTTCAATAATCATCAGCCCGGCGTTCGGTACATCCACGCCGACCTCGATGACGGTAGTTGCGACTAATACATCAATGTCACCAGCCTTGAACGCCCGCATGATTTCTTCGCGACGGGCGTTTTTGACACGTCCGTGCACCAGGCCGACGCGGAGCGGGCCCAGTGCGTCGGTCAGCATTGCAAAGCTGGCTTCGGCTGCCTGGTAGTCGAGCAACTCCGACTCATCGATTAAGGGACATACCCAGTAAGCCTGCTGTCCGCTGGCACATGCCTGGCGCACCCGTTCGACAACTTCGGCACGACGGGTATCCGGGAGTGCGATAGTGGTCACCGGCTGACGACCCGGTGGCAACTCATCAATGATTGACGTATCGAGATCTGCGTATGCCGCCATTGCCAGCGTGCGGGGAATTGGAGTGGCGGTCATGACCAGCTGATGTGGGTGTTTGCGTGCGTCGGAATGCTGGTTGGCCAGGCCCTTGTTTCTCAGTGCGACACGTTGATGGACGCCGAATCGGTGTTGCTCGTCGATGACCACAAGCGCCAGGTTGGCGAACTCTACGCCTTCCTGGAAAAGCGCATGGGTACCCACAATGATGTGCGCGCGACCGTCTCGAATGGCCTCCAGTGACGCGCGTCTTTCAGCCTGTTTCTGGCTTCCGGACAGCCAGGCCAGCTCTACCTCGAGATTCGCGAACCAGGCGGAAAAGCTCGCCCAGTGTTGTTCGGCGAGTAGTTCGGTAGGCGCCATGATTGCGGCCTGGCTCCCCGCGGACACGGCCTGCACACAAGCCGCGGCGGCAACAACCGTTTTACCCGATCCAACATCCCCCTGGATCAGGCGCATCATCGGATGCGCCAACACGAGATCAGCAGCAATTTCCTCGACAACTCTTTTCTGTGCGCCGGTCAGTTCGAAGGGCAGGCTGCTGATAAATTCGTCACGCAGCCCGTTAGCATCGATTAGTGGCGTCGCTGGCTCGCGGGTTGCGAGATCGCGAAGATTGCGCAAGCTCATATAGTGCGCCAGCAACTCCTCAAACGATAGCCGCACCTGGCACGGATGTTTGCCCGCCTCGATGCTTGCTAGATCGACATCGGGTGGCGGTTTGTGAAGGTATTGCAGCGCGGCTGCCAGCTCTGGCAGTGCAAGCTCCTCGAGGACTTCCGCAGGCAGCAACTCCTCAGGTGCTTCCCTGCGCATTATTTCGATTGCCTGGGCGACGAGGTTTCTAAGGCGTCCCTGCTGCACGCCTTCGGTCAGCGGGTAGATCGGCGTGAGCGCGTCATCGACTTCCGCTTCCTGTTCTCCACGGATGACGCGATATTCGGGGTGCACCATCTCGATACCAACCGGACCGGGGCGTACGTCACCAAAGCAGGTTACCGTCACACCATTCTGAAACTGCGCCTGCTGTTGTCGGGAAAAATGAAAGAAGCGCAGTGTAATTTGCCCGCTGCCGTCACCGACTCGTACGAGCAGGCTCCGTCGGCCCCGATATACGGTTTCGGCCAGCAGGACTTCGCCGCTAATCAGGCAGCGCATGCCAGGCCGGGCGGCGCCGATCGGCACAATGGTGGTGCGATCTTCGTACCGCAGTGGCAGCAGGAACAACAGGTCTTCTACACGATAAAGTCCGAGGCGCTCCAGCGTGCGCGCAAGCGCGGGCCCGACACCACGCAAGACGGTGAGCGCGGAAGATAGACCGGGTTTCGAATTAGTCACGCCGGGGTCTAAGGTTTCTAGAGGGCCAGGATTGCCTCGGCCTCGACGTCTACGCCTTTGGGTAAGGAAGCAACGCCGAGCGCAGCGCGCGCCGGATACGGTTCCATAAAATATTCGGACATTACGGCGTTAACCGTTGCGAAGTTGTCCAGGTCAGTGAGATAAATAGTCAGCTTGACGATCTGGTCCAATCCGCCGCCTGCTGCGACGCATACTGCCTGAAGATTGTCGAACACACGCCTGGCACGGGCTTCGAAGTCACCGCTCACTACCTCCATCGTACCCGGGTCCAGCGGGATCTGGCCCGACAGAAAAACAAGGTTGCCGCTTTGAACGGCTTGCGAGTAGGTGCCGATTGCCGACGGCGCGTGTTCAGTGCTGATTGGTTTTTTACTCAACGGATTCTCCGGGTGACTGTCTTTCTAGGTGTGTACGCGATGACTCACGAGTCGCGGCTGACGCGATTGACGTTGGCCATTTTTCGCACATTGCGCATTATGCGCGCGAGATGCACGCGATCCTTGACCTGTAGCAGGAAGGTCATCGATGTGGTGTCCTGGTGTCGATTCACAACCGCAACTTCCTCAATGTTCGACTGTGAGTCTGCAATGACGGCGGCAACTTCGGCCAGAACGCCGGTCTTGTTGACAGTTTCGACGTGAATTTCGCTGGAGAAATCCTGGTCAATACCTTCTTCCCAGCTCACGGCCAGCCATTTCTCGGGCTGCTTCCTGAAATTGATCAGGTTGCCGCAGGTGTTGCGGTGAATCACAACGCCACGACCAGAGCTCAAATAGCCCATGACATCATCCCCGGGTATGGGGTAGCAGCACTTGCCATAGCTGACGACCATGCCTTCCGTGCCAGCGATAACCAGGCTGGCAGACGTAGGTTCCGCTTCGTCGTCCTGAATCCCGATGAGGAAGCGCGCCGTCAGGGGCGCCAGCCGCTCACCAAGGCCAAGTTGTTCATAGAGACTCGGCGGATCCTCCAAGCCAAGTTCATCCAGCGCTTCTCGTAGCCGCACCTTGCCGACTTTTCGCAGCGACGAACCGAGATCCTTCAGCGAACGGTCCAGCAGACGTTTCCCTAAATCCACGGATTCGCTCGAGCGCATATTCTTCATATACTTCTGAATCGCGCTGCGTGCTTTTGCCGTCGTAACGAAAGTTACCCAGTTCGGATTTGGTTTGGCGCCTCGCGCTGTGACAATTTCGACCGTCTGGCTGTTGTGCAGCGTTGTGCGTAGTGGCACTAGCGTTCTGTCGACCTTGGCGGCTACGCAGCGATTACCAACGTCAGTATGCACGGCGTACGCAAAATCGACTACCGTGGCACCTTTGGGCAAGGGCAGGATATCGCCCTTCGGTGTGAACACGTAAATTTTGTCCGGAAACAAATCGACCTTAACGCTTTCCAGGAACTCCTCGGATGTCCCCGTCTGCTGTATTTCTTCCAGCCGGGACAGCCAGTCGCGCGCCCGGCGCTGCGGAGTTGCAGATGATTTGTCGATGGCTTTGTAACGCCAGTGCGCCGCAACCCCGGACTCGGCCACACTGTCCATATCTCGCGTGCGGATTTGTACTTCGAGTGGCAGTCCCTTCGGTCCAAACAGCGTGGTGTGCAGCGACTGGTAACCATTGATTCGCGGTATGGCAATGTAGTCCTTGAAACGACCCGGCATAGGTTTGTACAAGCCATGCACTATGCCCAATAAGCGGTAACAGGTATTGACGTCGTCCACGATGATTCGAAAGCCATACACATCAACAACGTCGTTCAATGGCCGCTTCTTTTCCGCCATCTTCTTATAGATGCTGTAAAGGTGCTTCTCCCGACCACGTACCTCACCGTCAATATCATCCTCCGTCATCGACTGGAGGATGCGCTCCGAAATCTTTTTGACGATTTGACGTTGGCTGCCCTTGCTGCGCTTCAATGCCCTTTCCAGTACAGCGTAGCGATACGGATAGAGGTGGCGAAAGCCAAGATCTTCCAACGCGACTTTCATCTGATTGATGCCAAGCCTGTTGGCAATGGGGGCGTATATCTCGAGGGTTTCCCGGGCGATGCGCGCCTGCTTGTCACGGGGCATGGCATCGAGCGTCGACATGTTGTGCAAGCGGTCGGCAAGTTTCACGAGAATGACGCGAATATCCTCGATCATGGCCAGCATCATCTTGCGAAAGCTTTCCGCCTGGGCTTCGGCTCGACTCGTAAACTGCATCTGGTCCAGCTTGCTGACACCATCGACCAGGGAAGCAACTTCAGCACCGAACTCTACCTTGATCTCGGATATTGAAACTTCGGTATCTTCAACAACATCGTGCAGGATAGCTGCAGTAATTGTCTGCGGATCCAGGTGCATTTCCGCGAGCGACTGAGCGACAGCGACCGGGTGTGAGATGTAGGGCTCACCCGAGAGACGGGTTTGCCCGGCGTGAGCAAGCGCACCGAATTCGTACGCTTTTATTACCTGCTCGATCTGCTCGGCCGACACATAGGTTTCGAGCGTCTCAATAAGCCGCTTCAGATCCCGCGTGCGTCTTGCTGACACACCCGGGAGTTTGGCTAGCAGAGTGGCGGCGTAGTCCATGACTTATAATAGCTTGTCGCTGGGATGGTCGCAGCGGAGAGTCGTGGACGAAGTGTATTCAGGCTCCGGCGGTCGCCTGCAGGCGCGGGGTCAGACCCCGCAACAATCAATCGCCGATTGAGATTCCGCGCATTGGCATAATGTCTTCGACGGCTTCGGGCTGCATGAATTCTTCAGGCATTGGCGTTTCGATTTCTTCCAGAATTGCCGGCGTAATATGACCCTCAGCAATTTCCCGTAGTGCGATTACCGTAGGCTTGTCATTCTCCAGACCGACTAACGCGTCTGCGCCATGTGCTACCCGTCGCGCCCGTTTGGCAGCAACCAGCACCATTTCAAAAATGTTGTCGATATTCTCAAGACAATCTTCGACCGTAATTCTGGCCATGTAATCCTAACTCCAGTAGTAGCCCGATATTGGGGCCTTTTCGTAACCAAGACCTACCAGTCTATCGCATATTCCAAGTTCTAAACCAGTATATTTTCGATCAGGCTGCGGAGTTCCGGCCTGCTGGCATGGTTTGCTTCGCCTTCACCCGAGAGAATCGCCTCCATGGCATCGACAGCTTCATCCAGGTCGTCGTTGATAATCACATAGTCAAACTCGCTCCAGTGCGACATATCGCCAAGCGCGTCAGACAGGCGTCGGGCGATTACCGCAGCACTGTCAGTCTGCCGGCCACGGAGTCGGCGCTCCAGTTCGGGGCGGGATGGCGGCAATACGAAAATCGTGACGCAGGATGGCATCGAGGCGCGGACTTGCTGCGCGCCCTGCCAGTCGATTTCAAGGATCACATGTGCACCCTTCTCCAGGTGTTGTTCTACCTGCGATCGGCTCGTGCCGTAATGATTGTCGAAAACGACGGCGGATTCGAGTAACTCTCCCTGCCGATGCAATTCAGAAAACTCGTCTTTGCCGACGAAGAAATAGTCACGACCGTCTTCTTCGTTCTGCCGTCGCGGGCGCGTGGTATAGGAAATGGAAAACTCGAGCCTGGGGTTTCGCTTAACCACTGCTTTTACGAGCGTCGTTTTGCCCGCACCTGACGGCGCGGCGATGACAAACAGGGAGCCGGCGGCATTCAAGCGTCTTACTCTACGTTCTGGATTTGTTCACGCATTTGTTCGATCAGCACCTTGAGATCAACCGCTGCGTTTGTCGTTTGTTTGTCAGCCGATTTCGAACCAAGCGTATTGGCTTCCCGATTCAGTTCCTGCATAAGGAAATCGAGTCGTCGACCGACCGGTTCCGTTTTTTTCAGCGCACCACGAACTTCGCTTACGTGGCTTTCCAGCCGATCGAGTTCTTCATCAACATCCAGTTTCTGTGCAATCAATGCCAATTCCGTTTCGAGGCGATCCGGATCGGCTTCGATATCCAGCTTGTCGATGCGCTCCTGTTGTTTCGCCCTGACCGCCGCCAGCACCTCGGGCATACGGTTTCTCACCGACATGGAAATAGCGGCAATGTCATCGAGGCGGGAGTCAAGCATATCGGCAATTCGCTGGCCTTCGCTTGCGCGCATCGTTCCCATCTCGGCAAGCGCGTTGACCAGTGCGGTTTTTGCTTCCTCATACAGAGGTTCGGTGTCGATTTCGGGATCTGTCACAACGCCCGGCCAGCGCAGCACATCCAGCGAGTCCGGGGCGCGGCAGTCCGGCAGGAGGCTGGCGATCCGGGCTGCGCTGGCGCCGACCTGTTGCACCAGTTCAGTATTGAGATTGAGCTCAGCAGCATTGGCCCTGGAGCGGCGCAGGTGTACTGAACACTCGACCTTGCCGCGCGCGAGTTCGTCACCAATCGTGTTGCGGAAGTCGATTTCTTTCGAGCGCAGCTCGTCCGGCAGTCGAAACTGCACATCGAGGTAACGATGGTTAACCGCTCGCAACTCGCAGGTTAGCGTGCCGAACGCTGTTTCGACCGCGGCCCGGGCGAATCCAGTCATACTGTTTAACATCACAATTCCTTCGGGTGTTTTGCGAAACACAAACGATCATTACCTTGCATTCACGCCGGAGAAATTTCCCGGCCGGCGGCATACTGCACGAAATCATCGGTTTTGAGAATGCGGTCGTTGTTCTTGGCAGAACATTTATTCTAAGCTGGCTGACCGATATGGACCAGCAGCCAGGCCCAAGAATATCTCGTATGAAAATCGAATACGCAAAAGTCTCCGCGCAAGGGGATCGCCAGGATAACCAGGATCGCGGTGCGGTTGTGGTTGCCGAGGATGCTGCCATCATGCTGGTCTTCGACGGAATGGGTGGCCATTCGGATGGCGCACGCGCAGCCGAAGTTGGCATGAAGGTCGTCCAGGACAGGTTTACTTCGGCAACATTGCCGATTTTCGATCCCTACGGCTTTCTCTACATGGCGCTGGAGAAGGCACATGAGGAGGTGGTCAAGCTGGGGCTGGACCAGGCGGTCGATTTCCGACCGCGCGCAACCTGTGCAATTTGCCTGATACAGGAACATGGCGCCTGGTGGGCACATATTGGCGATAGCCGCATATACCAGCTGCGAGCGGGAAAGCTGGTTAGCCGTTCGCGCGATCACAGTCATGTCGAGGTCCTTATTCAGGAGGGCGCGATTACAGAAGAGGAAGCACTGGACCACCCGATGCGCAATTTCGTCGAATGCTGCATTGGCGGGGATGTGCCGGTTCCGGATATGACGATCACCCGCATGCAGCCGCTGCTCCCGGGTGATGTCCTGCTGGCATGCTCTGACGGTTTGTGGTCAGGGATGAATGACGATGAAATCGCTGAAGTGGCGACGCGTAGCACGATGAGTCTCGCCGAGAACCTGAAGTCGCTAAGCATCAAAGCGCTGACGATGAACGCACCTTATAGCGACAACACAACGGGCACGGCGCTGCTCTGGCTGGGTGATTAAAAGCTGCCTCCGGCCATAGCCGGGTCAGTGTCTCTCCAATTGGCGTATCATGGCGACCCGCGCTGGTTGCTTAATGTTTTAGCCGCACTGTGTTTGCAGGCAACCGCGTGCTCGACAAGGGTCCTGACCCTGTGCTGACACCGCCCCAGTTTAAGGAGAGACCTATGCGTCCCAGTGGCCGCACGCCGGATGAATTACGGCCGGTTCGATTTATTGCTGACTACACAAAACACGCTGCCGGCAGTGTGCTCGCCGAATTCGGCGACACGCGCGTACTGTGCACGGCCAGCGTCGAACATCGTGTGCCTATATGGTTGCGAGGCGGTGGCAAAGGGTGGGTCACGGGCGAATACGGGATGTTGCCGGGATCAACCAACACCCGCTCCGCCAGGGAGGCTGCCAGGGGTAAGCAAAGCGGCAGGACGCAGGAGATTCAGCGGCTGATTGGTCGTTCGTTGCGTGCGGCGACGGACCTGAAAGGCCTCGGCGAAAAAACCGTTACGCTCGACTGTGATGTCCTGCAAGCTGATGGTGGAACGCGCACGGCTGCGATCAGTGGATCTTACGTGGCGCTGCAAATCGCGATGAACCGACTGTGTGCGCGTGGCGATCTAAAGACCAATCCCATTCATGGCCAGATTGCTGCAATCTCGGTAGGGATTTTTCGTGGCACACCCGTTCTGGATCTGGACTACATGGAAGACTCGCAGGCAGAGACCGACATGAATGTTGTTATGAATGACGCAGGTCGATTTATTGAGGTGCAGGGTACCGCAGAGGGACACGCATTTGATCGTGGTGAGTTCGATGCGCTGCTGACACTTGCAGACAAAGGTATCGCCGAAGTACTGCAACAGCAAACCGCAACGATCGAAGAGGCCGATTGACGGTAGACCCGTGTCGATACCGAAACAAATCGTCCTCGCTAGCGGCAACGCTGGAAAAATCAGGGAAATCGCAGCGATCTTTTCGTCCCTCGGTATCACGATTACGCCGCAGAGTGAATTAGGAATCGAGTCGCCTGAGGAAACCGGCGAAACTTTCATTGAAAATGCGCTGCTGAAAGCGCGTCATGCAGCAATCGCTTCCGGTTTGCCGGCCATTGCGGACGATTCAGGCATTTCCGTTGACGCTTTGAACGGCAGGCCCGGCGTCAGGTCTGCCCGATACGCGGGCAACAATGCGACGGACGATGAGAACGTTGACCGCTTACTGGAAGAGATGGCGGATGTTGCGGATGGCAATCGGGGTGGTGGGTTCCATTGCGCGGCAGTGATGGTTTATCCGGATATGGCTATTGAACCACTCGCGATCGAAGCCGTCTGGCGCGGTGAGATTTTGCACGGGCGAGTCGGTGCCGGTGGTTTCGGTTACGACCCAGTGTTCCTGGATAAGAATGCAAACAAGACCGGTGCGCAAATGTCACGGGAAGAAAAAAATGAAGTCAGCCACCGCGGTAAAGCTTTTCGTGAATTGAGGCGACGCGTACAGGAACTCGCGGACTAGTCCCAGGTTAGTTGAATGTTGCCACCGTTATCTTTATACATTCACCTACTCGCAGATTAACTGGATGTTGCCACCGTTATCTTTATTCGTTCACCTACTCGTGGGTTAGTTGGATGATGCCACCGTTATCTTTATACATTCACTTACTCACGGGTTAGTTGGATGTTGCCACCATTATCTTTATACATTCACTTACCTTGGTGTGTTCGCAAATGTCCCTACTGCGATTTCAATTCACATCGCGCCGGCAATCAGATACAGAAAAAAAGATACCTGGTGGCACTCGAGAAAGACCTGCAGCGTGAAGCGGCCCTGTCAAACGGTCGTGTCGTTGAGACAATTTTTTTCGGTGGCGGGACGCCAAGCCTGTTTACGCCCGATGAAATTGGCGCGGTGTTGAGTGCCTGCAGAAACCTCCTGCGTTTAAGCGACGACTGTGAAATTACCATGGAGGCAAACCCGGGCACGGTCGAAAGAGGCGCCTTGTCGGCCTATCGACAGGCGGGTATTACGAGGGTTTCCCTCGGAGCGCAGAGTTTCGATGCCGAGATGCTGAAGGTGCTTGGTCGCATCCATGGTCCTGACGACATCTACGGAGCATACAATGAAGCGGCCGCGGCCGGTTTCGATAGTATCAATGTCGACCTGATGTTTGCGTTGCCGGGACAGAACCTGTCAGCTGCGCTGGCGGATGTCGATGCCTTGCTGGCGCTTGAATCACCGCATATTTCCTATTACCAACTGACACTCGAGCCCAATACGGTATTTTTCAAGCGACCACCACCGAATATCCCGGATGACGAGCTGGCCTGGGAAATCCAACAGGCATGTCACGCACAACTGCAGCAGGCTGGTTTTAAGCGCTACGAAATCTCGGCGTTCGCTCGGCCAGGACATCAATGCCGGCACAATCTGAACTACTGGTCATTCGGTGACTATCTCGCCGCGGGTGCCGGTGCCCACGGCAAGATCACCCGGGCCGGTGCTGCAGCCTGTCGTTACCAAAAACCCGCGAATCCCCTTCTGTATATGGAATGGGCCGAGGCCGAGGACGCCAGCCTGGCCATGACGCCTATTGAGGAAAACGATAAGGGTTTCGAATTCATGCTGAACAAGCTGCGACTGTCCGAGGGCTTCACTGCGGCAGAATTTACGTCGCGGACCGGACAGGATTTCGTTGTGCTCCAGGAAACGCTTGCCCGCGCCGAGGCAGACGGCCTGATCGAGCGGCCAGAACACGATCGTTGGCGACCCACTCAGGACGGATTTCGCCTGCTTAACGATCTGCAGGCGCGTTTTCTAGCGTAGGTTTGCGCCCAAATATGACCGATTTGGTCCCATGCTCACCGCGACGTTTATGCACAACATCAGGCGATAGCCTGTTTTTTCCGTGCCATAAGCTTGTTAACTAAGCTGCGCTGTACAAAAAGACCCATAAGTAATTGTTTTAAAACATAATATTAAATTGGACACAAAATAGACATATTAGAAACACCGCTTTAAAAATACTCACTTAGCGTCCTTGTCCAATTTTGTTCCACAGAGTTATCCACAGGTTTTGTGGATAAAATGATGTCCCGTGGCAGGGGAACTTGCGGAGACATAAGCTTCGCTATATCCTACGCGCCCTTTTTTCAGTGCCTGGACCGTAAGGACGACCCGTAATGAAAGCCGACATCCATCCGAATTACAGCGAAACCAAGGTGACCTGTAGTTGTGGCAACGAATTCACCACCCGCAGCACGCTCGGCGATGATCTTACTATTGAGGTCTGTTCGGCCTGTCATCCGTTCTATACCGGCAAACAGAAGATCGTCGACTCTGGTGGCCGCGTTGACAAGTTCCGCCGTAAGTACGGTATGGGCTAACCAGCAGCCTGGATATTCTTAAAGGCGCGATTTGCCATAGCCATTTGCCCGAGTTTCCGGCTTCCGGCACCATAGCGGGCTGCAGCTGGTGCTTTGCTGTGCCCCTTATTCGAAGGAGCACATTATATAAGGGTCGCCTGACTGCGAACCAAAGCGGGCAGCCTAAGGATGAGTGCCGGCCCGCCCCATCGAGAGTTTGAGGATGTTATGACGAAGAACGTATACACGCTTACGAGCCCGAACGGAAAGACAATGGAGCTTCCGATTCGCAGCGGAACAACTGGACCCGATACGATCGAAATTGGACGCCTGTTCGCTGAGCAGGGTGTCTTTACTTACGATCCGGGCTTTGTTTCTACTGGCAGTTGCGACAGCGATATCACCTTTATCGACGGCAAGAAAGGCGTGCTGATGTACCGCGGTTACCCGGTCGAGCAACTTGCCAAACACTCAAACTTTATCGAAGTAGCCTATCTCCTTTTATACGGAGAGTTGCCGACGACTGATCAGCTGACCAAGTTTGACACTTCTATTAGAAGACATACGATGCTCAACGAGGGCATGCTCCGTTTCTTCAACGGGTTTCGCTACGACGCGCATCCAATGGCGGTCCTGTCTGCCGTTGTGGGATCGATGTCGGCCTACTACCACGACACCATGGACGTGAATAACGCCGATGCTCGCGACGTTTTCACCCATCGAATCATTGCCAAGATGCCAACCATCGCAGCCGCCGCACACAAGCTTACGGCCGGGCAGCCTTATCGATATCCGCGAAACGACCTGAGCTATACGGAGAATCTTTTGCACATGCTGTTCGCGGTGCCGGCGGAAGATTACGAGATTAACCAGGTTGCCGCCGAGGCACTGGACCTGTTGTTCATATTACACGCGGACCATGAGCAGAACTGTTCAACGTCAACGGTACGCATGGCGGGCAGCTCCGGTGCCAACCCTTATTCTGCAATCGCCGCTGGCATCTCTGCACTCTGGGGACCGGCGCACGGCGGTGCAAATGAGGCAGTACTGCGCATGCTGAAAGAAATCGGCGACGCTAAAAATATTCCCAAATTCGTTGCCAAAGCAAAGGACAAGAATGATCCGTTCCGACTGATGGGCTTCGGTCATCGCGTCTACAAGAACTTCGATCCGCGGGCGACGATTATTCGTGAGATGTGCCACAAAGTGTTGCAACAAATGGGACGAACGGATTCACCGCTTTTTGAACTGGCGCTTGAATTGGAACAGGTGGCATTGAAGGACGAATATTTCGTAGAGAAGAACCTCTATCCTAACGTTGATTTCTACTCCGGCATTATTTACCGCGCGCTAGGCATTCCAACCTCAATGTTCACTGTGATGTTCGCGATAGGCCGGACAGTAGGATGGGTAGCGCACTGGCGCGAAATGATCACCGACCCGCATGGTCGAATCAGCCGGCCGCGCCAGGTGTATTCTGGTTCTGCGGCTCGTGATTATGTGCCGGTGGCCGACCGGAAGTAGTTCAAGTAGGAATCGCGGCTAAAGCCGCTCCTACGATGGTTTAGTGCCTCCGTTGTTGCATCGACGCCACCTGTAGGAGCGGCTTCAGCCGCGATTCCTTA
>JBPCYD010000061.1:0-3158 GCA_051007895.1 Woeseiaceae bacterium
CGCGGACCGCGAAGATACTTGGCGCGCTGACGTGCAGATAGCCATTTTCCAAGTTGCTGTCTGCAATAGCGAGCATAGAACCTGGCGAATGGCAGTAAATCATCGAACGCGAGCAACGCATGCACCCGTTTTCCGCGTATCGACCGGAACCATTGGGAAATAGTCAAGCGTCCATGACGACGTAGTTCGAGACCTGCGGCGACGTCCTGTAGCAGCCGCATCCAGATGACGCCATCTTCCCAGTCGAATATGGGCTGCTGCTTCTCGCCAATGGTGTCCCGGTACGCGACGACAGGAAGATTAACACCGCACGCCATCGCAATGCCGATTGTACTAACCGGCCGACATTTGATCTCGATGAGCATATAGTCGTTTTTCTTTGGATCGTATTTGAACTCGACGCCGACCATGCCGACATAACCGCACTGATTGACGAGTCGTTTGGCGTAACGCTCTACCACGTCGTTGTGACAGGTGACGGTTGACGTGCAATTCCCGAAATCGACTGGCGACTGACGCAGTTTGCTACTTATGCAGTGTGCCAGTGGCTTGAATGCATCCGAGCAATAGCCGAGAAAAGTGATTACATTGGCATCTTTGCCAGTGATGATTTCCTGAATCATCAGATTACTGTCTGTAGTTGATATTCGCGCATATTCATCGATTAATTCCGCTCGCGAATGAACGATAATCGCCTTATTGCCACCGGTAACAGCGGCGTATTTTTTAAGCTGCCACTTCTGCGCCTCCAGTGGACTTATGATGTACGGGTATTCGTTCAGCTTCTTTGCGATCTGCGCAACCTCTGCTTTGCTGTCCGGAAAGTAGGTTTCGGGAACGGGCACACCAGCCGCAACTGCGAGTGCGTATTGCCGCTGTTTATCCTTGATGCACTCCATCGTGGCTGGCACAGGATTCAGCAGCACGAAGTCCTGGTGAATCTTATCGGCATGCCTGGCGAGAAACAGGGCACAATCATCGGATGCCGGCACCAGGACTTTTGTCCCCGGGTAGCGATCGCCCAGCCTATCTAGGAACGCGACGAGATCGGACTCGGACTCATGCAGATTCGGACAGATCTCGGTTGCGTGGCTGTAACGAGAGTACAAACTGTCATCGAAATGACTGGGATGAATGCGGACAACCTTGATTCCCTCTCGTCCCAGTGCTCGCGTCAAAGTCAGAGCGATTACGCTTGTCGCCTGATTCTCTACCGCGCGAGTCGCATCCGGCTCGTGACTGATGATAAAGGCTGTTGTTTTTTTCATTGCATCCGATTCAATGTTTTAGTGCAGTCAGATCGTCCATGCGCACTTGCCCCTGTAGATTGATCATACAGGCGACTCTGAATTAAAGAGTGCCGGAACGCCCGACCCGCACTGGGGACCCGTTCTCACACAGAAAGCAGATCTCTGTTCAGGATTATGTAAAACAATCTGGCCGAATGGCCGATCGCGGTCTCAAGAACGCCGGGTTACCGCTGCATGGGTACCCGCTTCAGGGAACAGAACGTGTGACGACGTTCGATAGCACACTTTGGCTGCCGTCTGACTTAACAGCGGACATTGCGCATTGGTAGGTTCCGGGCCACAACCGTTGCACTTCAATACTGGTTTGATCAGGGTCGTCAATGACGATCGTTTCCGTCCTTTGGCCCTCGGCATTCCAGCAGTAAACGGTGTATCCCACAAGATCGGTCAGCGGGCTGCTGTCGGCGTTTTCTGTTGGAGTCTGCCACGCCAACTCCAGGTCTCCCCGCGACATGATGCCTTTTCGCGGATCGATGACATAGTTCGTAATCGACAGCCATACTACGACTAACAGGATTAGTCCGGCCACAGTTCCTTTAAATATTTTTAGATTTCGACTCACGATCTATCCCTTCTTGAGGCGGGTTTTCAATCGGATGCACTTGCTGATCACTATAATACTCCAATTGAATACTGACTAGCTGACCCATTTGCCATAAACGAGCGTACGCGACAGGCTTTTCTTGTGGCGGTCGAGACCGCCCAAAAGGAAATCAATATCCGTAGTTCCTGGACAAAAGGTAGGATGGCACCCCTCAAGCAAGGCGATTGCATGCATACAACGCTGATTATTGGAGCCCATCGTCGAACGCTGACCGTAATCCGGTCAATAGCGCGCGCCGAACAAAGGGTTGTGCTTGGTATTCATGGCAATGCGGTGAGCTGCAATCATTCAAGGTACGTCAATGAAACCTTGCACCATCCCGACCCGGCGTCGAATCCATGAGCCTCCTTGGTGGATCAATTCGATCAATAACTCAATTGTGCGTGCGCAATTGCCAAGTCGCTTGTATATTAAAGTGTGTTCCCATCGGTCTGATGTGGCATTCATGCCATCAAATAACTAAAAATGAGCAGACTCCGTAACCTGCGAGAAAACGCCGACCGTTGGGGTCTTCGACGGGCGATTTTGGACCTAATCGTAAAAGTTGGCGCTCGCTACCTGGGCATACATCTATATGTTGTAAGGTGCCGCAAATTTCCGGAATCACCGAGTGATTCCGAGACGGCACACGACCTGAATTTTCGACTGATCAAGCCGGACGAGTTGTTGGACTTGAGCGCGGATCCTGAGCTTGACATGCGAACTGACTTTGTCGACGATGCCAACGCGCGTGGTGACCTGGCCTTCGGCGCATTCGATGGCCCGACGCTCGTGTCGTATATATGGCGTTCAATCGAGTATGCCCCGGACGCAGATAACGTCTGGATCAGAATCCAAAAACCTTACAACTACGCGTACAAATCATTTACACGGTCGGCCTATCGCGGCCGCCGAATCAGCCCCGCAATTCATCTTTTTTCAGACAACGAAATGCGGCAGCATGGCTACGGGTATCGAGTGGGCTTTGTGGCGGTAACCAATTACGCAAGCCTGGAAATGGGCAAGCATATGGGATCGGTCGTTATCGGGTACGCCGGGTACTTAGCGTGGTTTGGGTTGTTGCTTCCTTTTCGAACTCGGCCTGTGAAGGAAATCGGTTTCGAGTTTTTTCGACCTGCCGCAACCCCAAGCTAGTCGCGACGAAAAATTAGCCTGTTTTGCTCAACTCTTCATAGGGATTGACGTCATCGTTTCGACGAGGATCGCCCCGCCGATCGACACCTGATCTCCTTTCGGGGCCAAGA
>JBPCYD010000062.1:0-4962 GCA_051007895.1 Woeseiaceae bacterium
TATCGTGCGAACAAGGTCTCCAGCATCACCTGTGTCTCTTCGTTCATGGCGCGCACCCGGGGATGGCGATAGAGATTCTCCCTGAGGAACTGCTTAAGCGACAGGTGTTGCTCCAGCACGTCGTTACTGAAAGTAATGACAGGCTCTTTTGCTGCCCGCACATCCTCGATAGTTCCGGGCGCAAGCGCCTCGATGTTACGCGAAGACGTATCAATCAAATCGCCAACAACGTGACCGATCATGCGACGAATCACTTCGTAGATCAGCTTTCGGTCATCCAGGCCAGGATAGGCTTCCTGAACGTCGCTATAGTGTTCGCCGAAGAGCGGCTGTTGTCTGAGCAAATCAATATCCAGCAAACCGGCTCGAAAACCATCGTCGACATCATGATTATTGTAGGCAATTGCGTCGGCGATATTGACCAGCTGTGCCTCGAGCCCGGGCTGGCGCCTTTCAAGGAATCGCCTGCCGATATCGCCTAGCTCGCGGGCATTCCTGGCGGAACAATGTTTCAGGATCCCTTCGCGGGTTTCGAATGTGAGATTCAGGCCGCTGAAATCAGCGTACTTTTGCTCCAGCTCGTCGACGACGCGCAGTGATTGCAGGTTGTGTTCGAATCCACCGAAATCACGCATACAGGCATTGAGTGCATCCTGTCCGGCATGTCCGAACGGTGTATGCCCAAGGTCGTGCGCAAGACTGATGGCTTCAACCAGTGGTTCGTTGATGCATAGCACGCGGGCAACCGTTCTCGCGATCTGGGCAACTTCGAGGGAATGCGTCATGCGCGTCCGATACAGATCGCCCTCGTGATTTACGAAAACCTGGGTCTTGTAAACCAGGCGGCGAAACGCGGTCGAGTGAATTATCCTGTCCCGGTCTCTCTGGTACTCGCCTCGATAGGCCGGCGGTGCCTCGACAATGCGGCGACCTTTCCCCGCTGTTTCATGTGCCGCATACGGGGCTAACCCGTCGGACGCTGCCGTCATTCGTTTTCTGCCGCGCCAAGCACGGCGTTGAGAGTTGCGGAATCGTAGTCAGCGGTCACGTAAGCATCGCCTATTGCACGCAGCAGCACGAAACGCAGCCTGCCGGCCTCGGCTTTTTTATCGAGCTGCATCGCGTCCCGCAGCTGCCCCGGCCGGGTGAGCGGCGGCGAAACCGGCAGTCCTGCAGCTCCAAGCAATGCCTTCAGGCGCTGCCCGTCTGCTGCAGCAAGGCCGCTCATATCGGCGGCCATTACCATACCCGCCGCGACCGCTTCGCCGTGCAGCCATTCGCCGTATCCCACGCTGTTCTCGATGGCATGGCCAAAGGTATGGCCAAAATTGAGCAGCGCACGACGTCCTGTCTCTTTTTCGTCCTCCGCGACCACGGCTGCCTTGATTTCGCAGGACTTGCGAATAGCATACGTCAACGCGTCTGTTTCTCTTGCGACCAGGGCCTGAACGTTGTCCTCCAGCCAGGCGAAGAACGCGGCGTCGGTTATCGCGCCATATTTGATGACTTCTGCGATCCCTGCGCGTAGGTCCCGATCGGGCAGCGTCGCCAAAGTGTCAGTATCGATCAGAACAACGCGTGGCTGGTGAAATGCGCCGATCAGGTTCTTGCCACCGGGATGATTGACTCCGGTCTTCCCGCCAACCGACGAATCAACCTGGGCAAGCAGCGTGGTCGGAACCTGGGCAAAGGCAACGCCGCGCATGTAACAGGCCGCGGCAAAGCCGGCGATATCGCCAACCACGCCCCCACCCAGGGCTATGACGGTGACGTCGCGGCCGGCGCGACTTCCCACAAGTTCATCCAGGATCTTTGCAGCACTGGCAATCGTCTTGTGGGACTCACCATCGGGAAGTTCGACAACCTGGGTCGCGACACCCGGCAGACAGCCAGTAAGGTTTTCCAGGTAAAGTGGTGCGACCGTATCGTTGCTGACGATCAGGCAGTCGCGTCCATTCGTGTAAGGCGATAGATCGTAACCGCCTGCAATGAGCCCGCTGCCAATTACGATCGGATAACTCCGCTCGCCCAGCTCCACTTTCAATGGTTGATTGTCCATCAGGCGGAAAAGACTACCTGTAATCTGCCTGCGTTGACCAGTTAATAATATCCATCAGTGCGTTTAAAGCGGCACCGCGTTACTGTCAGGCGGATATACGTCGACCGCGGCTGCAGCACATTATCGAGACCATTTCACCCAAGTGCTTCGACGATATCACGGGCCACAGCCTGCACCCTTCTGCCATCGGTTTCGACCGTAAGATCGGCGATCTCTCGGTAGAGCGGATCCCGCTCAAGCATGAGTGCTTCAAGAACTTTTGCCTTGTTGCCATTTTCGAGCAGGGGCCGGTTCCTGCCACGCTGGGTGCGATCGAGCTGCTGCTTTACCGTGGTATGCAGATAAATTACGAAGCCACGTGCACCGAGCCGGCTGCGACTCTCGACATCGAGCACCGCGCCACCGCCGGTGGCCAGCACAACTCCCTGGCGTTGTGACAGCTCGTCGATAACTTTCACTTCACGTGTGCGAAAGCCCTGCTCACCTTCCTTTTCGAAAATGAAAGGAATGTCAACGCCAGTACGTTGCTCGATCTCCTCATCGCTATCCAAGAAATCGAGATGCAGCAGCCTGCCCAGTTGCCGTCCTACGGCAGATTTGCCAGCGCCCATCGGGCCAACGAGAAACAGGTTTTTAGGATTTGCCATGGCCGGTTGTTATCGGTTGGAAAAAAGCCAACCCGGAGGTTGGCTTTTTTACTCACATATCGATGTTAAGCCCTTGGGGCTATTCCTCGATTAATAGATGCTTGCGCCCTCGTTGAGAATCCTCGGTGTAACGAAGATCAGCAGCTCGGCTTTATTTGCAGTATCCGCCGTTGATCGGAAGAGCACGCCAACGCCCGGGATGTCACCCAGCCATGGCACCTTGTTGATCGTTTCGCGGGTTTCAGTTTCATAGATACCGCCGAGAACCACCGTCTGGCCATCGCGCACCAGGACCTGGGTCTCTACTGATCTCGTATCGATACTGGGCACGAAACCACCATTTGATGCCGGTGTCAGTTCGCCGACACTGTCTTTGCTGACGATGAGGTCCATGATGATGTTGTTGTCCGGCGTAATCTGCGGCGTGACTGTCAGCGACAGTACAGCCTTCTTGAACTGCGTAGTTGTCGCACCGGACGATGCAGATTCCTGGTAGGCGATCTCAACACCCTGCTCGATACGGGCTTCTTTCTGATTCGCGGTAATGACGCGTGGCGTTGAAATAATCTCGCCACGACCTTCAGCCTGCACCGCTGTCAGCTCGAGATCGACAATGTATTCCGACTCGAGGACCGCAATTGAGAATCGGCCGGCGGGGTTACCAACCGGAACATTCACGTTGTATCGATCTGTCAGGGTAGGCAGTTCTACCGGGCCGATTGTGCCAGCCGTGGCCAGGTTGTCGAGAATGGAGTCCACCATCGTCGATGTACCATTACCGGTACCACTGACAACAGTTGCGCCGTCGGTGCTGTTTTCCTTGACGCCCGTTGCGCCGAAACGCACGCCGAGCTCTTTGCTGAAGTCATCATTGACGACCACGATGCGAGCCTCGATCAGCACTTGGCGAATCGGTACGTCGAGAGTCCTTACGAGCCTGCGAATGTTCTGCAGGTTTTCCACCGTGTCCTGAACCAGCAGCGTGTTAGTGCGCTCATCGATACCAACGCTGCCTCGGCCGGACAGCAGTGCATTCGTCGATGAGGCGCCATCACCGCCAATCAGTGCGGCCAGATCTGCCGCCTTCGCGTAGTTGACCTGCAGAAACTCTGAATAGAGGGGCTCCAATTCAACGATCGCCTGGCGAGCTTCCAGGTCCGCGGTTTCGCGGGCTGCAATTTCTTCGGCAGGAGCAACAATAATCACGTTGCCGTTCTCGCGCATGTCCAGACCCTTGGTGGTCATTACGATGTCGAGAGCCTGGTCCCAGGGAACATTCCGCAGTCGCAACGTTACATTGCCCTGTACGGTGTCTGCTACGACGATATTCCGGCCTGATGATTCAGCCAGCAGCTGGAGTACCGCGCGCGTTTCAATATCCTGGAAATTCAGGGACAGGCGCTGTCCATCGTACTCTTTGGTTTCGGAGAACAGCGAAGCTGCTTCTTCGGTTTCGTCAATGGTCGGATTAATTTCAATGGTGAATTCGTTGTCTGACTGATAAGCCAGCTGATCGTAGTTACCTTCTGCTGAAATGACGATGCGTGTATCCAGGTTGGTGCGCAGCGTATCAACTGTCGTGACAGGCGTGGCAAAGTCCATGACGTCCAGGCGACGCATCAACTCCGCCGGCAGGGAAGTGTCCTTGAATACAGCAACAACGCGGCCGCCTTCCTGGCGAATATCGACTGGCGTAGACGGGTCACTCAGGTTGATCATGACGCGGCCGCCACCATCGCGGGTTCGTCGAAAATCGACACTGTTGATCTGCCGCGCGCCGCTTGACGCGAACGACGGTGACGCAGCCGGTGATGTACTGCCACTGAACTGTGTCGACTGATCTGCGCCGTCGGACATGCCGAGCGTTACGGTGATCGTATTGCCGCTTTTGCTTGTTTCATAAGGGACCATCGAATCCAGGTTGAGAACCACCCTGGTGCGGCCATTGGCCTCTGCTGTTAGCACCGTGTCCAATGGTCCAAGATTTACGTCGCGACGGCGTGATGACAACCCAAGCGTCGTTCCCGGAAGATCGAGCGCGATACGCGCCGGATCGTCGATGGTAAAGGCCAGTGGGTCAGATGCGGTGCCGCTGTGTATTAACTTCAGCTCCACGCGCTGTCCCGGCAGGCTCTGAACCTGAATGTCCTGCAGGCGATTGCCGTCCTGCGCATTTGCAGACAAAGTGCAAAATGCGAGCAGCGCCGCAGCCATTTGCATGACCCAACGTCGGTATGAAGAGCCGATCGTCGTCTT
>JBPCYD010000063.1:0-24832 GCA_051007895.1 Woeseiaceae bacterium
GTACTAAGCACTGTGTTCCGCAGTCGCTAAGGAAGCACTATCGTGAAAATTAAAACAGCATGGATCGCAAAAAAATCATCGGCAATTGCCAGGACGGCACGGGCCCTCGCGCTTAGCGCGACGCTGCTGGTCGCCGGCGGCAATGCACACGCACAGGTCGCACAGCAACCGCTGTTCCTGGGCGGCGGCGACGTACCGGGCAACCTGATCCTGGTGCCGTCAGTCGAATGGCCGACGATTACCAGTGTTTCCAGTATTAATGAGTACAGCCGCGGTGAAACTTTTCTCGGTTACTTCGACGCCGACAAATGCTATCTCTATTCGTATAGCGCTACAGAAGCTAACCGGCATTTTTATCCGAACAGGTTTACGACCACCCGTGAGTGCGATGGCACCAATGAGTGGGCGGGCAACTTTCTAAACTGGGCTGCGACGCAGACCATCGATCCGTTTCGCTCGGTGTTGACCGGCGGCAATCGCGTTGTCGATACGCCCACTGAAACATGGCTCGAGAAAGCCCGGCATACCGGCCAGGGTGGCACGAGTATTTATCCGGACCGCAGACTCCCTGCCAGTGGTAACGACAACAACCTGGTTCGCGATTCGATGCCTTTCAACGAGCAATGGGTGCGCATGCGCGTCCAGGGCTTGGGCAACAAAATGCGTTTCCGCATCGAGGATGATGATACTGGTGAAAGCCTGGAGAATTACCAGCCCGGGGACAACGACGACGACAACGCCTATGAGGTTAGCATTCGTGTGAAAGTCTGCGTACCGGGGCTTCTCGAGACAAACTGCCGCGCGTATTCGTCAGGCTTCAAGCCTGAAGGCGTTATTCAGCAGAACGCGGACCAACTGCGTTATGGCATTTTTGGCTACCTGAACGACCCCAATTTCCTGCGCGACGGCGGTGTGCTGCGCGCCCAGCAAAAATTCGTCGGGCCGAAAATGATTGTTCCCGGCACGGGCGAGGCAGTAAATCCGAACAAGGAGTGGGATGAAGTTACCGGTGTCCTGATTCGCAACCCGGATCCGAGTGACGCATCGGCCACTGCATCAGCATTGAGCATAACCATTCAGGACAGTGGTGTGATCAACTACCTAAACAAGTTCGGCCAGATGACCAACAACAACCACAAGAGTTACGATCCGGTCGGCGAAATGTACTACACAGCGTTGCGCTACCTGAAAAACCAGGGCAACGTGCCGCAGTATTCTGCCATACCAGGCAATACCGGTATCGGTGCAGTCCAGGCAGCCGATGGCTTTCCGGTTATTACGACTTGGGATGACCCGATTCAGTATGCGTGCCAGAAGAACGTGCTTATAGGCATTGGCGACATCTACACTCACCGAGATAAGAACCTGCCCGGAAATGGCGTAACCACAGACGAGCCACCTATGCCACCGCTGGTAACAGCAGACACCAGCATCAACGTAGCAACGCAAACGGCACAGGTCGCGACAATGGAGGGGTTTGCGATTCCGACGCAGTTTACCGGGCGACAAAACTCCGCCTACATGGTTGGACTTGCCTGGGACGCGCATACGCGCGACCTGCGGCCGTCTGATCCCAACATGCCCGGCGACCAGACCGCATCTACCCACTGGGTTGACGTTCTGGAAGGACTGTCGCTCGAAGACGAGGACGAAAACCAATATTACCTGACCGCGAAATACGGTGGCTTCGACAAACCGGACGGTTTTGACCCGGACACGCACGTAGGTTCACTGCCACAAGCATGGTGGAATAGCACCGGACAGACGATTACGACATTCGGCCCGCGAGCAAGCCCGGCCGGAAGAGTGATGCCGCGCCCGGATAACTACTATGTAGCAGGCAGCTCGGTCCAGATGGTGCAGAGCCTGCAGACCGCATTCGCCAACATTGCTGCGGAAGTGCGCAGCTCGGCATCGGCGGTCGCTGCCAACTCTACGCGACTGGGTGCCGATACGGCTGTCTACCAGGCTGCATTCGATAGCGCGAACTGGAGTGGCGAATTAAAGGCTTTCCGCATCAACACGGATGGCACGATCAACACGACCCCTGTCTGGAGCGGGGCCAGCAAGCTGGACGCCAAAACTGAGCTGAGTCTGAACAGCAGGAAGATCTTCACCGTTGCACCCCCGGTCTCGGGCGGTGGCGGGTCGATGATTGCCGCTACCGGCGTCGATTTCAAGTGGACTGATCTGACCGGTACACAACAGGATTCGCTGCGCCAGGTGCTGGGCGGCGGTCCGCTCGTAAGTACGAGCGAAGGGCAGGACCGGATTGCCTACCTGCGCGGCTCGCGGCTGCTGGAACAACCGAACGGATTGCTCAGGAAGCGCGACAGCCGGCTCGGCGACATCAGTAATTCTGACCCGCAGCTCATGGGCCACCAGGATTTCGGCTACGGGCTGCTCGACCAGTCGGTCGCTTTCAACGGGCTGGGTATCGGTGCAGATTATCTGACGTACCGCAGCTCAGCAGCGTACATCGCCCGTCCGCCAGTGCTGATTGTTGGCGCAAATGACGGCATGTTGCACGCCTTTGACGCCAATCTGACCGGCACTGGTGGCGACGAGTTGTTTGCTTTCATACCGAACTCGGTATTCGATAACCTGTACGAACTGACTTTGCCGGCCTATTCGCATCGTTTCTACGTGGATGGTGCGCCGCGCGTTGCCGATGCCTACTTCAGCTCGGCCTGGCATTCGGTCGCTGTCGGCGCGACCGGCGCTGGCGGTAAGAGCATTTTTGCCCTCGATGTTTCCAATCCAACTACGATGACGACGTCGGACGTGATGTGGGAATTCAGCCACCCGTCTCTTGGCTACACCATCGGGCAACCGGCTATAGCGCCGCTGCCAAACGGCAAGTTCGGGGTGATCATAACGAGCGGCTACGAAACCGGCCAGACGGATGGCACGATTTGGGTCCTGGATATTGCTGATGGCAGCATCATTCACTCGTTCACATTGCCTAATAGTGGTGACCTGGGTGCACCATTGGTGGTTGACCTCGACGGTGACCGCGTAGCGGACCGAATTTACGCAGGCGATTCTGACGGCAACTTGTGGCGACTTGATCTCAATGGCTCCAGCCCGAGCGGCTGGAATGCGCCTGCGTCACTGCTCAGCAGCGGCGATGCCATTCCGCTGTTTGTCGCGCTCGATGGCAACGGCGTCCGGCAGGCGATTACCGCCCCGTTAGCCTCGGCATTCAATGACAACGGCCTGCATACCATCTTCTTCGGTACCGGTAGTTTTTACCGACTGAATGACAACGTCGTCCCACCCAACCCGGATGTCGACTCGTTCTATGCCGTTATCGATCGTGGCGCCCAGGTATACGGCCGTTCGAACATGATGGAACAGTCGATTCTCGCCGAGGTCAATGCGGGTAACTTCGATGTGCGCGCAGTCACTGCGAACACGCTTGTATCAACGCAAGACGGCTGGTTTATGGATATGGAATGGAAGACCGCCTTCGGTGGACCCGGACCGGAAGGCGAACGTGTCGTGTCCCGGGCGATCGTTCGCGGGGATCGCGTAATTTTCGCAACCGTAATACCGAACCCCGATCCGTGCTCCTTCGGTGGCGACAGCTGGATCATGGAACTCAATGCCTTCAATGGTGGCCGACTGGACTATGCCGTGTTCGATCTGGACGAAGACGGTGAGTTCAACAGCGATGACTGGGTCACCGTTACTGATGAAAACGGCAACAGTGTAACCGTCCCTGCGTCGGGAATTGCGCCAGACATTGGTATCGTCAAAACGCCGGCGGTAATCACAGGCGTTGGCGATAACGACGACGAAGTGAAGGTTCTTAGTGGTTCATCAGGGCAGCTGATCAGAATTTCCGAGCGCGGTGCGATCGACGTTGGTCGGCAATCGTGGCGTCAACTGAGGTAAGCGGTATGGACAATGCAAAAACGAAAGTACAGACACGACAGGCACGCATGCGCGGCATTACACTGCTCGAGTTAATGATCGTCGTGGCTATTGTAGGTATCCTGGCGGCATTTGCTTATCCGTCGTACCGCGAGCAGGTGATGAGAACGCATAGAGCGGACGGTAAAACACAGCTTATGCAGATGGCGCAGAATCTCGAACGCTGTTATACCCGATTCAGCGCCTACAATAACGTCGGCTGTACCACCGTTTCTTTCCCCGCGAACTCTGCCGAAGGTCACTACGTAGTGACCGCAACTACGCTTACCGCCACTGCGTACGCGCTGGATGCGACGCCGCAGGCTGGCCAGACCGACGATACCGACTGTGCCGTGCTCCGGATCAGGAGCACAGGCGTGCAGGGCTCGCAAGGCGGAGACACCGACCCAAATAATTGCTGGTAGATCCATGCAACGGGCGTTTCGCTACACGGGTTTAGAAGAACCCGTGTAGCTCGGCAAAGAATTCGTCGCGATTCTGCCGGTTGACCTGCGGTATACCGTCGTAAAGTCGTGCGCCAAATCGACCTTGCAGGAACTGCATCGGTGTAAACTCCCAAACCAGGCTGTAGCGAACCTGGTGATCCTCACTGATGTCATCATCCGGATCGAAATAGTCATAACTTAACTTCAGGTTATGCCCGCTACGCAAAAGCCAGTTCGCCTCAAGAAGTCCGGCGACAGAATCCTGCTCCCCACCCGAGGCAACATCATCCGAGATGAAGTCTGCTTCGGCCAGCCAAACGACGGGTCCGGTTTTCAGACCAAGGTACAGACCCTGCATCTGCCGATCGCCGAGGTCGGCATTGTTTGCGTTCGCGCTGATACCAACCCGCCATAGTGGTCTGACGTAGCCAGCAACCAGGCTTACCTGTTTGCCGGTGTCGGTCTCTGATCCGCCGCCGCTACCATTGGTGACTGACATCTGGGCAGACCAGGGCCCGGATTCGAAACCCGCCTGCACGCCGCGATCGGGTATCGCGAAATTGATACCGGTTACCTCTCGAATGAATGCAGTGTCGTCCTGCAGGCGCAGGCCAAAAGGCAGAAAAAACTGTCCGGCGGCGAAATGAAAACGCTGATCCCGGCTGTTAAAGCGAATGTACGCTTCGCGGTTGAGGCTCGAGCTCGGAGCCACCTGTTGATCCAGGTAAACTGACAATCGATTCGGGATAATTTTCGCTTCGAGATAGACGGTGCCTCGCGAGATATCAAACTCGGACGTCGATTCCTCGCCCGGCGTGTCGACCGATCGATATTCTGCGCGCAGATCGCCGCCAACAGACAGCCATTCCAGAACTTCGCCGGTCCACAACGCAGCATCCGCGCTCCCGAGGCGTTCCGCGGGAAGTTCGGTTTGTGCAAACGCGTTGCCGTAAAGGTTTCGCAATCCCCCGCCCGCCGGATGACTATGACACGACGAGCACTGCATGCCTTTGTAGACGGCAAGGTACGGCTCGGCCCGAATCGGACTGGCCACGAAAAAAAGAAACATAATTAGGAATGGCGCCCGATAGCCGGGCGCCAATTTGGTCAATTTCCGCATTATTATTGGCATCCTTATGCACTACTGATTCGCGCCATCCGTGATCCATTGGCGTATATCCGCGATCACAGCGGGATCAAGTGCAGCGCCACCAAGAGGCATCTGGGATCCCACCGCAGCACTGCCTTCGATTTTCTGAATCAGGTAGCTGTTATCCGGGTCACCAGCGGCAACACGAAGGATGGCAGGTACCTCACTGCTGGCGACACCGACAAGTGACGTAAAGCTGTTGCCGTCTTCCAGATTGAGGCCTTGCGGTGGTGATCCTCCGGCGTGACAGCCAGCTGTTGCACAGGTCGGCGTAAATACGTTGGCCTGAATCTGAGCAAGAGTGGCGTTGCCGGAACTGGGCGTGGTGACCGAGAACGTTGCCGTAAAGTCACCGCCTGCCGTTCCATCTCCTGAGGGGAACGCACCGGAAAACTCACCATCAAGCGCATTGGCGTCCAGGTCCATGATGATGGACGGTCCTGAGCCCAGTAGTTGCACCTGGTAGGTTTCGTCGGCGAGTGTAACGCCCGTCAGGTCGAAAACCGCTGTCGACGGATTCGTTCCTGGCACCGATACTGACGCTGCAACGATTGCAGTTTCGTTGCCGTCACCAAAGGTGTTATCTCCGCCGCTGGCTTCGAGTACAAAGGAATTCGCAGATACACTAGACGCATCCAGTTCGCGGTCAAATCCAGCCAATAATTGGGATGGTGAGCTTGTAAGATCACTCCCCGGAACAGGCGACAAAGATGACACACGAATAGGCGTGCTCGATGTTGCTCGATCGTCGACCGCACCATCTATTATCCACTGACGGACAATGTCGATTGTTGCCTGCGGAAGGGGCGTTCCATTCAAGGGCATCTGAGCGCCGCTCGCGGCATTGCCCTCCAGTTTCTGAATCAGGTAGCTGTTGCCAGGGTCGCCTGCCGCAACGCGCAACACTGCTGGTACTTCATTGCTGGCGACGCCAACCAGGAGTGCGAAACTGTTGGCGTCATCCAGCACGAGGCCTTGCGGTGCACCTGCGCCCGCATGACAACCGGCAGTCGCGCAGGTTGGTGTAAAAATGTTGGCCTGGATATCCGAAAATACCGGATTGAAAGCCGGCGGTGGAGGCGGTGGCGGTGGCAGCGGCGGCGGGGGATTCGCCGTAACACCACTCCCGCTCCCACCACCGCAGGCGGCCATGAGGATCGTAATAAGCGTAAAAGTTGAAAGCTGTCGCAGCAGAGTTCGATTCTTGTTTTCCATCTTGGATGCGCCCCTGAAAATGGTTATTCGGTACGGGTAGGTGCGCGCCTCGAGCCGGAAGGTTCAATATCGTCGAAAAAAATACGTATTGATAACAGCAACTTAAAAAAGACAAAGAGAATTGAACCTTTTTGCCTCCTGAAAGGCACTAACGTATAGCGTGTCTTATCGCAGGACTTCTGACTGATGCATTTGCCGAACGGGAAAGAAACGAATCTGACGAACGACCAGGAGCGGGATGTGCTTGCACGTGTCGCCAACGGCGATCGCGACGCGATGACACACCTGTTTTCGATCTATCACAGGCGCCTTTTCAACTTCGTCTATCGGCTGACCAGTTCATTCTCAATTGCAGAGGAGTTGGTTAACGACATCATGCTTCTGGTTTGGCAAAAAGCATCGACGTTTCGCGGCGAGTCGCGCGTTTCGACCTGGATCTTTGGTATTGCCTATCGGCAGACCATGCGGCGCGTTACCCGAAAACAGCTCGAAACGTCCAGTTCGATCGATGTTGACACCTTTCCGGCAGATGGCGAAGGCATGACAGAAACCGAAGATTGGATTCTGCACGGACTACACAAATTGCCCGCCGCTCAGCAGCTGGCAACTGTCCTGGTGTTCTACCTTGGTCTCTCATATGAGGAGACTGCCGCGGTTGCCGGTTGTCCGGTGAACACGATCAAGACTCGCATGTTTCACGCCCGTCGAAAGCTTAGGGAGTATCTGGAGGCATCGGCGTTACCTTCTCAAAGATCAAATGAGACAACAGATGAGCAATGAATCCGAAATTCATAATGAAGCCAGAGAACTACTACCCTGGTACATAAACGGCACCCTGGAGAGTGACCAGGAGGCAATGGTGCGCGAGCACCTAAACGCGTGCAATGAGTGTCGTGACGATTATGAGTTTCTCGGCAATGTCGACGTTGCGGTAAACAATTCGTCTCCCGCACCTATCGTTCCGCAGCCGCCGATCGAATCTTTCCTGGCTCGCATAGACGCCGCGGAAAAAGCGCCGAAAGGACGCGACTATCGCGCGCTATGGGCGGTAGCGGCATCGCTGGTTGTGGCGATTCTGGTCGCAGTGTCCTTTCTCGACGAACGCACGCCAGTGACAGACATTCCTTCGAGATTCGAAACGGCAACATCTGCGTCAAATTCAGTATCGATGGACTATGTTCTCCACATTCGTTTCGAGAATAGTACGGCAATGGACCAGCACGCCCGAATCATCGAGTCCTTCGGCGGACGAAACGCCGTCGCAGAAAGGGATGGATACCGCATGGTCGTGAGCGTGCCCGCGACGTCTCTGCAGGAAGCAGAAGAATTTACTGCATCTATTGAGGCTCGACCTGAGGTAAAATCGGTGGAGATCGTTGCGCTTCAATTGCCTGTCAGGAATGAATAGTGAAAACGTTAGTCAGGGTTGCCTGTACCTTTTGCCTGATCGTATCTGCCGCATATGCTGACGACGCGAGTGAAGAGTCGACCCGGGATATTCTCGTCACCTTTGAAAACGCCGGTGCCAGCGCAACCGGCAGTAGTTTTAGCGCGCCTTACCGAAATCGCAAGCGCTATGCTATATCCGCGAATGCACGAACCAATGCCAATGCAATTGCCGACGAATACCAGCTGACAGAAGTCGATCACTGGCCAATTCGGTCATTGTCCGTTTACTGTTACGTGTACAGAGTTCCACCGGACCAAAACCGGGACGAAATCGTGCGCAAGCTCCGCAGTGACGATCGCATTGAGTCAGTGCAGCCATTGCAGCAATTCCAGACGGGCACAAGTGATTCGTCAAATTACAACGACAAATACGTTGGGCTGCAGCACGGCCTGGATCAACTTGGTATTTCAGCTGCACATGATTTTACTCGCGGTGAAGGAGTACGCATCGCGGTAATCGATAGCAATGCGGATACTGGCCACGAAGACCTTTCAGGTCGTATCAAGAAACGATCCGTTTTTACTCGCAAGAATCAGGTCAGGGATGAAAGTCATGGAACGGCAGTTACCAGCGTTATCGGTGCTCTGGCCAACAACAAATTGGGCATTGTCGGTGTGGCTCCATCGGCAGAAATCGAATTGTTGGTATCCTGTTGGGCGGAGGAGAATGAGAGCGGCGCAGTTTGTGACACGTTTACGCTCGCCAAGGCCCTTGACCAGCTGCTCGTCAAACCGCCGGACATTCTCAACCTGAGTCTCACCGGGCCAGACGACCCGCTGCTGGCGCGACTCTTGAACGCAGTGCTTGAAATTGGCGTTATCGTTGTTGCGGCAGATTCCGGAAGCGACAAGGCAGGCGATAATTTTCCGGCAATGCTCGACGGCGTCATCGGCGTTAAAAGCACCGGGGCGTTTGCATCCCGGGATTCCTACGACGACGCTCGGTCTGTGTTAGCACCCGGCGAGAAAATCATGGTTGCGCTGCCAAATGACAAGTACGATTTTCGATCGGGAAGTTCATTGGCGGCTGCCCATGTTTCCGGCGTCATCGCGTTGCTGTTAGCAGCATCGCCTGAGCAGACATCTGCATCCGTGCTGAGCATGTTGCGCGAATCGCAGAAAAAGAACCTGGCGGATGCGAAATCCGTCGATGCGTGCATGGTACTTAACCTGGCAGGCGGTCGGCCAAGCTGTAAACGACGACCACAGGTCGAAATTGCGTCAAAATTGGAATCTGGCAGTTAGCACGAACCTGGCGTCCGCGCGTTCCGGACTGCTGACCCTGGGGACCCAATTGCTGGTGTCGTGATACCGCAGGTCAATGTCCAGCGGCCCCAAGGGTCGGGAAGCGCCGAGCTGCCAGAATGTGTAGCTGTCCCCTGAAAAATCGCCTACGTCAAAGTGCCCGATGCCGACGCTCAGGCTGACCTGATGTGGCAAAGGCCATTCGGTGAACAGCTCATAGTTATGTGCGCGAACGCCGGCACCGTAGTAGTCGGGCGCCTGTGCGTATTCGAACCACCACTGGTCGTTATAGTTCAGCGTCACGGCGTACTCTTCGTGATCATAATCCAGCGCGCCGAAGGCGCCCGGAAACTGGTAGGAAACGACGTTACCCCCAATCGTCCATCGATCAGACGCCTGGTAGCTGTATCCAAGGTAGTAGTTGACTTCCGTGTCCCGTTGACGGGTTACGTTGTTGCCGATATCCACCGTCGACCCCCAGATGCCGGCATAAAAACCTGCATCGAAAGAAATATCGCCGCCAAGCTGAATCGCGCCGTGACCATCGCTTCGGGTTACTCCCCGATAAACGTAGTCGGTCGTGAGGCTGGCGTAGCCCGTGAATTGCGCAGCAAAGAGATGTGCCGGAGCCGCAGCAACGGTCGCCAGCAGTAGGACTGCGGCGCGCAGTCGTCGGGTGCACGAAATGCCCTTGCCGGGCTCTATCACAGGGAATCGCAGGAAACGGTCATGCATACATTCTAGCGTGAATCAGTCCGTAGTCGATTGTACGGTTTGCCACTCTGCAGGGGACGGAGATCACGATGGGGTTTTCGCTGCCAGTTGATTAGCGGCGGTGTCGCCGTTTGGCGCCAAAATCAAACGGTCACGATCGAATCGCATAGGTATAATCGGCTATCCAGTAAGACAGCGTAGATCAGGACTGGCAACTTCAAATATTGCGATCCTTGAGTTCGCTGACAGCGACAACCGTGACTATTTCCAGGAGTGACTTGTGATCCAGTTCGAATTGAACGGCGAGGCCGTAACCTCAGACAGCCCGGACGACACGCCGCTTTTATGGGTGCTTCGTGATGAGCTCAAGCTAAAGGGCACGAAATTCGGCTGCGGTATAGCGATGTGCGGTGCGTGCACTGTGCACCTGAATGGTGCGGCGACACGTTCCTGCGTGACGCCTGTGAGCGCTGTCGAAAACATGTCCGTAACGACTATCGAAGGCAACGATTCGGACCAGGGCAGAGCCTTGCAGGAAGCGTGGGTCGAAGAGCAGGTGCCACAGTGCGGCTACTGCCAGTCAGGGCAAATCATGCAGGCGACAGACTTGTTAACGAAAAATGCCAATCCCTCGGACGACGACATCAATGAAGCAATGAATGGAAACCTGTGTCGTTGTATGGCCTACACACGTATCAAGAAAGCGATCAAAAGTGTCGCAAATGGCGGGGGAGCTTGAGTCATGGCAATGATAAAACAAGCACCGAGAATTAATCGCCGCGCGTTTATTGCGGGAACGGCGGGCACTACGTTGATCATGGGTCTGGGAAGCGTATTGCCCGGCTGCAGCAGGGAGGAGGCAGCGAGCGACCTCATTGCTGCAGGCGCAAGCAACATTTTTTCACCGGCGGTGTGGTTCGAGATCAGCGGGACGGGAGATGTGCTGGTCAATATCGCGAAGGCAGAAATGGGTCAGCACGTCGGCACAGCGCTGGCTCGAATTGTTGCCGATGAGCTCGGCGCCGACTGGAGTAATGTGTCGATCAAGCATGTCGATTCAGATCCGAAATGGGGTTACATGGTCACCGGCGGATCATGGTCCGTATTGACCTCATTTACGATGCTGTCACAGGCTGGCGCTGCCGGTCGTACGGTGCTTCTCGACGCCGGTGCGAAGCTGCTCGGCGTTGAGCCCGCATCCTGCAGATCAGAGAATGGCTACGTGATATCCGGTGAGCAGGAAGTATCTTTCGCCGAGATTGTCGCTACCGGTGATATCAGTCGCACCTTCAGCGACGAAGAGATGTCGGCAATGCCGGTAATGGCAGCAGCAGACCGACGCCTGGTTGGCAGTGCGACACGTGCGATCGATATTCCCGAAAAGACCCGTGGTGAAGCAGTCTACGGTCTGGATACCGAATTGCCGAACATGGTGTACGCACATCCAATGATTCCGCCGACGCGTTACGGCAGTGCGATTGAATCAATCGACGACAGTGCAGCCAGGGACATTCCGGGTTACCAGCAGACGCTGGAGCTGGACGACCCCAGTGACATCATCCAGGGTTGGGCCCTCGTCATAGCGGACAATTTTCCGGCGGCAATGAAAGCGGCCGATGCGATAAATATCGAATGGGCGCCGGGCCCGACCGCCGCTGTCACCGAGGCGCATATTCTTGCCGAGGGCGAGAATCTCACAGCTGATGCGTCCAGCGGTGTGCTTTTCGTTGACGATGGTGATGTCGCCGCTGCGCGCGCGAGTGCCGCTGATATGCATTCGGCGGTATATCGGACGAGCACGGCACTGCATTTCACGCTGGAGCCACAGAATGCACTGGTCGATTACGTCGATGGTGTTTTTCATATTCACTCCGGCAACCAGTGGCAGTCCCTGATTCTTCCGTATCTCGCAACCGCACTCGGGGTGGAAGAGTCCAATATCGTGCTGCATCAGTATTACCTGGGCGGTGGCTTCGGGCGCCGCCTGTTTGGGGACCAGATGATTCCGGCAGCGCTGGCTGCCCGTGAGCTCGGTCGACCGGTAAAACTGATCTTTCAGCGTGCCGACGATAGTCGTTTCGACTGTGTCCGTTCTCCGTCGGTTGCACAGTTCGACGCGTCATTTGATGCCGATGGCGCTTTGACCGGCATCGAGCATGCTGCGGCCGCCGGCTGGCCAACCTTGGCGATGGCACCCGGCTTTATGGGCGATGGCGTCGATGGCAATGGCAAGTTCGACGGTTTCTCGATCAATGGCGCTGACCACTGGTACACGCTGCCAAATCATCGGGTTCGGGCGATCAACAATGATCTTGCACAGCGCACATTTTTGCCTGGCTGGTTGCGGGCGGTCGGCCCCGGCTGGATTGGCTGGGGTGTGGAGAGCTTTATGGACGAGGTTGCAGTAAAGACGGGTGAGGACCCGGTTGAGTTTCGGTTGGCGAGACTGGATGCGGCCGGCAAGCATGCAGGTACCGCACCGAATTCTGTTGGCGGCGCTACCCGAATGGCCGGAGTACTGCGCGACGTTGCGGAACGTTCTGGCTGGGGCAAAGCGATGCCTGATGGCGAAGGCTTAGGTGTGGCGGTCAGTCACGGGCAGGAGCGCGCGAATCCAACGTGGACCGCCTGCGTCGCACACGTTGCAGTGGATCCCGAGACCAATTCGATAAGCGTGAAAAAAATCTGGCAGTCGATCGATTGTGGCACCGTCGTTCACCCGGATGGCGCGCGTGCCCAGGCGGAGGGTGCAACGCTCTGGGGTGTCAGTCTCGCACTGCATGAAGGCACGGCATTCGAGAACGGTGAGGTACGAGACTCGAATCTTGATACCTATACGCCACTTCGAATGGCCGACGTTCCAGAGCTCGATATCAGTTTTGTCGAGAACACGGAGTTCCCGATGGGTATGGGAGAGCCGCCGTTGATCGCTGTGCCGCCGGCAATCGGCAACGCCATCTATGCGGCAACCGGTACACGCGTTCGCGATCTCCCTATCAAGCTGTAAGCAGGAAATTGGTCGTCATGAGAGGCCCCATTTGTGGGGCCTCTTGTCGTTGGTGATGCATGCTAGAGTCTTGCAATAATTCGTCCGACCCATCGGCAGGAAGAAATGTCACGACTATTGGCGGTGTGTCACTGCCCATCGACTAACACCAGTAAGCTGAGGGATGCTGCCCTGTCGGCCATGGATGGACTGGGCTGCGATAACCTTGAGTTGCGATCGATGTCACCCCTGGACGCAGACGCGGGCGATGTCGAATGGTGCGACGGCATTCTCCTGGGAACGACTGAAAACTTCGCTTACATGGCCGGCTTGACGAAAGATTTTTTCGAGAGAATCTACTATCCATGTCTTGAGGTCAGTCAAGGCCTGCCAATTGCTGTGTATATTCGTGCCGGCGAGGATGGTCGTGGCACCAAAACAGCCATTGACAAAATCACGACCGGATTACGCTGGAAATATATTAGTGAGCCACTCATCCTGCGCGGGAAGTATTGCCCAACATTTACGGAACAGGTTGCCGAACTGGCGATGACATTGGCGGCAGGTCTGGATGCGGAGATCTTTTAGACGCGAATTTAATTGCTATGTCTTTTGACCGCTTTCAGCCAGGATTTTCTCCACCTCAGTGTTGAACGTATTTCGACCGGCTGAGAGATTGAGCGCCTGCCACGTTGGCGCAAGCCTGCGAACACGCTCTTTGAATGAATCCTGGTAATACTCATCGTCAATGAAACCCTGCTGGTATTGAAAGTACATGTTATCCCAGTGCGTCTGCTGTGCAATTTGCCATTGACGAAAACGACCTCTTTCATCAACCGAGAGTGTATTCAGCCCGTCAATTTTCTCCGGGTATCCTGCCGAGGTCAATTTCGTGATGATAGGCCCGATGTGCTCTGAATCGGCAGCATGCACGAGCATCATTTGCAAAGCGTCCGCACGCATCTGATACGTCTGCGCCAGCGCCAGTTTCTTGCTCTCATCCATAGCAAGCGTGTTCTGGCGAATCTGCATGGAGAGATATACAAGCGTTGCAAGGACTGCAAATGAGCCCAGGAACTCGCCTATGGCACCCAGTTCAATTAACGTCATGGCTCGGTCTCCGGTTAGACCCGGTATCACCGGGCGTCGTGAAAAATGATTCCGAGTGTCGCACGATGACCGCGTCGAAGGACACTGACGCCATGGCGCATCTGTACTCTGTGAAAGCCCCGTGTACCCTGCCTGGGTCGCTCGCGCACCGGGATAATCGCAATGTCGCCTTGTGCCAGCGATAAAACCATTGGCCTGGACTGCATTCGCGGTCGTTGTTCAACCAGGACTAATTCGCCGCCATCGAAATCGTGTGCGGGCTCGCTAAGCATGCAGACGACCTGCAACGGAAAATACACATCGCCGTAAAGATCCTGGTGCAGGCAGTTGTAGTCGCCTTCTCCGTATCGAAGTATCAATGGCGTCGGTCGAAGCTGTCCGGCGGCGTGGCACTGATCAATAAAAGCGCTGAGCGTGCCTGGCCAGCGCACATCGGTGCCTAACTTAGTTGACCATGTGTTCGCGATCTCCGCCAATGGCGGATAAAGCGCATCTCGCAGCCCGTTTACGGTTTCCGGCAGTGGATAGTCGAAGTATTTATACTCGCCCTTGCCAAAGTTGTATCGAGCCATATCGATTCTGGAACGAAAATCGGTTTCGGGCGAGTCGTACAGTCTGTTGATAGACGCACATTCCGCTGATGACAAAACGGCTTTGCTCAGGGCGTATCCGTCTGCATCCAGGTTGTCCCGTACGCCCGCCCAGTCCAATTCCGCGACGCGCTCGCCAACTGTCAACATAGGGATCGCCGCCTTCGCTCATCGTCGAGCAGCGCGCGCTTGCGATCCAGTCCCCAGCGGTAGCCCCCGATTTTTCCGTCGCTTTGCAATACCCGGTGACACGGAACCAGTACAGCGATCTTGTTTGCGCCGCAGGCGGATGCTGCGGCTCGTACCGCTTTGGGTTTACCAATTCCCGATGCCACTTCCCCGTAACTCACGACATCTCCATCATCGGTGCCGAGCAGAAAACGCCAGACCATCACCTGGAACGCAGTCCCTCTCAAGTCCAGCGGCAGGTCGGGTCGCGGTGATTGGTTACCGAGATGCGCGTTCAATGCCGCAATCCAGTCATCGAACTCGGGAGATTCTTTGGCGTTGGATGCGACCAGCGAGGCTTTCGGGAATTCCCGGGCTAAGTCTCGCATCAGTTGCGCTTCATCGTCCCCAAACTGTGCGAAACAAATTCCCACACGCGTTGCTGCCATCAGTATCGGGCCGAGGCTGGTCTGGCGACAGGCATAGTGAATGGTTTCGCCGGCGCCGCCCTCGCGGCCGGCGATCGCCTGTCTCATTTGATTCTCAGCCGGCAATTCTGTTGCGGGTGTCATGGAAGGGAGCCTCAATAATGTTGAGGTGTATTTTTAACAAACAATGCTGTGCAGGTCGCTCCGATTCTTGCACGTAATTTCACTGGGCAAATCCTGCCTGTCATCTTGCTGCTGTTTCAGTCTTCAAACCAAGCGGGTTGAACGACCGCGTATTGTTCGCCATCATGAGCTGCGTTCGACAATGCGGGTGTCAGTAGAGCAGTGAGTGAGACGAATATAGCGCCGGGGGCCGTATCACGCTCGTCGCGACTGCGGCGCATTAGAACGGTTGTTCTTGAGATCGCCGTTTTTGCAGCGCTGTTTTTCGCCATCACCGCGTGGCAGACGCGTGATCTGCTGGCGACCGACCGGCAAGCGGCCCCGGCGCTTGTCGCAAATAGCCTGCAGGGAAAAATGGTCGATATCGCTGACAGCCAGGGCCGTCCGGCCCTGGTGTATTTTTTCGCGCCATGGTGTCCGTATTGTTCCGCCAGCGCAGACAATCTGGTGCGGTTGCGCAAGATGCGCGACGCAAGCGAGCTCACGATACTGGTCGTCGCACTGGACTGGGAGAGCAGGGAACAAATCCAGCAGTATGCGAGTGAGCATGAGCTCAATGTACCGGTATTGCTAGGCGATGCCGCGATATGGAAAGACTGGAAGGTGCGTGGATTTCCGACCTATTACGTACTCGATCGTGAACATCGCGTTATCAGGCGCGATTTTGGTTACAGCACACAGTTTGGACTTTGGTGGCGAACCTGGCTTGCGGGATAGCAGGGCTCAGGACGCCAGCATTCGATCAATCGCCGTCGCTGCATTCCTCCAGACGTGGCGCTCCGGGAACGGAATCCGGTGCAAGGATGGGAACGGATGTACCAGCCACTTCACGCGCCGCGATACACAATGAGCGGTAGCTGTAGGTTTGGTTTGCGGCAATCATTTTGGCAACCACATCATCGAGTCCCCGATTGCCCGGGGAGTTTTCCATCAGCCACAAATCCAGTTCGGCAAGCAACGTAGTGGCACGCGCTGTAACTTCTCCGGAAGCATTGGCCACGAATATATTGCCGACGTCCTTGCCCCATTCCCTGGAGTCCTCGAGCGCCAGTTCCATTCGTCGAATACTCAATGTGCCGCTGGAACGCAAAATTTTGATTGAGTAGTACTCAGCGAGCCCTTCCACCAGCCAATCGTCATGATCGGAGCCGGCGACGCCCATCGCGACATGGACCAATTCGTGAAGAAACGTACTGGTGCCATTCTCGCTGATAAGCGGCCGGTCGGCATGCACATACAATGATCCGGGGCCTGACAGGCCGCCGCGCCACATGGGGTCACCAGCGCTAACGATCACCAGGCGCGGATCCAGCGTCGGAAACACGCTGCGGACACCTGGCAGCGTCCAGTTGAGGAAGGCCATCAGGTCCATGCGATGAAAATTCTCACCTTTGGGGGAACCGATGGCCACACGCGTGTCCGCGATCCTGCCGCGACGTACGCCCATTTTGCCGACCAGTACCCAGCCCGTTGGACGGTCAAAACGGCGTGCCGGATTGTCGATTGCAAAGGTATATTTGTCACCGGCCGAGAGATACGTCGTCAGTGCCGACCAGTCGTCGGGTAAGTCCAGTTCGAGACGCGCAACCGACGTTGCACTGGCTCGAGCCTTCGTTGCCGCTGCTGGAAAGGCGTCGTCGGCGCGAAACAGCGCCCAGTTGTCAGTTACTCGCGCATCGTATGCGCCATTGCGCCGCGTTTGCGTAATGGTCACGCGGTAGTTGAGCGTGCCGCCCTGCTCAGGGGGATTCCAGATTACTTCGCGATCCGTGGCCTGGACATCGCCATCACCCTCAAAATCTGCGTGCCGATCAGGATCGACCCGAAACTTGAGTTCGCTGATGCGGCGAGCACCTTTACCAATCGTTATGCTTGCGCTCGCGCGGTCGTCGCCTCGTGAGACCTTAAGGCGGTAAATGACTTCATAGGAACGCTCAGGGCTCTCCTGCGCAGCGGCTGGTTGTATCCCCATCTGGGTGCAGGCGGACAGAAGCAAACAGGTAGCGATTGCAGCGATGTGCGGGCCTGGAACACGCGTTGTTACGGTAGTCATGGCGCGAGTATAGCGAGCGAAAGCAGAGCGGCACAGCCATCGCGGGTGACCAGCCTGGAATGAATAGCAACTTCTCGTGTTGGGCCGACTCGGCAGGCTTACGCGACTGGTTGGTCCGAATATGTACGGATATCGGTCGAGGCCTCCCGGTGCCTACACTGATGGGGAGTCATTTCCGAAGCTGCTATGGTGAGCCTCGGCAATACGGCCGATAAGCCGAAACAAGAACGGGTCGAGATGCGAATGAAGCTGGCGTGCTATGAATGACCGTTGTCATAATGTTGTAACGGGTTTCTATGAATCGCGTTGAGCGGCTGATTGCTTCGCCGCTAGGCGTGCTGGTCGCGCGGCCATGGTTTGATCGATTCACGATCAGGTTCTTTGAACGCTGGTTTTTTCCGTCGTCCAGGCTGTGGGCTGCGGCGCGGGCGGCCAACGGTTCGGCGGAGGCGTTCTTTGAGCAGGTTCCAATCGCGCCGATGCCGCAACTAACAAGCCGCATCGGCGCGTTGCTGGAACGCTTTGAGGACACACGCAGCCAGGTACGAACGGCAGAAGCACAGTGGGAAGAGGTTTTTTTCGGCGAGCGCGACGCGTCGTCCGCGATTTGCGCAGCAACAGAAAGTGACAGGCTGGCCCTGCGTGCCGAATACAATGAATTACGGCGACGATTCAGTTTCGTTAGTCGACGTACGCCGGTGCCACCGGTTCGTTGGGAGATATCTTCGCCGATGGAGCTGGCTGCAGACTATGCCCGCGTGATACGGGAGGAATTCCGGCCTTTCGCGGCGCCGGTAACCATGCCAGCGATCGCTATGTCACGGAAACTGACCGGCCCCGCGTCAAACGACTACTGGATTCGGTTTGCGTCTCCTTCCGCAATGAACGATACGGTCGTTGCCCGCGTAAGTGAGCCAACCGGCGTTGCCGATCCGCCGACACTCATTTTCCTGCACGGCGTTGGCGTGGAGTTTGATCACTGGCACGGCATGATCGACGAAGCCGCGCGACTGGTCAGAATGGGTATACGCGTCGTTCGACCCGAGGCGCCCTGGCACGGACGGCGCGTTCCGGACGGACGTTACGGCGGCGAGAAATTCATTGCCACGCTGCCGCGCGGGTCCCTGGAATTCAGCAGTGCGCAGGTCCGCGAGGTTGCCGTGTTAATGGACTGGTGTCGACAACACAGCGACGCGCCGGTCGCACTGGGTGGCAGCAGTCTCGGCGCGCACATTGCTCGGGTCGCTGCGGCAAGGGCGCACGAATGGCCGGAGCGTCTCCATCCGGATGCGCTGTTTCTGATCACCCCTTGCGGACGACTCGAAGATGCCGCCATCGAGGGGTCATTTGCGCGCATTTGGGGAACGGCGGAAGCCGCGGGAGAACAAGGATGGAGTCCCGTACTTCGGAGCAAGTGGTTGTCGCTGATTGACCCTGACCAACCACCGGTTGTGCCGCCCGGACGGATCGTTGCGCTTCTCGGTGAGAGAGACAAGGTGACTCCGTTCGCAAGCGGACAACGACTGGTCGCTACATTACAGTTGCCTGAAGACAATATTTTTCGTTGGCCGCTCGGGCACTTCAGCATCCCGATCAACATGGTTCGAGACGTGCGACCGTTGATCCGATTGAAGCAGGTGCTCGCGGCATGAGCATTGTCACGAAACGCCAGGAATCAGTTGACGAAGCCAATTCGCGCTTGCTCTTGCCGGTCCCGAAATTTGCGCTGACGGATCGCGACGAGATCATCGACAGATTGATGCGGGAACCGGAACTGCTGGATTACATTGGAACTAGTGCGGTACAGGAGGCCGATACGAAGGAGAATCTTCTTACCAAAGCACGCCGGTATGCGGAAGAAATCGGACCCCGGTTTAGCCTGTTTTTCTACTTTCGGCTGGGATATTTTCTTGCACGTACCTTGATTAGACTGCACTTCAGGGTCCGCGTTTTTTCTGTACACGATGACGCACTGCACGCCATACCATTGGGGGCGACCGTCATCCTGGTCAGCAATCACCGCAGCAACTTCGATCCACTGGTGATTACCTATCTCGCGTCAAAACGCTCGACCATTGCGCTCTCCGCCGGTGAGTGGGCGCGACTATGGCCACTCCATCACTTTGTTCGCGCCGCCGGCGGGTTCGTTGTAGACAGGACTGCCAATGATCCTCTGTACAGGCAAGTCCTGGCTGCCTACGTTCGACTGTCTGCGGCAGAGGGCCTGCACCAGGCATTTTTCCCCGAGGGCGAACTCACCCGCGATGGGAAAATGAGCGCGCCGAAACTGGGTTTCCTGAATTACTACTGCCGCGCCTGCAGTAAGGATCGCGACATTGTCTTCGTTCCGGTAGGTATCAACTATGATCGAATACCGGAAGACCGGCGCCTGGTCCGCTCCAACGGTGGTTTCGAGAATCCGCGGGCGAGCTTTCTGATTGGTTCTTCACTACGGTATATCGCCTCCGTGCTGGCGTTGCCATTCAGACGCAGGGATCGTCGTTACGGTCATGCCTGTGTCGCATTCGGCGCGCCGGTGTCGTTGCATGAATGGTTGGATGATCACGAAATCGATTTAGGTGAACTCAAAAACCCGGAACGCTACGCCTGGCTGCCGGTATTTGCCAGGGATTTGATGCGGCGCTGCGCGCGGCAGATTCCAGCGCCGCCCGTCGTGCTGGTGGCGTCCATCTTATGTGACGGACCAAAAAACAAATCATGGAGTCTAGTCGCTTTAAAGAACGCCGTTACCAGCCTGGCAGAGCAGCTGGCTGCAAATGGCCAACAGCCAGCAATCGTGGACGATATCGAGGACCCGACTAAGTTTGCGCTCGAAATGCTCATACATAACAACCTCGTTGCCCGAGATAGGCAAGGCAGGTATGCGCCGATCGAAGCGGAACGACCGGTTCTCAGGTACTACGCAAACTCCATTGCGCACCTGCTGTTATGAATATCGATCACTGGATAAGCTGGTGGGCCGACCGGACGCCGACGAAAGTTGCCATTCGCTTCAAGGGCGCCGAAATCAGTTACCGAGAATTCGCTGTCGACATCGATCAGACCGCCAATGCCTTGCAGGCACTCGGCATAAAGGCCGGAGACCGCATCGGCTGGCTGGGGTTCAATAGTCCTGCATTCCTAAGTGCCCTTTTCGCCTGCGCCCGGATCGGTGCCATTGTCGTGCCGCTCAATTTCAGGCTGGCCCCTGCCGAGCACATGTACATCCTCGAAAACGCAGGTGCGAAGTTATTCGTTTTCGATCCTCGTTTCGGCGCGTCGGCTGACGCCGCCGCGGGCAGGCTCAAACGGTGTACGCTTGTCTCCAGTACCGAGGAACCGCATGCAGAAGCCAGCGAGTCGCTGCCACAATTGAAACTCACCGCTCAGCGCACAACAGATGGTGCGCTGGCGGATCCCGAGAGCCCGCTGCTGATCGTCTACACATCAGGTACGACTGGCAGGCCAAAAGGCGCCGTGATGACGCAAAGGGCAGTGCACTGGAACGGGCTCAATAGCCAACTCATGCATGACCTCCGCCGTGACGACCATGTACTCGCTACGTTGCCGTTTTTTCACGTTGGCGGGCTCAATATTCAGACGACGCCAGCGCTGCAGTCAGGAGCAACCGTCACGCTGATTGAGAAATTTCACCCGGGAGACTTCCTGGCACTGGTTGAGCGGGACAAGCCATCGTTAACGGTATTGGTTCCTACGCAGATGCAGGCGATCGTAGAACACCCGCGATGGCGTGATGCAGATCTCTCGAGCCTGCGCTGTGTAACAACCGGCTCGACGGCGGTGCAGGTGCCACTCCTCAATATCTGGCACGATCATGATATTCCCATTATTCAGATTTACGGCTGCACCGAATCGGGACCAATCGCCATTCACCAGGTCCTCGAGTCTGCACAAACATCCGCCGGTTCGATCGGTCGACCGGCAATGTACTGTGATGTACGAATCGTTGATGGACAGGGTAAAGACGTTGGTGATGGCGAAGCCGGCGAAATCTTGCTGCACGGCCCGAATATTCTGAAGGAGTACTGGAATGATTCGGAAGCGACCGCGGAGTGCCTGCAACAGGGCTGGTTGCAAACGGGTGATATCGGCTTTCGCGATACACATGGCGACTACTTTATTGTCGATCGCAAGAAACGCATGATTATCAGCGGTGGAGAAAACATCTATCCATCAGAGTTGGAACGTATCCTGCTGGAACACCGCGCAATTGCCGAAGCGGTTGTCGTCGGTTATCCGCATGAAAAATGGGGTGAAGTGCCCGCAGTGGCCTTTGTCAGCAATGATGCAAACCCGCCAGACAAAAAAACGCTGGCAAGCCTATTTGAAGGACGCGTTGGACATCTCAAGCACCCTCGGTATTTCGTACGCTTCGACGCATTGCCGAAAAACGCAATGGGCAAGGTGGTCTACGCAGACGTGCAGGCAGAGTTGGTGAGCCGACTCACTGGCTAGAGTTTGTTTCGCCTGCGTCGTAATGACGCTGCATATAGTCGATCGACGGAGCCAGTGCCGAACGCCAGGCGGCCTCGATTTCAGGATCAAATTGCGGATCAAATTCGCTTACCGTAGCCAGCAGGCTGTCGAGCCATATTTCGTAAAGATGCGCTGGAACATCGGCGGCGGTATTGGCGTGAGCGCTCGCTACTCTTGAAATTTCGGCCGTTTCTTCTTTGTCGATCGCAAAGTACACCATATGATCGAGCGATACGCGCAGCATCTCGCGCTGCCGCGCCATGTCGGTATATTGAAACTTTTCTGCTATCGAAGGAGAGGAGGCAACGAAGCGCTGGTAGAAGGCATCAAAAAACCCGCCGGACTCAAGATCTTTTGCGCCGACCCTGGCATAACTGTCAACAAATTGCTGGATAGAGTCGGTCACGATGCAGTCAGATTCCCCTCGATGCTATTGTTGCATACGTGCCAGCCTATCGCCTCGAATCTTCTCATTCCATTAGTATAATCAGCGACAAATTCCGTGGCACAACGAGTGTTATTCGATCATCAAAAATTCTCGCGCTAGAAACACTATGATCAGGAATGCTGATGCCAACCCGGACTGCTTTATGGCAATGAAGTTTCAAGTCGAGCTAACATCCAGGGTCTTTGTTGATTACAAAGGTGATCAAGGCTTGTTCAAACGTGTCTACTGATTCAAAAGTGCTCATTGAGCAGGTCATCAACTGCCGTTTGTGCGCCGACGAACTACCGCTCGGACCTCGACCGATTCTGCAAATACATACTGACGCCCGTGTACTGATTGCCGGGCAGGCGCCCGGGTCAAAAGTCCACGAAACGGGCATTCCGTTCGACGACCCCAGTGGTGATCGCCTGCGCGACTGGATGGGAATTGACCGTCGCACTTTCTATGATCCGAAGAAGGTTGCAATCCTGCCAATGGGTTTTTGTTATCCGGGCCGTGGCAAAAGCGGAGATTTGCCGCCACTAAAACGCTGTGCTGACACCTGGCGTCTAAAACTATTGACGGAACTTAAAGACATCCGGCTCACTCTGGTCATTGGGCAGTACGCCATGCGCTGGCATCTTGAAGAACCGAAAAGAAACCTTACGGAAACCGTGCGAGGCTGGAGGGACTACGGCAACAACGTGTTCCCGCTGCCGCACCCAAGTCCGAGAAACAATATCTGGCTGAAAAAGAATGCCTGGTTCGAAGGAGATGTTCTGCCGCACTTGAGAGACCGTGTGCAGAATGCGCTTTACGGGAGATAGCCACCGACAGCCTGGATCGATGCTTGATCATTATTGGTTGAAATCCAGGCCACCAGCGCCAGTTGCTCTGCCTCAGTTTGCACATCGTCTACAGTGGCAATGGTTTTGTACCCGCCAACAGAATCGTGCATGTCGTATGACTGGATGTTCAGCACAACGAAATCATGCTGCAGTTTCCTGCCGTTGTTTTCACCTGCGCGAACATCGCTTTCGAGTTGCATGCCGAGTATCGCGATGTTGACGATTAACTCGTCATTAAAGTCTGCCAGTGAGTTGAATCGAACGGCGATCGAATTGCCATCGAGTCCAAGAATAAGGTTGCCGACTGACGGACTGCTTGTCGTCAACGCGTTACCGCTAAACCAGCCGCGCCACTCTTTTCCGTTGTTAAAAAATCCCGGAGTGTAGCTGGCCCGGGCGTTGCCGTTGCGAACATACGCCCGCTGTCTGTCCGAATAGCTCGATTTCGAAAATCGATCTGTCCAGCCAATGTAGTTCCAGTAATCAACGTGCAAAGCGACTGGAACAAAGTCCGCCCAGAGGCGTGTGTCGGACTTAAGTTCGCTAAGCCAGCGATCGGCGGGAGGACAACTGCTGCAGCCCTCGGATGTGTACAATTCAATCAAAGCGACCTGCCGCTCGCCGCTGTCCAGCTGCATGGTGCCATAGCCATCGGCAATGGATGTGCTGGCAAACACGAGGAAAGCGAAGGTCATCGCTACCTTGCTGCGCAGAAAACTGGATTTGCGGCAAAACATAGTCAAACAGACCGACAACAATCGTAGATTATTTCATGCGGGAATCGAGAATGTGTCAATGAGTAACGGGCCGGTAGAAATTCAGAACATTATTGACGGGGAATGGCGTCCGGCACGAAGCGGGCGAGCTTACGACGTCAATAACCCGGCCCACCCGGCAGAGATCGTCGGGCGCGCGACGCTTGCCGACCCGCACGATGTACGCGATGCGATCGAGGCAGCGCACCGCGCCTATCCGTCGTGGGCAGCAATGAATTACCAGGAGCGAGCGGAGCGACTAAGTGCCGCGGCCGCGCCGCTGACAGCAGACGAGGGGTGGCTGCAGCAGATGATTCGTCTGTTCACTCGCGAGCACGGCAAGATTCTGAAGGAGTCGGCAATTGAGTTTTCCCGTTTCGGCGACCGTTTTGCATGGCCGATTGCCCAGGCCGAGCGCCTCGCCGAAGATCGCCATCTTGCCGGCCCGCCACAGGACACCATAATCACGCGACAGCCGCGCGGCGTCGCCTCGCAGATTGTCCCCTGGAACTGGCCGATATCGCTGCTTGGCGTCAAGATGCCGCCGGCGCTGATGACTGGCAATACCGTCGTAATCAAACTCGCCGAGCAGTCGCCATTGGCTCCAATGCAGCTGCTCAAAGTGCTCGCCGATGGGCTGCCACCTGGCG
>JBPCYD010000064.1:0-5426 GCA_051007895.1 Woeseiaceae bacterium
GTATAACGGTGCGAGCAACAGGCTAGTCGTAGCAAAGGAGCTTGACTCTTCTGACCGCGCGGTCAAACGCCGCGTCGTCGTCGTCGTCCGACTCGGCCAATTGCTGCCTCGCGTTAAAACACAGTGCCGCGTCTCCCTGCAATTCTGCCTCGACGTCCCTGTCTTTCAGGATCGGCTGAGATTCAAGTTCGCATGCAGTCACCGGTGCCCGGCGGATATTCGTGCGGCTGCGGTTGTTCCTGCCGCCCATAGATTCCTCGATAAAGACACAGTCGCCCATCTGCATTCCCATTTGTTCGGTCGCAACCTGTACTGTCGAGCCATCGATCAAAGTCACGGTATAGCGTCTGCCTGGAGTTCTCTGGTTCCTGGCGGCCGCACTGCCTATGATTGCGCCAAGAGCGGCACTTTGATTGCGCTTCCTCGAACTGCTGGATCCCCCTATCGCGGCACCGAACGCGCCGCCAACCAGGGCACCGGCAGCCGCATTACCGTCCTTGAGATCGATGTGTTGCACACCGGTTACGGTACCCGCCCGGATCGTTGTGGACTGGCCCGAGCGCTGCGCTTGTGCATCCGGAGCAAAGCCCGGAAGGAACAAGCAAGCGAAGAGCATGAGACCCGTGATGTTTGGCAAGCGCATTGGCGTAATCCTTCTTCATAGATGTCTCCTGAAGACGACTCACGGGGGAGTTTCCGCTATTCGACCTGCCCCGATACCGCGAGTGTGATCAACCCATGCACTCCAGGTGCGCTGGAAACGAGCAGCAAACACGGCAGGGCCGTCCACCGGATCCATCGTCTGTAAACCGCGTGCACAGCGAGCGCTCGTCTGCCTAATTCCACCCGCCACCCAGCGCCAGGTTCAGGTTGACACGCTGTTCGAGAAGAAGACGTTCGACAGCAGACAGCGAACTCCGTGCGTTGATGCCACGCTGCTGAATCGTCAGGACATTAAGCAAATCCTCTTCGCCTTCGTCGTAGCGGACGCTGGCAATTCGATATGCATTTCCTGCCTCACTTGCGGCTATTTCGAGTTCGGCAATGCGTTGTTGTAAGACAGTGCCCTGATCCAGGTTAGTCTCAATTTCGCTGAAGGAGTCTCGTTGGGATCATTGTTATAGGTAGTGCCATCCTGCGCCGGCCCATCACTGATTCGACGTACCCGAGCCACCGAAGTTGTACATAAGCCCGACAGCAATTTGCGTGAGCTGATTGTCGTGGAAGTCGATGTCCGAATCTGAGTCTCCCAGGAACACGCTTCCTGTCAATTGCCAGCGCCCGCTTTGCGTCGGCAACGCGTACAGCAGCGTCGCTTCCAAGGCCATCGTGTCGGCATCCTGCCTGATGCCGTACAGCGGATTGGGTTCGTCATATTCTGACTGACCATAAAGCGCGCTACCCACGAATGTAAAAGGAGGTTGCAGATATGTGTAAGAAAGCTGTGCTGCCCAGGCATCGCGGGCTATCGCAGCTCCGTCGCGGTCTTCATTTCGAATCCTGACTTGCGGCTCCAGTATGTGATTGGGCGACAGGATGAACCGGTACCACAGCCTTGCGACGAACTGGTCCCCGTTTCTGTCCAGGAGCTGCTGGCAAACCGTGTCACAACGAAGCGCAGGGTCGGTACCGCTGAGTTCGTCGTCGATCTCGATGTCTCTTGTCTGCAGGAGGAGACCGAGTCCGCTTCCCAACACGTTGTCCAACTCGAGTCGAAAGCCCAGGGACTCACGGTCCTCCTCCCGACGCGGCACTCCTTCAAGATACGGGTCCGCCCAAACCTCAGCAGCTGGCAGGCTCAACAACAAACCGAGCTGCAACGTTCCCGCAATCGGCACATGTTTGCGCCAGCCGAGCTGGTTCGCGAAGTCCATCGTTAATTGATCTTCCAGGGATGAACCGAGAAAAAACTGACTGCGCCCAGGAAGCGTATACTTCAGCTCCAGCCCGACAACCGGATGCGCCGTGTCGTCGGATTGAGGGCTCTGAATGATCGAAGAAATCGTATCGTCGCCAACGTCGATGATGTCGTTGCCGACTACCGTATTGCTCTTGACGTCCGTGAATCCGCCGCCGAGCAGGACAAAACCGCTCCAGCCTGTTTCTTCCGAGATCGGTTCGATTGCACCTGCGTTGATCGAAAAACACAGCACACAAGATGCTACGAGAGTCGATGTCGTTAGTCGGGAATGGTAGGCCTTCATGTTTATAATATCGCTTTATATCCAACCGCTGTGTATCGGTCGCAGCTCGGCTTCAAGCCGGTCTTAGTTCGTCCAGCCGCCACCCAGCGCCAGGTTCAGGTTGACACGCTGTTCAAGTAGAAGACGTTCGACAGCAGACTGCGAACTCCGTGCGCTGATGCCACGTTGCTGAATCGTCAGGACATTAAGCAGATCCTCTTCGCCTTCGTCGTAGCGGACCCTGGCAATTCGATATGCATTTCCTGCCTCACTTGCGGCTATTTCGAGTTCGGCAATGCGTTGTTGTAAGACAGTGCCCTGATCCAGGTTAGTCTCAATCTCGTTGAATGCGCCAATTGCTGCCTGTCCGAACGCGGCCAGTGCCTGCTCTTGTTCAGCGGTTGCTATTGTCACTCCCTCGCGACGCCTGCCACCATCGAAAAGCGGCGCAAGCAAGTTGGCGCCAGCCGCCCAGGCCAGATTACTCGAGCTCAGGAGGTCTGACAGGGAATTCGAGACGCCACCTACTTCGCCAGTCAAGGTGATCGTTGGCAAGCGCGCCGCTCGGGCCTGATTGGTGGCATTGAATGCGGCGGCGACCCGGCGCTCTGCAGCAACCAGGTCCGGCCTGCGTTGGAGCAAGTCTGCCGGCAGCCCGGCAGGAGGGGGTGGCGGCACGACTGGCAGCGTCTCGCGCACCTTGAGATCGGCGCCGGGATAGCGCCCCAGCAATGCTTCGAGCGCTCGCAAAGCGTCGCGAATCGAGCCGTCAAGCGTCACAAGGCGCTCCCGAGCCGACGCGAGATCCGACCGTGCAAGTGAAACATCCTGAGACGAACCCATGCCGTTTTCATATCTTACGTCGACAAGACGCTGCGTTTCTTCGAGGATTCGCACGGACTCGCGCGCGATGTCCGCCTGGGTATTGGCCTCGATCGCACTGAAGTATGCCTTTGCCGTTGCCGATGCCAGCGACTCCTGCGCCGACCTAAAATCGGCCGCGACCGCCTGCGCACCCGCGACAGCGCTGCGTTGACTCGATCGCACCCGACCCCACACATCGGCTTCCCAGGAGACCTGTGCAGCGACGTTCAGGGTTGTTACCGTCGGTCGTGAATCGTCAAAACCGCCACTGCGCACGGCGGATCGCCCCAGGCTGACGTCGGGTACCAGCGCGGCGCCAGCCTGCCGGGCCAATGCCCAGGCACGATCGACGTTTGCTGCCGCGGCAGCCAGATCACGGTTATTGGCCTGTGCTTCGAGGACCAGCGCCGTAAGCACCGGGTCGTTAAATGACTCGATCCATCCTGCCTGAACGGTGCCGGCATCTGCCAGTGCCCACTGTTCCGGCGTCTCAGGCGGTTGCTGCCGTACTGCCTCGCTGACCTCCTGCTCAACCTCGTCTCGCGGCGGCGCCGTGTAGCAACCGGTCAAAGTAATGCCAGCGGCAATGAGCCACAGCAACAATTTAGGCGTTCGCATTTCGAACCTCCCCGGACTTGATCCCGAAGAATATTGCATACAGCACCGGGACGATGATGAGCGTGAGGATGGTCGCAAACGTTAGTCCGAATATCAGTACCACAGCCATCGACTGGAAGAACGCATCAAAGTACAACAGAACAACCCCCAGGACCGTCGTTAGCGCGCCCATCATTACTGGCCTGACGCGACTTGCTGCTGCCTCGACGACGGCATCAAACCTTGGCTTTCCTGAATTGATCTCAAAGTCAGTTTGGTCGACCAAAACGATTGCATTCTTGATGAGCAGCCCGGAAAGCGACAGGAGCCCGAGGATGGCCATAAACTCCATTGGGAGATCGGTCACCAGTAGACCCACCACGACACCGATCACCGCCAGCGGTACAACCAACCAGATGATCACGGGTTGCCTTACTGATCCAAACAGAATGAACACAGTCAGCACCATCGCCAGGAAACCCAGGGGCAGAGTCGCCGCGAGGCCCTCGTTGGCCTCCGCCGAGTCGCCGTACTCACCGTCCCAGTGCAGCGAATAACCATCCGGCAGTTCGATTGCTTCCACCACAGGGCGGATTCGCTCGAGCAATGTCGACGCCAGTTCTTCGGGGTACGGATCGCTCTGCGCACGAATCTGCCATATTCTATCTTCGCGCCGCAGCTGTCCGTCGCGCCACACCGTCCTGAATCCATCCGTAACCTGGCCAATCGGCACGGTGGAGCCGGTGGTGGAACTCAGCACCTGGATGTTGCGCATGTCAGCGACATCCTCGCGCTCGCTCTCCGGAGCGCGGGAAATGATCGGTATCAGGTCATCGCCTTCACGATACACGCCGACAGTATTGCCGGAATACACTGTACGCAGGGCCAACGCGAGATCTTCGCGAGACACGCCCGCTCGACGTCCTTTTGCAGGCGAATATATCGGTTCTATGACATTTACCGCCTGGCGCCAGTCGTCCTTGATGGACAATGCCCCACCGTCCTCTGCCATAATACGTTTCGCCTGCTCCGCAAGATCGCGCAAGACTGCCGGATCCGATCCCCTGAATGTCGCTTCAATCTTCGAGCCGCCGCCTGGCCCAAGCTGGAATCGCCAGACCTTGCCCTGAGCGTGTGGGTACTGCTCGTCCAGGTGGCCCTGGATCTGCGGCATCAAGTCATCGATGAGCCTGTAGTCATCCAGGCGAATCAGCAACTGGGCGTACGCGGTGTTCGCAGACTCGGGAGGATAGACCAACATAAAGCGGATGCCACCGCCGCCTATGGACGTCTGAACCGTGTTGACCCCTTCCAGTCCGCTGACGAATTGCCCGATCTCGGTGATGTCTTTCTCAGACTCGTAGATATCGGTTCCCTCGGCCAGCCAGTAGTCTACGACGATCTGCGGCGTCGTCGATGCAGGGAAGAATCCCGCTTTGACGAACGTGAATCCCCAAAGTGACACGACGAAAACGCCGACAACGGCGACTACGACGGCGAAGCGCATTTGCAGCGCGCCCGTCAGGAAGCTTTTGTACGCCCGAGTGAATGCATTGTCCGACTCGCCCTGTTCCGAGTCCGCTGCAGCCTGTTCCTTGAATAACCAGAAGCAGAACAGCGGGGTAAGGGTCACTGCGAACAACCAGCTGAATCCCAGCGAGATCAGAATCACCCAGAAAAGATGCCCGGTGTATTCTGCAGTGTCTCCGGGCGCGAACCCGATCGGAGCAAACGCAATGATTCCGACCAGTGTGCCGCCGAGCAATGGCCACTTGGTCTGGT
>JBPCYD010000065.1:0-5258 GCA_051007895.1 Woeseiaceae bacterium
AAAACGGCAGACAGCTGTCCCAGCCCGCGCCGTCTCCACGTGTCAATTTGCCACAGCCTGTCCCGGGCAGCATTAAAGCCCTGCACGAAGAACGCGTCGTAGTGCGTATTGGCGTAAATGTGCGGAATGCCCCATTCGTCGACGATGATCTCGGCAGGACGTTCCAGTCCGGATACCGAATACACCTCGTCATCAGCCAGCAAGACTTCGCAAGGCAAGAGCAAGCCTATCCACAATATTGGCAGCCAACGCGATTTGAATTTCATTGAAATAAGTCCAGTAGTTCCTCGGGCGAATCGACGATATGGTCCGGGGCAGCGTCTTGCAGTTCGTTGTCGCCGGCAAAGCCCCAGGTTACGCCTATCGATTTCATGTCATTGTGTTTTGCGGCATTGATGTCGAAATGGCGGTCGCCGATCATGATTGTAGTGCGTGCGTCCAGGCCGCCGACAATGAGTCGCTCGATCTGCAGTGACTTGTGTACGCCGGCGCCGCCGTCCACAAATTCAAAATGCGCAAGGAGTCCGAACATGTCCACGATTGCGGTTGCGTAGTCACCGCGCTTCGACGTACAAATTCCAAGGCGGAAGCCCGTGTTCGACAATGTCGATATCAGGGCCGGAATTTCCGGGTATATGACGTTTTCGGTGTAGCCTACCGCCGAGTAACGCTCGCGATATTTGTCAACAAGTGCGTCGATTGCCGTCGAGCTGATTTCGCCGACGAGGATTTTAAATATGTCGGAAAGTGGCGGACCTATCAAAGGTCGTATTCGCTCCGGATCGACGGCACCATAGTTCAGTGATTCCAGCGCGAAGTTTACGCTCTTCGAAATTCCTTCGAATGGATCGCTAATGGTTCCGTCGAGATCGAATATGATTGTCTCGATTTTCATGGTCGGCAGGGTAGGTGTTGACAGCACCTGAAGTCAAAAAATCAGTTCGCGGTCGTTTGGCCAGGAAACGAACGCAGGCCGACAATTCTGCTGACTACCGAAACAGGTTGTTCTTTCTCGCATACTGCCAACAGAGGTATCCCACGACGACGAACACACCGCCATAGACGGGATAAAAAGCGGCGCCGAAAAACTGCCCGGGCCGCGCCGGTGCAGCCCAAAACAGTGCGAAAAAGGTATGTGCGGAAACCAGGAAAAACATCCAGAATAACGTGTGTTTTGCCCAGCGCTCCCCCTGTACGCCAAAGCGAGCAAGATTGCCGAAGAGTATGGCCAGCAACAAGACCATCGTCGGTATGACGAAGTGCTTGCCTATGATGAATGTTTGCAAGACACCCAGCCCTGCGCCAGCGGCAAAAAGTGCCGCAATAGCCTCTAGTGAATTCTCTGCACTGAATAGTTTCTTCATCCGCTAATTCCCCATTATTCTTAATTGTCCAGCGATTCGGCTGGCCACTATTGTACCCGACCGGTCCAGCGCATGATCCAATTCGATATACTTTGTTGCCTTCTTCCCATGGAGGGTCAATCCGTGAACAATATTGGCAGCAGATGGCTGGCGTTTGTGTTTGCGCTGCTCGGTGGCAGCGTTCTCGCTCAGAACGCCGATTGTTGCGCATAAGTCGATAACGGACTTGAATACTCGACTCAGAACAGCCGTCGTTACCGGGGGCGGACACGGGATCGGCAGAGCGCTTTGCCACCGGCTCAGCCAGGAAAACTGCGATATTGTCGTTGCCGATATCGAGGAAAGTGCGGCAAGGACCGTAGCAGAGTTTGTCGGCGGGCAGGCTTTTACGCTGGATGTCGGCGACGAATCCCAATTCTCCGCGTTCGTTAGCCAGGTGGAAGGAGAGATCGGACCGATTGACCTGTTTGTGTCGAACGCCGGTGTTGGGTTTGGCGATGCAGAGACGAGCGCCGCCTCCGAACAGGGTGGCCTCGTTGCCTGTGAAAATCGATGGGAAGCGTGCTGGCGGGTAAATGTGATGGCTCACGTCTATGCCGCGCGCGAGTTGGTGCCACGCATGCGAGCGCGTGGGGGTGGCTTCCTCGTCAACGTCGCTTCGGCAGCGGGTCTACTCAGTCAAATCGGCGACGCAGCCTATTCGGCAACCAAACATGCAGCGGTTGCCTTTGCAGAATCCCTGGCTATTACCCATGGCGAACAGGGGATTCATGTTTCGGTCGTTTGTCCACAGGCTGTTGCTACACGAATGATTGGAATCGAGGATGATTCCGAGCTGCGTGAAGGCGGGTTTGGCGGCAACGATGTGGACGGGATCTTGTCGGCGGATGCCGTCGCAGAGTGTATTGTTGAAGGCATTGATGAGCGCAGATTCCTGATTCTGCCGCACTCTCAGGTGGCGACCTATTTCCAGCGCAAGGCAAACGATCATGACCGCTGGATTTCGGGCATGCAGCGATTTCAGCGTAAATTGTCGGCAAAAGAGTCGTAGCTCAGTCGCGAGCAGGCAGGTACTGCCGTAATTCCTGGCGAGCGATGACCATCCTGTGCACTTCGTCAGGGCCGTCGGCAAGTCGCAACGTGCGCGCATGCATGTACATCTTTGCCAGCGGAAAATCCTGCGAAATTCCTGCCGCGCCGTGCATCTGCATGGCATCGTCGATGACGACCAGTGCGATGTTAGGCACGCTGGCCTTGATTTTGGATATCCAGAGTTGCGCCTCCGGTACGCCCCGGGTGTCGATCGTCCAGGCCGTTCGCAGCGTCAGCAGCCGCGCCATATCGATATTCATGCGAGCATCGGCGATCTTGTCGTAGTTGCCGCCCAGTTTCGCGAGAGGCCTGCCGAACGCCGTACGAGAAACCGATCGTTGACACATTAGCTGCAGCGCAAGCTCGGCCATGCCGATAGCGCGCATGCAATGGTGAATGCGGCCCGGGCCCAGGCGGCCCTGAGAAATTTCGAAGCCACGGCCCGGCCCCAGGATGATATTTTCAGCGGGGACTCTGACGTCGGTGAAGCGGATCTGCATATGTCCATGGGGCGCGTCGTCCATGGAAAAGACCTGCATGGGTCGGAGAATTTCGACGCCCGGTGTATCTATTGGCACCAGGATCTGCGAATGCTGCTGATGTCGTTCATTTTCCGGGTTAGTTTTAACCATACATATCAATATTTTACAGCGTTTATCTCCAGCGCCTGATATGTATGTTTTCTCGCCGTTGATAACCCAGTGGTCATCCTCAAGTACCGCTGGCATCGACAGATTAGTCGCATCCGAGGAAGCAACATCGGGTTCTGACATGGCAAACGCCGAGCGAATTTCACCGTTTAGCAGTGGCTCCAGCCATTGTTGTTTTTGTTGCTCACTGGCGAATCGCTCCAGGACCTCCATATTTCCCGTATCGGGCGCGCTGCAATTGAATGCCTCTGCGGAAAGGTGAGAACGCCCGGTTTCTTCTGCTATGTAGGCGTATTCAACCGTTGACAGGCCGGGGCCACGGTCGCTATCGGTCAGCCAGAAATTCCAAAGCCCCTGTGCGCGCGCGGCAGCCTTCAGGTCTTCAAGAATTTCCTGCTGGCGGTCGCTGAGAGTGAACCGGTCACCGTTGTCGACCTCCGCGAAAAATTCCGCTTCTACCGGATCTACGCGATCGACAATAAATGCCCGGACCGAGTCCAGGATAGGGCGTAACCGGTCGCTAATGCCGAGGTCCATGCGCTTCATACTGCCAAAAAACAAGGAAGTTGTACGGTACACGATTTACCGTGGTATTTGAGATTTGCAACGGCGCATTCAAACACCCGATTGTGGGTTATGATCGGCAACCGACTGGCCATCCTGGCCGGAAAAAATGAGAAAAATTGGAGAATAAAGAAAAATGGACCTGATGGATTTACTAAAAGACGCCGGCGGCGACGCTGGCATCGGTGCGATTACAAAGAGTCTTGGACTCTCGTCCGGTGACGCCGGCAGCCTGGTGAAGGCCCTCGCGCCGGCCTTAACGCGAGGACTGCAGCGGCAGAATCAGTCTGCCGAGGATATGTCCGGTTTTGCTCGAGCGCTGGAGAAAGGCTCCCACCAGCGATATCTCGAGAATCCTGAGCTGTTAGACCATGACGAAACGCGAGCCGATGGCAACAAGATTCTGGGGCATCTGTTTGGCAGCAAGGATGGCAGTCGGAACGTCGCGACACACGCGGCAGAGCAAACTGGCATTAGTGCCAGCATGATCAAGAAAGCACTGCCACTGCTCGCGAGCCTGGTGATGGGCGCGGTCAGCAAGAAGACCGATTCGGGCAGGAAAATCGCAGAATCCGGCGGCGGTGGGCTTGGAGGCCTCGCAGGAATCCTGCTCGGTGGCGGTGATGACGACGGCTTGGGAATGGACGATGTGATCAACCTGGCGCGAAAGTTCTTCTAAAGCCATCTTGGCTGGTTCGCAATTCGCGCAAACGGTAATTCAGCGTGTGCCTGTGGTGATGGCAGTAATTTGATTTGCCAGCCCTCCGCGCCGAGGTGGTCGCCTAACAATCGTCGCCCAACAATCGTCGTCCAATTATTTAAGGGCGACCACGGTGAGGTTGGAATCGGTGAGCCGAAACTTGAATCGGCGAAGGGGCGAGTGGCGTGAACCCGTCGGAAACGTTCTGGTTGGATGAGAGGATCAAAATGCAATCGATCAAGCTATTCGGTTACGTAGCGACTCTGCTGTTATTGCTGGCGGATACGACCTGTGCCCAGCTGGACGTTGCCGGTGAGGGCCGCGTCGTTTACGGACACCATCACTTCAACGTCAGCAATGTAAAAGAACAGCGACGATTCTGGGACGATACGCTGGGTGGAACAGCCGCGTCGTTCGGCGAATTTGAAATCATAAAATTCACCAACGTTATCCTGTTCATGAGAGAAAAGACGCCAGCAGGGGGCAGCAAAGGATCAACCGTTAACCATATTGGCTTTACCGTGCCGGATCTTGAGAAAGTGCTGGATCGCATAGAGGCGGCAGGGTTTTCGGTTGTCACCAAAGAGGAAGTCCCCGCCACCATGCAGGTCAAGGATGGCATCGCTTATAACGAGGTTCAGGATGCATATCTTGCTTTCGTCATGGCGCCCGATGATATCAAGATCGAATTTATCGGCGCGCCACAACAAGCCGAGGTAGCAAAACTGCACCACATCCATTTCGCGACGCCCGATATTACCGCCATGCAGGCGTGGTACGCATCGACACTGGGGGCGGTACCGGGTATGCGTGGAAATTTCGAGGCTGCCGATTTGCCCGGTGTCAATTTAACGTTTTCGAGGTCGGATTTGCCGCTGTCAGCGACAA
>JBPCYD010000066.1:0-8428 GCA_051007895.1 Woeseiaceae bacterium
GGAATGTACACGATTGCTGCCAGTTACGGATATATACCGGCTGATGACGATCCGCGGACCTGGGGCGCGGACATGATCGTCGAAGACACGCGGGAACTCACCACAATACTCCGGAAAGGCGTTAATCTGGATACCAGATGAAAACGATCCAGATAAATCCCCTGTGGATTGAAATCGGCGCACCGGCATTGGCAGCCGGTTTGTTACTGGGTGTCCTGATCACCGCGCTGATTGCACGATCGCGCCACAAGAGACTTGAAAACGACATTCACTTCCTGCAAACCCGTATCAAAGATCAGGAAGCCCTGCAGTCCGAATGGGGTTCAGCCTACGATGCGGCAACCGCGCGTCTTGCGTCTGCTTTTTCTGACATGGCGAATCAGTCGCTTCGGTCCAATAGCGAAAACTTTCTGCGCCTGGCACAGCAAAATCTAGGCACACACCAGGAACGGGCGAAACGTGAATTGAGCGATCGTGAACAGGCTGTCGAGAACCTGGTAAAACCTATTCGCGACGCACTACAGCAGTCGCAAAAGCAGATAGCCGAGCTCGAAAAATCCCGAAGCGAAGCCTATGGCGGGATCAAGGCACAGCTCGAATCGATGCAAACCAGCCAACAATCGCTCGCGCAGGAGACCCAAAACCTGGTGAATGCTCTCCGCCGACCCGAAGTTCGCGGACGCTGGGGCGAGATTACACTCAGACGACTGGTCGAACTGGCCGGCATGGTCGAGCACTGTGACTTCCAGGAGCAGGTGCATAGCGCGTCGGACGAAAGAAGCATTCGACCAGACATGATTGTTCGCATGCCCGATCAGCGCGAACTCGTGGTTGACGTGAAAACACCACTGGATGCCTACCTGGAGGCGATTGAGGCAAAAGACGATGCGCAGCGCCAGCTTGGCCTGACACGACATGCACGCAACGTGCGCAATCACATACGCATGCTTTCAAGCAAATCCTATTGGGAGCAGTTCTCGAAGAGTCCCGAGTTTGTCATCCTTTTCATACCGGGTGACCAGTTCCTGAGCGCTGCACTCAACGAAGAACCGGACCTGATCGAAACCGCGCTGTCGCAACAAATCATCCTGGCTACGCCCACCAGCCTGGTTGCATTGCTTAAGGCCGTTGCCTATGGATGGCGTCAACTTGCCCTCGCAGACAACGCCGAAGAGATTCGCAATCTGGCCGAAGAGCTATACGGTCGGCTGGGTACGTTTGTCGGCCATCTGAACAAAGTTGGCAAACAGCTTTCCAGCAGCGTAGATAATTACAATCGCGCCATGGGATCACTCGAACGTAAAGTTTTGCCTGGCGCTCGAAAATTCGTCGAGCTGGGCATTCATCCGAAGAAAGAAATCGAATCGATAGAGTCTGTAGAAGCAATCCCGCGTTCTCTTGTCGAGCCGCAGTCTGATACCGATGACGAAGCCGGCGACAATACGATCCAGTAAAAGACTTCACAAAACCCGAAGGACCCCTACGTGAGCATTGATCCCAAGACGTACGAGTACGGCGACGACGTACTCGAAGACCGCATAATTCTGATTACCGGCGCGAGTGATGGCATCGGGCGTGAACTGGCGCTACATGCCGCACAATTAGGCGCACAGGTTGTTCTGCACGGGCGCAGTACCAGGAAACTCGAGGAAATTTACGATGAGATCGAGGCAATTGACGGTACCAAGCGACCCTCGATAGCGGTTCTGGACCTATCGATGGCTGACGGCGAGGCCTATGCGGCGCTGACAGACAGTATCGAAAAGGAATTCGGCAGGCTCGATGGCCTGGTCCACAATGCGGGAATCCTGGGACCCCGCCTGTCAATAGAGCAATACGACATCACCGACTGGCAAAGAGTATTACACGTCAACCTGACAGCACCCTTCGTCATGACCCAGCAACTGATGCCCCTGCTTAAGAATGCGGCTGACCCCAGCATCATCTTTACCAGCAGTGGCGTTGGACGAGTTGGCAAGGCGTTCTGGGGTGCCTATTCTGTATCGAAGTTTGGCACGGAATCTTTGTCGCAAATGATTGCCAACGAAAACCTGCACACAGCGTTGCGTTCGAATTGCATCAATCCGGGACCGGTCAGAACCAAAATGCGTCTCGAGGCTTACCCGGCTGAAGACCGGGACAAGCTGTTACTGCCCAAGGACATCATGCCCGCTTACATATTTCTCCTCGGACCGGATAGCAAAGGAGTGACCGGACAGAGTATTGATATTCAGTGATATTTTACATTAAATATCTTCGTTATCGTTTTGATTTATAATGTTTTTTTGGTTTATTTTTCGGTTGTTTTCTAACGCCGCGTCGCACGACAGGCGCGGCGGAAGATGCCGACATCTTAATGCCGCCAACGCGATACAACTGCCTGACCTGCCCTGGTGTCAATGACTGGTATTTGCCCCGCCGCAGTTTGCGGGGCAGCTCGACAGGACCGTAGCCCACACGCATTAGTCTGCTGACCTGGTAACCGACGGCTTCCCACATGCGCCGGACCTCGCGATTTCGTCCTTCCTTGAGACTGACATTGAACCAGCGATTAGCACCCTCGCCGCCGGATGCCTCGATTGCATCAAACGCGGCGAGTCCGTCGTCAAGTACTACACCTGACTGCAGCTTCTTGATTTCAGCTCGGGATGGCGCACCGTGAACGCGCACGGCATAACGCCGGACGAGCTCCGATGAAGGGTGCATCAGCGCATTCGCCAGGGTCCCGTCAGTGGTAAAAATGAGGAGACCCGTGGTTGCCATATCGAGTCTGCCGACGGCAACCCAGCGGGATCCTTTGAGTTCCGGCAGCGATTCGAATACCGTCCTGCGTCCTTCAGGGTCGGATCGGCTGGTGATCTCATTGTCAGGCTTGTGATAGATGATATGACGGTGCGGAGCCGGCGTCGCACGTACTCGAAGCGGGCGGCCATCGAGTACGAATTTCTCGGTGCCAGCAACTCGGTCACCCAGGCAGGCGGCCCGCCCGTTGATGGCAAGGCGACCTTCTCTTATCCATCCTTCAATTTCCCGTCGCGAACCGTGGCCCGCAGCAGCCAGTACCTTTTGTACCCTTTCAGGCATCAGGCCCCGGTTTGCGTCGCGTCCGCGTTCTCTAGGTCATCGATGCGATCGGCGTCATCGCTGCCATCACCGGCATGTACGACAACGACGTTGTCATTCGGATCGGGCCATTCTGTCGCTGCAATCGGTTCAATATCGGTAACGGCGACTTCCTCTGCATCGTCGATTTCACCGTCATCAATTTCAACCTCCCCGGTTTCACCATTATCTTCCGCGTCGTCGCCAGAAAAAGGTGGCGGCACATCCACCGCATCCAGTGCCCCATCTTCTTCAACCGCGGGAAGATTGAGCTGGACGCGAAGGCTCTCCCAATCGGACAGATCTGCCAAAGGTGGCAAATCGTCAAGCTTCTTGAGGCCGAAGTAATCCAGGAACTGCCTGGTTGTGCCGAACATTGCCGGGCGCCCCGGCACATCCCGGTGTCCGACAATGCGGATCCACTCTCGTTCGATTAACGAACGAATGATGTTGGTACTCACCGCTACGCCACGAATTTCTTCGATCTCGCCACGCGTCATCGGCTGGCGATACGCGATTAACGCAAGCGTTTCAAAGAGCGCGCGCGAGTAGCGCGGTGGCCGCTCTTCCCACAGCTTCTGTAGCCTCTCGACCATGTCGCTTTCGATTTGCATCCGAAATCCGGATGCCACTTCCGAGATCGTGATGCCCCGATCTGCGTAGTCCTCGATGAGTCTGCCAATTGCCTGCCGAATCTGCGGTTTTTCGGGAGCACTTCTCTGGTCAAACAGCTTCTGTATCTGATCGATACTCAAAGGTCGCCCGGCAGCCAGCAGGGCGGCCTCGACAAAATATTTTATTGCCTTGTCATCCATTTCGGAGCGGTCTCTTCAATTTGAGTAATTCTTCAAGTAGGTGCAGCGTCAACATTTTCGCCCTCGTCGGCGACCAGTCTTACCGACGAGGCGACCCTCACATGTAACGGTGCGTACGCCTCGGCCTGCACAACCTCAATGACCGTTTCACGTAAGAGTTCGAGAATCGCGATAAAGGTGACGGCCACACCCATTCTCCCTTCTTCCGCATCAAACAAATCCGCGAACGAAGAGAACGAGTTGCCTTTAATTCGAACGAGAATTTCGGACATTCGTTGACGAACGGACAAGGGTTCTCGCTGCAAGTGCAAATTGGAAAACATCTCCGCTCGTCTAAGTACATCGTGAAACGCAAGGAGTAGCTCTTTCAAAGTGACATCCGGCAACTGTGTGGTGACTTTGCGTTCCGGCGCTTCCACCGTCGCCACATGGATGTCGCGCTCGAGGCGAGGCAACTCGCTTAACTCCTCTGCGGCCTTTTTGAAGCGCTCGTATTCCTGCAACCGGCGCACGAGCTCGGCACGCGGATCTTCCTCTTCCTCTTCTTCAGTTTCGGCCCGCGGCAGTAGCATCCGGGACTTGATCTCAGCAAGCATGGCCGCCATCAGCAGGTATTCGCCGGCGAGCTCAAGCTGCATTTCCTTCATTAACTCGATGTATTCGACGTATTGCCGCGTGATTTCGGCAATAGGAATGTCGAGGATGTCCAGATTCTGCCGTCGAATCAGGTAAAGCAGCAGGTCCAGCGGGCCTTCAAAGGCCTCCAGGAAAACCTGCAGCGCATATGGCGGGATGTAGAGATCCTGCGGAAGTTGGGTTACCGGCTCGCCATCGACGACAGCAAAGGGCATTTCTCCCTGAGCCGGCTGCTGCTCTTCCTGCCCGGCCGGTTTCGGGGCATCTTTGCTGGTCAGCACTGTGAGTTCAGGTTTCATCAGATTCTCGAGCGAAGAAGCGGCATTTTAGCCTACTTATATGCGACTGAGTCCAGTTCATTTTTGCAATCACGCGAGCGCCCTCACGTCTCCGAGCCCCTTGCGCAATACCTCGATCGAACCCTCGGTCAGGTCAAGAACAGTGGTTGGCCCAATTCCGGCTGAGCCACCCGCGACGATGACATCAATGCTGCCACCGATACGATCTTCGATCTCATAGACATCGTTTAGTGGCAAGTCGTCGCCCGGTAGAAGCAACGTTGAGCTCATTATGGGCTCCCCCAGCGATTCCAATAGTGCCCGGACGATCGCATTGTCTGGCACGCGCAATCCAATGGTGCGCCGGCGCGCGTTCTGCAGACGCTTTGGCACCTCCCGGGTTGCCCTGAGAATGAACGTATAGGGTCCTGGAGTCAGGGACTTGATCAGGCGATAGGCCCAGTTTTCCACTTTCGCGAACAGACTGATTTCGGATAAATCTGTGCAAATCAGTGTGAAATTGTGATTCTTGTCGGTTTGCCTGATCTGGCTGATGCGGTCCATAGCCCGCTTGTTGCCAATATGGCAGCCGAGCGCGTAGCTGGAATCTGTCGGATAGGCGATTATCCCCCCGCTACGAATGGCAGCCGCAACCTCCGCAATCAGCCTCTGCTGCGGATTGGCCGGGTGAATTTCGACTAGACGCGCCATGCGCGGATTGTAACGACACATTTGGGCGCTCGCCCGCATAAATGCCTAATTTCGACTAACGCTGAAATTAGGCTATTATTCCGGCCCACCTGACCAGATCGAACTGACTTTACCAGTGCAACTTCTCGCAGATTTCCTGCCACTCCTCGCATTTCTTGGCGCTTATATATACGAAGATCTCTATTTTGCGATCGTCGTCCTGATGGCTGCCATGCCGATCGGGCTGGCCGCCAAGTGGCTCATGGTCGGAAAACTCGACCGGATGTATCTCGGCTCCACCGCCGCCCTGCTGATTTTCGGCGGCGCGGCCTTGTATTTTCGTAATCCGTATTTCCTCTTTTGGAAACCGACAATCCTCAATTGGATCATCGCCCTGGTATTCCTCGGCAGTCAGTGGATTGGCACAAAGCCGATAGTCCAAAGAATGTTCGGTGAAGCGGCAACGCTCAGCCCCGAGCAATGGATCAGGCTCAATCTCAGCTGGGTTACGTTCTTTGTCGTTGCCGGGATACTCAATATCTATGTGGCGTATAGTTTCAGCGAGCAGATATGGGTGAACTTCAAAGTTTTTGGTCTGATGGGCTTAAGCCTGGTCTTCATCATCGGACAAGCAATCTGGCTGACGAAAGTCGGCGGCGACCAGTCACAATCCAGCGAGACGGAATCCTGATATATGTGGTATGCGATCATCAGCGAAGACGTAAAAGACAGTTTGGCCAGACGAATGGAGGCACGGGATGCGCACCTGAAGCGTCTGAATGACCTGCTCGACCAGGGCCGGCTATTGATCGCCGGGCCGCATCCGGCCATAGACGCTAATGATCCGGGTGGAGCGGGATTTAGCGGTAGCCTTGTTGTTGTGGACTTCCCGTCACTCGAGGAGGCACAGCACTGGGCAGACGACGATCCGTATATTGCCGCTGGCGTATACCAGAGCGTTGTGGTCAAGCCATTCAAGAAAGTATTGCCGTGAACGACCAACGAGTCGCCTCCATTCGGGATTCGCTGGAAAACCGGTTCGTACCGACGGAACTATTGATCAAGGATCAGAGTCAACTACATGCGGGCCATGATGGTGCCAAGGATGGGAAAGGGCACTTCGATATCACCATCGTATCTGCTGAATTTGAGGGCCAAAACCGGGTTGCGCGCCATAGAATGGTTTATGATGCGTTGACTCAGCTATTACAGACCGATATTCACGCGCTCCGGATCAAGGCATTGACTCCGTCCGAGCGCTGACACACTAACCTTCCATTTGATTACACCTTACCAAAGGACCCTAGACATGGACTTTTTGAACCGTTCCTGTAGACGCAGCAGGCGCATTACCACAATCGCTTTGCTGGCGGCGGGAGCATTTTCGGCCGGCCAGGCTGGTGCCGAGACCATTTTCACAATCAACGGTGTCGACGTCGACAGTGCCGTTGTTGATCTGTACTTCCAAAGCAGGCTCGGGGGCCAGGGAGCCACTGCTACCCCGGAGCAACGCGAGTTTCTGATGACAGAGTTGCGCAATATTTATGCGTTGGCAACTGACGAGTCATCGAGCCAATATGCAGCAGACCCGACGGTTGCAGCTCAGATTGAACTGCAGAGACAAAGCATCATTTTCCAGGCTGCCGCTGCTGACTATTTCGAAAAAGTGGAAGTGAGCGACGAACAATTACAAGCCGAATACCAATCACAGCTCGAGCTTTACCCGCCGCTGGATTTCAAAGCGCGACACATTCTCGTTGAAACCCAGGGCGAGGCAGAACTCGTCATCGCCGAATTGAATGACGGCGGCAATTTTGAAGAGCTGGCGAAAGAAAAATCTACCGGACCAACCGGACCCAACGGCGGTGACCTGGATTGGTTTTCTCCAACGCAGATGGTTGCCGAATTCTCCGCCGCGGTCGGTGCGCTTGAAAACGGACAATTCACAAAAGAACCTGTGCAAACACAATTTGGCTGGCACGTTATCCTGAGAGAGGATTCTAGAGAGTCCAGCCCGCCACCTTTCGACAGTTCCGTCGAAGAACTACGACAGAAGGTGTCAAATGATATGTTCCAGGCACACATCGAATCATTGGCGAAGACGGACGAATAATCGCCATGGCTTAACTTAATATTTCAGAGATTTAACAATAAGGGCGCCAATTGGCGCCCTTTTGTTTTGCTGGAATTCTTATTGTGAGACTGGTCACAGCAATCAGTCCACGATCTTCCTATAGTTGCACGCGAGTCGTTCCTAATCGCTCAGGGACGGCTTCTCCAACCCTCGCATCTCCTTAGTGTGATACGAGACCTAAGTCGGCAAGGACGCCGACTTTTTTATGCCTGCAACTTCTAGCGTAATTCCACTCGCAATTGCGGATCGGCCACCAACAGTCCTGCCCCTTTGTACTCACGACCGGTAACAGCAACCATATCGCCTACTCCTGGCGCAGATCCGGTGGAAAGCAGAGACGTATAGTCAACATTCATGCCGCTAACTACTGCAGTACCTTTCACGGTATCGACAGAATCAACCACTCCGGTCAGGTATGACACGCCACCAACGCTTGATCGTGCCAACACGGATGCGCCAGCTATGCTTCCAGTATCGATATCGATCGACCCGTAAACCGCGACCGAAGCCCCGATCCGGATTCCCCGAACAATTGCACGATCCATGAAAACGGTTTGCCCAAGGACTGATACGAAATCCTCGCCGACGTAATTGACCTGGCCAACAAGCAACAGGCGGCCATCACTTCCGTTGATGCTGCGACCATCGCTGCCATTGATGCTACGACCATCACTCCCGTTGATGCTGCGACCATCACTCCCGTTGATGCTGCGACCATCACTCCCGTTGATGCTGCGACCATCACTCCCGTTGATGCTGCGACCATCACTCCC
>JBPCYD010000067.1:0-3529 GCA_051007895.1 Woeseiaceae bacterium
TGAACATTGTTCGTACGCTCTCGAAAAAAATGAACGCCTATTTCAGCGCAGGATTCGGATATCACAGTAACGACGCACGTGGAACCGTCATCTCCATTGACCCTGTGAGTGGTCTGCCGGCAGACAAGGTTGATCCGCTTGTGAGGTCAGAGGGTGCCGAGGTCGGATTTCGCTATATCAGCGAAGGTCGGCTGAATGTATCGGCATCGTTGTGGATTCTTGAGCTGGATTCGGAATTGCTGTTTGTGGGCGATGCCGGAAATACAGAGCCAACTCGCGCCAGCAGGCGCTACGGCCTCGAAGTTCCGGCTTACTATCGTCTGAACGACAACTTGCTGGTTGATTTCGAACTTGCGCTGACACGTTCAGCGTATACAGGGTCGAGTAACGGAGAAGATGAAATTCCCGGCAGCCTGGAGCGGGTAATGGCTGCGGGCATTGTTGCGAGTTCTGAAAACGGGATGTATAGCACCGTACGAGTGCGGCATTTCGGTGATAGGCCACTGCTCGAGAATGGCAGTATTCGCTCGGGTGACTCAACTGTCTGGAACCTGGGACTGGGCTACAAGAGAAAGAACCTGGATTTTCGCATTGAACTGCTAAATGCCTTTGACTCGAGCGATGACGACATAACCTACTACTACGAGTCTCGACTACAGTCAGAGCCACCGGGCGGTGTTGCCGGCGTGCACTTTCATCCTATCGAGCCGCAGACATACCGCGCTTACGTTACCTGGTACAGCGATCGTTAGATAATCGTCCTCACCGATTGGATTCTGATGATGCGCCGAAACGGCTCTAGCGCGTTGTGCCTGCGGAATGCACGAAGAATCGTGCTATACCAAATAGTTTATTCGTGCTGTTCGTAAATCACCGGAATATCATGGCTCTCGGCATAGGCTTGTGCCAGCATCATGGCCTCTTCGCGCGACATCTTCATCATCGACGTCACGGTTTTAAAGCCCCAGCGTTCCTCGTCATCTTCACGTTTCATTGTGAACATACGTTCGATATCAGCGGTTGTCTGACCATCATTGCTGGTACTGGTCTGCACTAGAAGAAAGTCATCTTCAGTGTACGTTTCTCCCGGCTGAAGAGCCGGCAATATTTTGGTATCGACACCCATTGGCTTAGCCTCCGGTAATCTCCTCAATGCAAGTTACACTTGCAAGGCTCATGCCAAGTAGCCGGATTCGACCCGTTCCGGTAAAGAGTGTGACCCAGGTCTCGATTTTCCCGGATCTATGTCAAATTCGAGCTGACAATCTTTGTCACATTGGGGCACGCCTGTATATGAATTGCGACGATCGCTGACTAATAATGATTGGGATCAGGGCAAAAACAGAGGGTCGGAATGGGGTATTCATTCCGATACACCAGGCTCACAGGAAGACGTATTTCAAGCCAAAGATGACAGCGACGACATACGAAGCAATGGAACAATCGCCGGCACGGCCGCTTATGGCCTTGATGAGAACGTAGCTGATGAACCCTAATCCAATGCCTTCTGCAATCGAGAAAGACAGTGGCATTGCCAGCGCTGCAACCACCGCCGGGGCACTTTCGGTAATATCGTGCCAATCAAGATTGGCCAGGCTTCGCGCCATCAGGCAGGCGACGAATAGCAGCGCGGAAGCAGTCGCGTATGCCGGTACGCTTTGCGCGAGGGGCGCGAAGAACAGGCAACCCAGGAATAGCAATCCACAGACCACTGCTGTCAGTCCGGTTCGTCCGCCGGCCTCAACACCGGCTGCGCTCTCGATATAACTGGTGGTTGAGGATGTACCTGCCAGGGCGCCGACCACCGTGGCGCTTGAATCCGACAGCAGTGCTTTTCTCAGCCTGGGCAGATTGCCATTCTCATCAAGAAGATTCGCCCGCGTAGATACACCGACGAGTGTGCCGGCCGTATCGAAGACATCAACAATGAGCATTGAGAGCACAACGGTAACCATCGACAACTGCAAGGCCGCCGCAATATCGAGTTGCAGAAATACCGGCGCGGGAGAGGGCGGTAAAGCGACGATGCCCCGGAAATCGGTATCGCCAAAAATCCAACCGAGCGCAGTCGCAAGGAGTATTCCGATGATGACGGCGCCCGTGATCTTGCGCGCAGACAACGCGGCAATCGTTGCAAACCCGAGTATGCAGACCATTGGCTCAAAGCTTACGATGTCACCGAGGCCGACCAGCGTTGCCTCATTATCGACGACGATTCCGGCATTCCTGAGCGCGATAAATCCGAGGAACAGGCCAATACCGGCAGCCATGCCCAGCTTCAGATTGTGTGGTATCGCATTGACGAGCCACTCCCTGACCGGGAACACGCTAAGAGCGACAAAGATCACCCCGGAGATGAAGACTGCTCCTAACGCAGTTTGCCACTCGTGTCCCATGCCCAGGACGACACCGAATGTGAAGAACGCGTTCTGGCCCATGCCAGGCGCCTGGGCGATCGGGTAGTTGCCGCAGAGACCCATTACGATGGAACCGAATGCGGCGGCAATACAGGTCGCAACGAATACAGCGCCGAAATCCATACCGGCATCTGCGAGGATCGAAGGATTGACCACGGTGATGTAAGCCATCGCAAGGAAAGTAGTCAACCCGGCCATCGACTCAGTGCGTGCACTGGTGCCGTTTTTTTTCAGCGCAAAAAATGATTCCAAGATAGCGGCCTAATTATTGGCGTTTTCCGCATGCGGTAATTGATCTGCGAAACGCGACCAGTCGGCAACGAGCGCCTGCACAACGACGTTGCCAACAACGAATGCTGACTCTAGTGCCGGGCGTCCGCCGTCGGGGTAGGGCACGGACCGACTCCAGTCCGCCGTTTTACCGGGCGGAGGCATCGTGTAGTTGCTGGCAGTGCGCAGAACCAGGACGCGTTCGGTGTCGACATAGCCCATACGTCCGAGCCGATGCAATGCGGTCAGCGTTCCGCTGTCCTCCATGCTTGACGTCATGAAATTCGCATCCTTTCCCGAATACAGCTGCAGCCAGTCATTCGCCCACTCGGTGAGCAACTCGCCGTGCCAGTAAGTGCTTGCACTGAGTGAATCACCGACCGTCACAAAGGGTGGTCTTTGCGCCGCCGGATAGCCGTCAAACCGATTGCGGTATTCCGCAATACCGGATGCGTCCGAAAGTTTAATATTCCTGGTAATCGAAAAGGCCCAGTCAACCAGCTGTTCGTTGAGGCTGAATGCGATTGTGCCGAGACGCGAGGACCTCTCGATGTCTTCCGGATTGGTGGTCGGCTCGTCCTCTCCCAGGGGAATGATGCCGTACGGCCATTCCTCAGGAATCTCCCGGCCATCGATCTCGTAGTGAAGGTCACCGTCAACGACATGACGGGCCCACGCCGCAGAACCCAGCGACATATCTGCCGGATCGCCGCCAGCTACTCCTGCAACCAGCCAGTACGTTTTTGACAGGTCGAAGCGGGGATCGAGTCCCAGCGCCATGATGGACGCAGTGGCATTGGGTATGCCGCCGCCGAGCAAGACGGCCATGACGCCGTCGTCAT
>JBPCYD010000068.1:0-3627 GCA_051007895.1 Woeseiaceae bacterium
CGGCAGCATTGGCGAGTGATGATCTTGACGGTTTCTATTCAGGTTTCGCCAGTCTTTTGTCCGTCCAGTCGAGCGAGATCGCGTTTGTCGAAAACGCCACCCGGGCCTGGGACATGGCGTTTTACGCTCTGCCGCTGGCTGCCGGAGACCGAGTGATTACTCACGTAGCTGAATACGCATCCAACTACCTGGCTTTCCTGCATCTGTCGAATCGGCTCGGCATCCATATCGATATCGCATCGTCGGACGAACATGGACAAATTGATGTCAGTGCACTGCCGGCGCTGATGAAGCCGACCACGAAAGTGATCAATCTTGTGCATATTCCAACGCAGGGTGGTCTGGTCAATCCTGCAGAGGAAGTCGGACATTTTGCGCGGGATCACGGTCTCCTGTATTTCCTGGACGCATGCCAGTCAGTTGGACAATTAGAAGTGAATGTCGCAAAGATTGGTTGTCACGTATTAAGTGGCACAGGCCGGAAATTTCTGCGCGGACCTCGCGGTACGGGATTTCTCTATGTATCAAACGAGATTATTGATCAGCTGGATCCGCCGTTTATCGACATGCGCGCAGCGACGTGGCGTGAAAAAGACTCGTTTGATATTGCGCCCGGTGCCAGGCGATTTGAGAATTGGGAGAGTTACGTGGCTGGCCGTATTGGTTTGGCGGCGGCGGTAGATTATGCGCAGAAAATCGGCATTTCGAGAATAGAAGAATGCATCTTGCACCTGGCAGCGTATTTTCGTGACCGCTTGGGACAGGTAGATGGCATCACAATCCGTGATCTCGGTGAAAAAAAGTGCGGCATTGTTACGTTTGAGTCCAATCGCGAAACTGCTGCCACGTTGGCCAGCAGGCTTCGCCCGATGGGCGTCAACATCTCGGTAACCAATCGCGAGTCGGCGCAGCTGGATTTCTCCAGTAGAGGAATCAGAGAACTTGCCCGTGCGTCGGTTCACTATTTCAATACAGAAACGGAAATCGACCGGTTCTGCAGCCTGGTTGCTCAGTAGCCTGTGCCCACTGCAGCGCATTGGCTCGCCCGCAATCGATTGAGGTAGAGTATCTGCCTGTTTCGGCAACCGGAGTCAGCGATGGATTTCTCTCGACGTGATTTTATGGGTTTGGCTACGGCAGCCATGGCATCAGGCGTGGCCTCGTCGGCACGGGGTGCGCAATCTGCTGCGGACGATGACCCGCTGAATTGTCGATCTGATTTTCCGGTCCTCGATAAATGGACCTACCTGAACTCACCCTACATCGCCCCGTCGCCGCAATCGGTCGTAGACGCGGTCGTCGCATTTCATCAGGCCAAGGCCAGCGATCCGATCAGTCTCGGCGCTATGCTCGAAGAGACGCAGTCATTGCGCCAGCGATTCGCCCGACTCGTGAACGCCAATATCGGGGAAATTGGACTCCTGTCAACAACGAGTGAGGGCGAAAACGTCGTCACCACCGCGCTCGAACTTCAGCCTGGCGACAGCGTCGTCATTGATGACCTGCATTACGACACGACCGTCTTCCTCTACAACCATCTTGTTGAAACCAGGGGCATCGATTTGCGTGTTGTCAAAAATGTTGCCGGAGCGACGCCGGTGGACGCTTTCGCGCAACACGTAGACGAAACGACAAAGGTCGTCTCCGTATCCTGGGTATCGCATCAGAATGGCTACCGTCAGGACCTGCACGGGCTGGCAGAGCTGGCACATGCCCATAGTGCCTATCTCTATGTTGATGCGATTCAGGGTGTTGGTGCAGTGCCACTCGACGTCAAAGAAACCGGCGTCGATTTCTTTACGGTAGGTGGTTACAAGTGGCTGCTTGCCGGCTTCGGTGTGGCCCCGTTCTTTGTGCGTAGCACATTACTCGATCGCATCGATATGGACAGGATCGGCTGGCGCCAGCTTGAGAACGAGCCCGAGCCCGGCGAGTTTCATTTTTACCAGGACGCCAGGAAATACGGTTATGCGACGCCGGCGTTCGGATCGATATACCAGATGCGGGCCGCGCTCGATTACGTTTTGGACGTAGGGGTCGATAACATCGAAGCACATGTTGTACCCCTCGCCAATACATTGAATAACGAGCTGCGCGGTCTCGGCTTCAATGTACTGACGCCGATCGGGAACGCCTCGCCGATCGTCGCATTCAGGCACGGCGTCGAGCCGTCCGTGGTGGCCACCCGATTCGAAGATGCTCGCATCAAGGTGTCGCTGAGGGAGGGTGGCACGCAGGTCCGGTCAGGTGTCGCGCTTTTCAACAATCAGGAAGATATTGACAGGCTTCTCGATGTGGCAAAGTCACTGCGCTCCTGAGCAATCCGCCGTTTTCGACACGCCATATTGGTGCCAACCTGATCGTCAAACCCGCGGATTCAAGCATGGCAATCGACACGCTGAAAAGACAGTTTTTCTCGACCATTCGGCTACTGTGCGTCTGCCTGTTATTGACGCTCGCAACCGGCTGCGCAGGCTCACCGGAAACCCGCACAAAATTGGACGCGATTCGGAGCAGCGAGACGCTGCGAGTAGGGACAACTGGCGATTTCGTACCGTTTTCTTACCGCCGCGATGGATCCGGCACATTAGAGGGGGTCGATATCGCTTTTGCTCGGAAGTTAGCCAATGAGTTAGGCGTTCACGTCGAGTTTGTGCAAACGACCTGGCCAACCCTAATGGACGACTTGCTCGCGGATAAATTCGATATTGGCATGAGCGGCATAACCATAACGCCAGAACGTTTGAGCATCGCGTTCTTTAGTATTCCGATCATGGCCAGCGGCAAGGTTGCGATAACGCGCGACGAAAACGCGGAGCGTTTCCGCACCGTCGCGGACATTAACAGTGCCGGTGTCCGCGTCATCGTTAATCCAGGAGGCACGAATGAGTCGTTCGCCCGTGAGCATTTTCCGCAGGCGACGATTGTGCTGAATGCGGACAACCTGACCGTTTTCGATAAGATAATTTCAGGCGCTGCAGACGTCATGGTGACGGATGCCGTGGAGGCTGCGGTGCAGGAAATTATTCACCCGGACCTCGAGGTTACCAACCGGGATGCACCCTTTAATACCTTCGAGTTCGGATTATTGATGCCGCGTGACTACGCGCTCAAGAACTATGTTGACCACTGGATCGACAATCAGGGGAAGGACCAAACCTACCGCCAACTGTTTGACGCTGAACTGATCATGATTGAAACTCGGGCCAAAGACGGCGGTTGAATAATCTAACAAGTAAGATCACTGGCTTGCCTGGATTCGCGGCAGGATTTGTCTTTCCGATCAATGCAAGAGGCGCTAAATTACATGAAAAATAATGTTCAAGTTATTGTTTTAAAAATAATATTTGTGATTTTATTGTGCCCGGCAGTTGCTCAGCTAATCAGTAGACCGGTACTGGCCGCCACTGATTTGATCGTCGTCAACGGTGATGTCTTTACCGTCAATCCCGCGGCGCCGAAGGTGCAGGCCTTTGCGGTTGAGAATGGCAAATTTTCAGCGGTAGGGTCCAACGCAGAGATTCGTGCGCTTGCCGACGCCGACACCGTGGTCATCGATGCAGCAGGCAACACCGTTACACCGGGCTTTGTCGACGGTCATTCGCATGTGAGCGGAGATTCGCCCGT
>JBPCYD010000069.1:0-10108 GCA_051007895.1 Woeseiaceae bacterium
TTTGGGCGACAGTCGTTGCGCGATCAATTCGCGCCAGTGGCGGCGGGCCGGAAGACAAAATCCATGTTGCCTACGGCTACGGACTTTTTACCGGCGGACTCGGCGCGCATTATGGCGCGGAGAAGCTTGGCGCGACAGTCATTCCGATGTCCGGCGGGCAGACACCAAAGCAGGTCCAGCTTATTCAGGATTTCGAGCCCGATATCATCATGTGCACACCCTCGTACATGCTGAATATTGCAGATGAATTCGATAAGCAGGGCCTCGAACCGGCGGCGACCTCGCTGAAGGTCGGCATTTTCGGTGCCGAACCCTGGGGCGATTCGATGCGCGCCGAACTCGAACAACGATGCGGCATCGATGCAATGGACATTTACGGCTTGTCCGAGGTGATGGGTCCCGGCGTTGCGAACGAATGTATAGAGACCAAGGACGGGCCAACCATCTGGGAAGATCATTTCTACCCGGAAATCGTCAATCCGGAAACCGGAGAACCACTGCCAGACGGCGAACTGGGTGAGCTCGTATTCACCTCCCTCACCAAGGAGGCGTTGCCGATCATCCGTTACCGGACTCGTGACCTGACCAGGCTGCTGCCGGGTACCGCGCGACCCATGCGCCGCATGGACCGGATCACTGGCCGCAGCGACGACATGTTGATCATTCGTGGCGTAAACGTATTTCCGACGCAAATCGAAGAGCGTGTTCTGGCATTGAATGAACTTGCGCCGCACTACCAGATCAGGGTGTCTCGCGACGGGCAAATGGATGTCGTTACGATCTGCGTGGAAAAGACGGTCGAGGCGGCCGGGGCGGACGCTGCAGAATTGGCCGGTCGGCTGCGCAAGGACGTCAAGGACTATATCGGTGTTAGCGCGACGATCGAGGTCGGCGATTCTGGCGCCGTGGTTCGATCTGAAGGCAAAGCGATACGAGTAATCGACGACCGCGAATCCTGATTATCCTTCCTGAGTAACGGTGGATCCGCGATTCCAGGCTGCGTCTGCCGATCTCAGCTTATCGTCTGATTTTGTGAAATAATCTGGCTTCAGTGAAGCCACGATAATAAGAACAGATCGAAATGAAAATGCGACGTGCGGCCCTGTGACAGCCACAGCCCAGAAAAGCTCCCTTAATCGCGACGCGTTGTCCCAGATGGATTCGAACGATCCGCTTGCACAATTTCGCGAGCGATTTGTGATCCCGGAAAGCCTGGTATACATGAATGGCAATTCGTTGGGACCGCTTACGATCAGTGCGCGGGAACGCATGGCGGCGGCCGTTACCGACGAGTGGGGCCAACAGCTGATACGTGGCTGGAATAAATCGGGTTGGTACGATATTCCCTGGCGGCTTGGTGACAAGATCGGCAGGTTGATTGGCGCTGAGCAGGGAGAGACTGTCGTCTGCGACAGCACCTCCGTCAACCTGTTCAAAGCCGTTGCTGCTGCGTGCGGCCTGCGTCCCGAGCGGACGAAAATCGTCTCCGAGGCCGGCAATTTTCCAACCGACCTGTATGTGCTTGATGGATTCAAGCGTTTTACAGGCAACGCATTCGACGTCGATATTCGCCCGCGCGAAGCGGTTGTCGATGCAATCGATGCGGAAACAGCGGTCGTTGTGCTGACCCATGTGCATTACGTCTCCGGTGAAATCTTTCCGATGACCGAAATTACGCGTTTCGCGCATGAAGCCGGGGCATTGGTCGTATGGGACCTGAGTCACTCTGCCGGTGCCGTGGCGACGGATCTGAATGCAAGCGAAGCGGATTTCGCCGTCGGCTGCGGGTATAAGCACTTAAACGGCGGGCCGGGCGCGCCGGCTTTCATATATGCCGCAAAGCGACACCACGCGACCATGTCACAACCACTAAGTGGCTGGTTCGGGCACGCGGACCCTTTCAAGTTCACGGACGATTTCGAAGCGGCCGACGGCGCACGCCAACTGTTGTGTGGTACGACCGGCGTCCTGAGCGCTACCGCCCTCGAAGCCGGTGTAGACCTGATGCTGGAGGCGGACCCGCGGGCCATGACCGAGAAAGCAGTTGCGTTGAGCGACCTGTTTCAGCGTATGGTCGCAGAAACCTGCAGCGGCCTGGGACTCGAATTGCGTTCTCCCAGTGATGCTCGTCAGCGAGGTGCGAACCTGTCCTACGGCCACAAGAAAGGCTACGCCATAATGCAGAACCTCATTGCGCGCGGCGTCATCGGTGATTTTCGTGCGCCAGATAACATGCGGTTTGGTTTCTCCCCGTTATTCATGCGCTACACCGATGTTTTCGACGCGGTAGAAATCCTGCGCGACATACTGGAGTCACGTTCGTACGAGGATTCCGAGTTTTCAAAGAAACACTCGGTCACTTAAGGAGAGATTCAGTGCATCCGTCTGCTCACTCCGATTCATTTACCAGGGACAATCTCCCGGCAGAGAACGAGTGGCCTGAATTAACGTTCGATTTGCCCGAACTGCGGTATCCACCGCAACTGAACTGCGCGGTTGAGCTGGTCGACAGGCAGATTCAATCGGGCAACAGAGATCGTGTTGCGATCCGTGGCGCGGACAGTACCTGGACCTATCGTGACCTGCTGGAAAAAGTAAACCGCATCGCCAATTTTCTCGTCAATGACATTGGTGTCGCTCCGGGCAATCGCGTATTGCTGCGGTATCCAAACTCGCCGTTGTTTGCTGCTTGCTACCTCGCCGTACTCAAATGCGGAGCCGTCGCCGTACCCACGATGCCGCTTCTCCGTGAGTCGGAACTCTCCGTTATCGCTACCAAAGCCCATGCACAATTCGGCATCTGCGATTCGCGTCTAATCGACGAAGTACGAAACCTGCCGCTTGAACAGTTGATTACCTCTGACGAGATTCTCGAAGGCATGGAAACGGCGAGCACGGCGTACGCTGCGGTCGAGACCTCCAGTGACGATGTTGCGCTGATTGCTTTTACGAGCGGGACGACGGGCAAGCCGAAAGGCTGCATGCATTTTCACCGGGACGTGATGTCCATGTGCCACACGGTGAGTGCGAATGTTCTGAAACCCACGCCGGACGATGTGTTTATCGGCTCGCCGCCGTTGGCGTTTACATTCGGTCTGGGCGGGTTGCTGGCGTTTCCGCTGCACGCGGGCGCAAGCACTATTTTACTGGAGGCCGCGCCCCCACCGGTATTGGCCGAAGCGATACAGAGTATGGGCGCGACGATCAGTTTTACTGCGCCGACGGCATACAAGGTGCTGCTGTCTGATGAGCATGTCGGCAAAGTGTCGGGACTGCGAATTGCGGTATCCGCGGGAGAGCATTTGCCAAAACCTGTTTACCTTGAGTGGATGGAGAAGACGGGTGTACCGATGATCGACGGGCTCGGGGCGACAGAGATGATTCATATATTTCTATCGACAACGGGTTGCAACGATAAACCCGGGTCGACGGGCGTCCCGACAGCAGGTTACGAGGTGCGTGTGGTTGACGACGATCTCAATCAACTTCCAGCAGGGGAAGAAGGTTTGCTGGCGGTTCGTGGGCCGACCGGCTGCAAGTATCTCGATGATCCGCGTCAGCGTGACTACGTGAAGGGTGGATGGAACCTGACGGGCGACGTATTCAAATGTGATGAAGATGGACACTACTGGTATGTCGCGAGAGGCGATGACATGATTATCTCATCCGGCTACAACATCAGCGGCCCGGAAGTTGAGGAGGCATTGCTTGGCCACGGAGCCGTTGCGGAATGTGCCGTCGTTGCGGCGCGGGATGCCGATCGCGGTCATGTTCCCAAGGCTTTCGTGGTCTTAAGTGAGGGCCAGCGTGTATCCGACGAGTTGACCAAAGAGCTGCAGGACTTCGTGAAGCAGGCAATCGCACCGTTCAAGTATCCCCGCGAAGTTGAGTATATTGATGCGCTGCCGAAGACGCAGACCGGCAAGATTCAGAGATACGCGCTGCGCTCAAAATAGTAATCGATAAAAAGATGACCACAAAACGAAATTGAAAAACTGGAGACGTAGATGGTTTCGGCAATCGTGTTGGTAAAGACTGAGAAGGACAAGACGCCCCAGTTAGCGCAGGAAATTGCTGACATGAAGGGTGTCAGCGAGGTTTTCTCGGTGACCGGTCGCTACGACCTGGTAGTAATCGTGAAGGTGAAAGTGCTGGATCAGATTGCCGATGTCGTCAGCGGCTTCATGCGACAGATTGAAGGTATTACCGAAACCGAAACGCTGATCGCGTTTCGCGCATTCTCAACAGTCGAACAAAATGTCGGCTTTGATTTAGGACTGGATTGAATTCCCGAAGAGACACGCGAACTGACGGCTGGCGACATGTTTGATATTAAAGCATTGTTTTAAAAGGCTTTAATGTAGCATTCGGTGTCAATTCGTATATATTTTATATATAAAATGATATGCTCCTCGAGCACGGTTCCTGGCAATACGAATCAGGCAGCGATTGCTGCAGACACTCCTGAATAACAAGATGAATGGTTGGCGGCATGGCTGAGCGATCCTTCCGAAAAGAAGTAGAAAAGCTGCGGATCGGCGCCGGCGAAGAGTTTGCGGGTGAGGGGATACTCGCAATAACCAAGGCCTTGCTGCAATCCGGTGTTGCCTACGTCGGCGGCTACCAGGGTTCGCCCATATCGCACTTGATGGATGTTCTGTCCGACGCACAGGACATTCTTGGCGAACTCGGCGTGCATTTCGAGGCGAGTGCCAATGAGGCAGCGGCGGCTGCCATGGCCGCAGCATCCGTAAACTATCCGCTACGCGGCGCAATTACTTTCAAGTCGACCGTCGGTACCAATGTTGCCAGCGACGCATTGGCGAACCTGTCTTCCGGTGGTGTTACCGGCGGGGTCGTCGTCATTGTTGGCGAGGATTACGGAGAGGGTTCGAGCATCATGCAGGAGCGAACGCACGCGTTCGCCATGAAAAGCCAGATGTGGTTGCTGGATCCGCGACCCAATGTGCCCAGCATCGTTGCCGCTGTTGAGCATTCGTTCGGGCTATCTGAAGCCAGCAATACGCCAGTGTTTCTGCAGATGCGTATTCGCTCGTGTCATGTACACGGGCGTTTCATCGCCAAAGATAACCAGTCACCGCCACTGGCATTGCGCGAGGCAATGGAGAATCCTCAGCGGGACGTCGATCGTATCGTGCTGGCGCCGGCTTCATTCCAGCACGAGCAGGAGAAAATCAACGATCGTTGGCCGGCTGCGGTTGAATACATCAAGGCAAACGGCCTCAACGAAGTTTTTGATGGCGTAAACGACAAGATCGGCATCATTGTGCAGGGTGGTCTATACAATTCGCTGCTGCGCACGCTGGAGAGACTGGGTCTTGCCGATTCGTTCGGAAATTCCGAAATACCGATCTACGTCATGAACGTGACTTATCCGCTCGTCGATGATGAAATTCTTTCCTTCTGCGGCAGCAAACGTGCCGTACTGCTGGTCGAGGAAGGTCAGCCGAATTACATCGAGCAGTCGATCAACAGCGTGCTGCGCAATCGCGATTGCGATACACGCCTCGTGGGCAAGGGCACATTCCCGATGGCCGGTGAATATACGAGCCAGGTCTTGCGGGCGGGCGTCGTCGGGTTCCTCCGCTACAGCTTGCCGAGATACCAGCCGCCGGAGGACCCGATGCAAACCGTCGCCGGTTTTATCAGCGAGCTAAAAGAGTTTGTGCCGCCGCGACCGCCAGGGCTTTGTACCGGATGTCCGGAACGCCCTGTTTTCGCCAGTCTCAAGATGTTGCAGCAGGAAATGGGTGACTTTCACGTCAGTGCCGACATCGGCTGCCACTTGTTCTCGATTCTGCCGCCGTTCAATATCGGTAACACAACGATGGGTTACGGCCTCGGTGCGGCCGGGGCGTCGGCATTTAATACCGAAAGCGACAAGCCTGCCATATCGATCATGGGTGATGGTGGCTTCTGGCACAACGGCCTGACTAGCGGTATCGGTAATGCCGTATTCAACAAGAATGATGGCCTGACTATCGTTGTCGACAACAACTATGCTGCGGCAACCGGCGGCCAGGATCTGCTCTCAACAAAGGGAACGACAGAGAACCGCAGCACACAACATCCCATTGAGAAGGCCGCCCGGGGTGTCGGTGTGGAGTGGGCCAGGACTGTCCGGACTTACGACATCGGCGAAATGCGCAAGGCACTCAAAGAAGCCGTGTCAAAAAAAGGAACCGGCCCGAAAGTGCTCGTTGCGCAGTCAGAATGCATGCTTAACAAGCAGCGTCGTGAAAAACCGCTGTTTGCGAAAGCGGTGGGAGATGGCAAGCGTGTGATAAAGGAGCGCTTCGGTGTTGATGAGGATACCTGCACCGGCGATCATGCCTGTATCCGGCTTAGCGGGTGCCCGTCACTCACCGTCAAACCGAATCCCGACCCCTTGAAGCGGCAACCCGTTTCTTTCGTTGATAACAGCTGCGTCGGTTGCGGCAACTGCGGCGAAGTTGCGCATGAAGCGGTGCTCTGTCCATCGTTCTACAAGGCCGAAATCATCTTCAATCCCGGCGCGCTGGACCGCATTCTCTGGAAGTTACGCAGTGCCTTGATTGGCTGGCTGCAACATCGCGCGGAGCGGCGTCGCATGAGGCTTAATTAATGGCGGATAGCCGGGAACGCCCGATCTCAATCGCCATGCTGGCACTTGGCGGGCAGGGCGGTGGCGTCCTGACCGGCTGGATGGTCAGCACGGCCGAGGCCAATGGCTATATTGCGCAGTCAACCTATGTTGCCGGCGTCGCTCAGCGAACCGGAGCAACCGTCTACTGCGTTGAACTCTTCCCAAAGAGCAGCCTGGACAATGCGGGCCGGATGCCCGTGTTTACGCCATACCCGATTCCAGGCGACGTCGATCTGGTCATCGCCGGCGAAATGGCCGAGACAGCACGCGCAATCGAGAAAGGATTTGTCACGCCGAATATTTCAACGCTGATCGCGAGCAGTCATCGCGTGTACTCGATGCCTGAGAAAGAGGCGTTAGGCGACGGCATCGTCGATTTGTCGCCGCTGACTGATATCGCAACCAAAGCGTCGAAGAGTTTCATCTGTTTCGATATGCAGGCCGCGGCCGACGCAACGGGAAGCATCATCAGCTCGGTTATTCTGGGCGCCATTGCTGCCAGCGGCGCACTGCCATTTCCCCGCGAGGCGTTTGAAACAACAATTCGGCAAACAGGCAAGGCGGTTGACGAAAATCTGCGCGGTTTTGCCGCTGGCTTCGATGGTGCTGCCATGCCCGCTGCCGCAGCGGAGGCAGTCGAGATGGAGACTGCGGAGGCCACGGGCCCGAACGGTCAAGCGCTCGCGAAACGCATTGAACAGAATTTGCCGCCGTCTGTACAAAACATGGCGCTGCACGGTGCCCTGCGTACACTCGAATACCAGGATGCCCGCTACGCGAGCCAGTATCTCGATAGAATCGAAACGCTGGCCGGCGTCGACAGCGAATCCGGCAACTATGCACTGACAACCGAAGTCGCGCGGCAACTCGCGCTGCAGATGTGCTACGAGGACACGATTCGTGTTGCAGAGTTGAAGACCCGCGGTACTCGATTCGAACGTATTCGCGACCATGTCGCAGCAGCGTCCGATCAACCGGTACGCGTAATCGAGTATTTTCATCCTCGTGTCGAAGAGATTGCCGACACATTGCCCACCTCGTTGGGAAACTGGTTGATCAATTCGCAATGGGCCCGGAAGTTTTCCGCGCGATTCCTGAGTAAAGGCAAAAACATTACGACGACGAACCTGTCCGGTTTTCTGCTGTTGCATTTACTCGCCAAATTCAGGCGATTCAGGCGCGGCACCTATCGTTTTGGTATTCAACAGCGTTTGATCGACGACTGGCTTGAACGCGTTAGCGCGCACGTCGACAGCGACTACGATTACGCGCTCTCAATCGCGCACTGTATAGAAATCGTAAAAGGTTATGGCGACACCTATGAGCGCGGCTTGACACGCTATCGCGCCACCCTCGATACCGTCCGCAAATTGCCGGATGACCGTCGCGGCGACGCAGTGCGCCAACTCCATCGCGCGGCGCTCGCAGATGAACAGGGCCAGGTCTTTGCCGATACACTTGCAAGCCTGAAAGCAGCGGCGTGAGTGAGCTGGTGATAAACCTGGAGGCATTACATTGAGTTGGTTCGAGGGCAAACACGCGCTTGTCACCGGGGGTGGCAGCGGCATCGGTGCGGCAATCGCGAAGATCATGATCGACAAAGGCGCTGTAGTCACGATTGTCGGTCGAAATGCCGACAAGCTTCAGGCGAAAGCTCAAGAATTGGGCGCGCGCTTCCAGGCCTGCGATATCACGGATCGGGCACTGGTTCGAACGTCATTTGGTGCCGCTGTCGACGAGAGTGGCACTATCGACATCCTTGTCAACAATGCCGGCGCCGCAGTTGCAGCACCCTTTGCGAAAATGGATGACGACCATTGGGACAGCATGCTTAATGTCAACCTGACCGGTGTTTACAATTGTTCCCGGGCTGTGATCGAGGGGATGTTGGAAAAAGGCAGCGGGCGAATTGTCAACGTGGCGAGCACCGCAGCATTAAGCGGATACGCCTATGTGTCGGCTTATTGCGCCGCGAAACACGGCGTAGTAGGGATGACCCGCGCGCTCGCGCTCGAGTATGCAACGAAGGGCATCACCGTCAATGCAGTTTGTCCAGGCTACACAGACACCGACATTGTTGCGCGTGCGATCGACAAAATTGTTGCGGCGACGGGTCGCAGCAGGGGAGAAGCGCTGGCTGAACTTGAAAAAGCGAATCCACAGGGGCGACTGATCCAGCCGGAAGAAGTCGCCGATACAGTAGCCTGGTTGTGCCGGCAGGCGTCGGTCACGGGGCAGGCAATTGCCGTCGCCGGCGGCGAAGTGATGTGAGAGACAAATGACCGAGCAACAGGAATTCAATCCAGAACATTTTCTTTGGCAACTCGATGCAGCCGGTGTAGCAACCGTTACCTTGAATCGGCCCGAGCGGAAGAATCCGCTTACTTTCGAATCGTATGCCGAACTAAGAGACACCTTCAGGGCACTGGTCGAGCGGAAGAATGTAAAGGCGGTGGTCATCACTGGAGCGGGCGAAAATTTTTGCTCTGGTGGTGATGTACACGAGATCATCGGCCCACTGACAAAAATGGAAATGCCGGAGCTGCTCCGGTTTACGCGGATGACCGGCGACCTCGTAAAGGCGATCAGGCACTGTCCGAAGCCGGTCATCAGCGCGATTGACGGGATATGCGCGGGCGCCGGGGCAGCGATCGCGATGGCGAGTGACCTTCGCTATGGCACGGCCCGTGCGAAAACGGCCTTCCTGTTTACGCGCGTCGGGCTGGCCGGTGCGGATATGGGCGCGTGTGCAATCCTGCCGCGCATAATTGGGCAGGGCCGGGCATCGGAGCTGCTTTTTACCGGCCGATCAATGAGCGCAGACGAAGGTGAGCGCTGGGGCTGGTTTAATGCACTTTCGGAACCGGCTGACCTCTTGCAGCATGCGCACGCAATGGCAGCAAGACTCGCGGCCGGGCCCAATTTCGCGCATGGCGTCACCAAGAATCAGTTAAACCTCGAGTGGGATATGCCACTCGACGCAGCCATTGAGGCGGAAGCGCAAGCGCAGGCAATCTGTATGCAGACTGCAGACTTTGAACGCGCTTATAACGCGTTCGTGAAAAAAGAAAAACCGGTATTTGAGGGCGACTAGGGCATGAGTGACAGGAGTTATCTCGACTGGCCGTTCCTGGAACAGGGGCATCGTCAACTGAAAGATGGCCTGGATGCCTGGTGTCAGCAACGCGAGTTTCCGCACGACCGAGATGTGGACGATCTTTGCCGCGACCTGGTTGCCGACCTGGGCCAAGCGGGTATCTTGAGGAATTGCGTGCCGGCAGCCTGGGGAGGCGCAGCCGATAACCTGGACGTGCGCAGCCTGGCGCTGTGCCGCGAGACGCTGGGCTATCATTCCGGCCTTGCGGATTTTTCCTTCGCCATGCAGGGCCTCGGCAGTGGCGCGATATCGCTATTCGGCACCGAAGAACAACGACAACAGTACCTGCCGGCAGTTGCGGCGGG